>LFEZ01000012.1 GCA_001510295.1 Thaumarchaeota archaeon casp-thauma4 | reverse complement strand
CAGAGAGGATTCACGTAAAGGTTGTGCCGAAAATCCAAGTTTGTTTAAATCCATAGCAAATTCATCAACAAATCCATGAATTGTGTAAACTTTTTCAGCACCAGATTGTCTTACAAGTTGAACTAATTCATTGTAATCACAATGATCACTTAATGGAATAGAATAGTCAGTTCCTCGTGAGAAACCGAATTTTTTAGAATTTGGCCAACCACTAAAACCAATTGTTATCGCATCATACTTCGATTTCATGTCTTTAATAAAATTATTTTTTGCACTCATCATAGGAGCAACCATAACCCAGGGTTTTTTATTTAAGAGTCCTTCCGATTCAGCCTCAGTATGACCAATAGAATCTTTTAATGGAACACCCATTGAACGATGTAAATCATTCATTTTTTTTACAGAGTCATGATAATAGATTGGATCCCAGTCACCAAATAACTGAGAGAGTGTTTGTGCTTTTCCTAATTCGTATCCTAAAAGAATAACAGGTTTTCCTTTGGAGTACAAGTTAGCAATTATTTCATTTACCTGTTTAACAATCTCATCGACAGGTGGAAAAATAAATTCAGGTAAACCGAAAGTACATTCAGTGATTAGAGTTTTACATTTTGGAACTTTTGCACCTTTTAAAAAACCACGGTCACGTAAAGAAATATCACCAGTGTAAAAAATATCATCAAAAAGTAAGCCCTTAGAACCATAAATATGCCCACTATCTACAAGAGTGAAATTATCAAGTGTGTCAATAGAATTTTTTAGTGAAAATCCTCGAAATTCGGCGATTTTATTAGTTTCAATAGACGATAAAATAGTTCCATCACCACCATTTGGAAGATGATCTATATGAGCATGTGAGACAAAATGAACTCCTGCGTTTTTAATTTTTTTTGGATCTAAGTACACAGTTGAACTTGAATTAGGACACTCGATTCCATTTTTTGTTAATCTAACATTTCTCATTACATCACATCATACAATTTTGATTATAAATTGTAAGTTTGATCGAATCTTAACTAACACAGCGTTTAATTTATTCCATAGATAAAATCAGGTATTGAAAAATCTGGGAATTTTGATTTCAGGTAGAGGCAGCAATATGGAATCAATTCTTAAGGCAATTAAAAAACAGAAGATTCCAATAAACCCAGCAGTAGTTATTTCAAACAAATCAAGCGCAAAAGGATTAGCAATTGCAAAGAAAATGGGAATTCAAACAGCAGTAATTGATAGTTCAAAGTATAAAGGAAATAGATTAAAGTTTGATAAAGAAGTTATTTCAACTTTAAGAAAATATAAAGTAACACCTACAAACGGACTGGTTTGTTTGGCAGGATTTATGAGAATTATTAGTCCACAATTCATTAAAGAATATAAAAATAAAATTTTAAACATTCATCCTGCACTTCTTCCGGCATTTCCAGGATTAGATGCACAGAAACAAGCAATAGCGTTTGGTGCAAAATATTCAGGATGTACAGTACATTTTGTAGACGATGGTGTTGATACAGGTCCAATAATCATACAAGAAATTGTTAAGATTAGTAATAAGGATACAGAAATAACATTGACAAAGAAAATTCTTTCAAAAGAACATGAGATTTATCCAAAAGCAGTAGAACTTTTTGCTAAAAATAAACTATCAATCAAAGGAAGAAAAGTTAAAATTTCAAGTTAAGAGTCAGGACCGCCAAAAAAATACAATACTACTAATTTAGTCTTGTTTCCAAAAAAATAATGTTCAGTGTCTTTTGGTACAAAAAATGCTTTTCCTTTTTTAAGTTTATATTTTTTATTTTTTATTTTTAGAAATCCATCACCGTCTAAAACATAATACATTTCATCAGATTCATGTGGAAGTTGAGTGTCTTCTTCACCAGGTTTTAAAACCAATATTCCAGCAGCAAGAGTATCCTTATCAAGAAATGTATTAAAATATGAAGTTCCACTGTTTATTTTTCGAATGTATTTTGTTGTATCATACTCAAATTTCATTTTATTTGGCAACTACTTGGAAGGAGTTACGTTGTGGAGGTTGAGCCATAAATTCAGGTAACTGATCAGCGAATTTTGAGTGTTCAGGACTAGAATGCATTTTTTGAAATGACTCCATATTTTGGAATTCAACCATTATTCGATTTCCACCATCTTGGGATTCTAATAATCTTCTTGAAACAAAACCTTCAAATTTTGATAAAGTTTTGTTTGACTCCGTTATCCAAGTCTTAAAATCATCTTTTTTCTCATCTTTAAGAACAATTTCAACAATTGCAACGAACATGTCATCGATTTTTCTTAACCAAATAATTTCTTTTCGGTGATTTTCAAGGATTTATTATTAGCTTTGAGAATTAACCAACATTGACTGGAACAAAAATGGATGGTTTAGAAGTTGCAAAAAATATCAAAGACAAAGTTTCAAAAATAATTAAGGACTTAAAATCAAAAGGAATCAATCCATGTCTTGCAACAATTGTAGTTGGAGATAATCCAGCTTCTGCAACTTATGTAAGAAATAAACATAAAGCGTGTAAAGAAGTTGGAATATTAACAAAAGATCATACCCCCCCAGCAGATATTACACAGGAAGAATTAAACCAATTAATCAGAAAATTAAATGAAGATGAAACAGTTCATGGTATTTTAGTACAACTGCCACTTCCATCACATCTTAGTGAGTTTAATACAACAACACAAATTTTACCAGAAAAAGATGTTGACGGTTTAACACCATCAAATGTTGGACTTTTGTCAATAGGAAAAGCAATGTTAGTTGCATGTACACCTTCAGGAATAATTGAGATGTGTAAATATTACAATATTGAATTAGAAGGAAAAAATGTAGTGGTGATCAATAGAAGTAATTTAGTAGGAAAACCACTCTATCATCTTTTATTACAAAATAATGCAACTGTCACTACATGTCATTCAAAAACTAAAGATCTAAAGAAAATTTGTTTGGACTCAGACATAATAATAACAGGAGTGGGTAATAGAGAGATTTTCAAGCTTACATCTGATATGATAAAAGACGGTGCAGTGGTAATTGATGTTGCAACTACAAGACATAAAGGAAAATTATTAGGAGATACAGATTATTCAGAAATTATTGAAAAAACTTCTTTTGCGTCACCAGTTCCAGGGGGAGTAGGACCAATGACAGTTGCCATGCTTTTGAAAAATACTGTAACTGCAGCTGCAATATCAAAGGGAATTGACATTAAATCCTGAAAAAGATGCTTTACGTAAGCATCTTTTAGAAAAAAGAGATTCAACATCATTTGAGTTGATGGTAATCCATAGTGAAAAGATTATATCAAAATTGATGAAGACAAAAGTAATTTCAGAGGCAAAGTCTATCGGTTGTTATTATTCAATAGGAAGTGAAGTAAAAACTGTCGAATTAATCACTCAGTTATTAAATGGAAAAAAGAGTGTTTCATTGCCTAGAATATCAAACGGAACCATGACATTTAGAATAATTGATGATTTAACAAAATTAGAAAAAGGTGAATTTGACATACCAGCACCAAAAGATAATGCACCAGTTCAGAAAAAACATGATGTGATTTTAGTTCCATGTGTAGGATTGGATAACGGAGGAAACAGAGTTGGATATGGACAGGGATTTTATGATAAATATCTTGAAGGGGACAATGCAATTAAGATTGCACTTTCATACTCAAAACAAATTGTCAAATCAATTCCAGTTTCAGCGGAAGATATCAAAATGGATTGGATAATTACAGAAAGAGACGTTATAAAAACATCATAAACAAGAAAGACCTTTTTTTCCTATATCATTTCTGTGGTACTTGTTACTCCATTGTATTTTTTTACATGCATCATATGCATTATCGATTGCATTCTGTAAGGTAGAACCTAATGCAGTAACTCCTAAAACACGACCACCGTTAGAAATTATTTTGTCATCTTGCTTTTTTGTTCCAGCATGAAATACAAATGAATTTGATGGAATGTCATCAAATCCAGAAATTACATCACCATTAGTGTATGATGCAGGATATCCCTTAGACGCCAATACAACACATACAGAATAGTCCTTTTTCCAAGATATTTCAGGCAACTCATTTAATTTTCCTTCAGATGATGCACGTAGGTAATCATACAAATCAGAATCAAAACGCATTAAAATTGGCTGACATTCAGGATCACCCATTCGAACATTATATTCAAGAACATATGGAGTACCATTTTTTATCATTATTCCAGCATAAAGAAATCCTTTAAAATCAATTCCTTCCTGATGCATTGCATTAATTGTTTTATCAATTATTTTTTCTTGTATTTCAGATGCAAGTTTTTCATCAATTATAGGAGTAGGAGAATATGCCCCCATACCTCCAGTGTTTGGACCTTCATCATTATCAAAAATTCGTTTATGATCTTGACTCGTAGCCATAGGAATCCCTATTTTACCATCACAAAGTGCAATGTAAGATGCTTCAATTCCATCAATTCTTTCTTCAATAATTATTTTTGAACCTGCATCTCCAAATGATTTTTTTGTCAAAATTTCATCTATTGCATCATTTGCCTCATCTTTATTTTGACAAACAATTACACCTTTTCCCGCAGCAAGACCATCCGCCTTTATTACAACAGATTTTTCATAAGATTTGACAAAATCTTTTGCATTTTGTGCATCATCAAATATTTTAAAATCAGCAGTAGGTATAGAATTTCGTTTCATGAATTCTTTTGCCCAAATTTTACTCGATTCTAACTTGGCAGCATTTTGAGTTGGTCCAAATACAGGAAGTCCCTTTTTAATGAACACATCTACAATTCCTGCAGCAAGTGGATCTTCAGGTCCAACTACAGTAAAGCAGTTTTTTTCCTGAGCAAATTTTGCCAATCCTTCAATATCATTTGCAGATAATTCAATATTTTGAGATGTGCCTCCATTTCCAGGTGCAGTGTAAACTTGATCAATTTTATCAGAAGCAGATAATTTCCATGACAAAGCATGTTCACGTCCTCCAGAACCCACAACCAAGACATTAATCAATAATTACTCAACTAGATTCCAGTATATATTCCTCAAAGAGATTTTATATGAAATACCTTTTCAAACGATAGATGAAACTTGTAGAAAAGTTCGATATAAAACAAATTGAGAAAAATGTGCAAGAAGATTTGAAAGATAAAGACATTTCAAAATTAATTCAAGAAGATGAAAGTAAAAAAAATGAGATAATGTTTATCGAGGGGCCTCCAACATTGAATGGAATCCCACATGCAGGACATCTAAGAGGTAGAGTGTTTAAAGACCTATGGTACAGGTACAATGTTTTAGCAGGAAACAAAGTCATTTTTAATGCAGGATGGGATACACAAGGATTACCAGTAGAATTACAAGCAGAAAAAGAGCTTGGAATTGAAAATGGTAAAAGTGATATTAAATCAACTAAAGATATTGAAAAACTAGTTGCAAAATGCAAGGACATCGTAAAGAAATATCATGCAAAATGGGTGGAAGTTGATAAATTAATCGGAATGTCATTTAACCAAGATAAAGCATACTGGACATACAAAGATGAGTTTATTGAAAAAGAATGGCAATTAATGAAAAAAGCATATGAAAATGGAATAATGACTGAAGGTTTTAGAGTTGTAGCATATTGCCCAAGCTGCCAGACATCATTGAGTCATTCTGAAGTTAATCAAGGATATGATATGGTAAAAGATCCATCATTATACTATAAGGTAAAACTTACAGAAGAAGATAAATTTTTGATTGTTTGGACAACAATGCCATTTACACTTGTAACAGATGCAATGGTAGGTGTGAATCCAAAAGAAGAGTACGTGGAAGTTCGTGTAGAAAATGAAACGTGGATTGTTGGAAAAACACGTTTAGAAGAATTTATGATAGAAGTAAAAATTGAAGATTATAAAATTGAAAAAATATTTTTGGGAAATGAAATGGAAGGTAAAAAATACATACACCCATTATTGGATGAAATACCAAAACTTGCAGAAATTTCAAAACAAGATAACTATCATGTTACGGTTGCAGAAAACTTTGTGGATGTTAATACAGGTAGTGGATTAGTTCATTTATCACCAGCAAACGGGGAAGAAGACAATAATATTGCAATGAAACGTGGAGTCACCATTTTCTGTCCAATCAATGATGAAGTCAAATTTACAGAAGATGCTGGAAAGTATGCAGGTCTTTTTGTTAGAGATGCAGATGAAAAACTAGTTCAGGCAATGAAAGATAAAAATGCACTAGTGAGAATAGGAACGATTAAGCACAAATATCCATTATGCTGGCGTTGTAATCATAGACTAGTATGGTTTGCTCGTCGAGAATATTTCTATATGCTTGATAAACTTGGAGACAAAGCTATCAAAGCCGCAGAAGATGTAGAATACTTTTTTGATCAACCAAAAAATAGATTCTTAGAAATTATTAAAGAAAAACATCCATGGTGTATATCACGAGAAAGATTTTGGGGATGTCCAATACCAATTTGGAAATGTGATGAGTGTGGAAATATAGAAAGATTGTTTTCAAGAAAAGAAATTGTCGAATCAGCAATAGAATTACCAGATGGAGAGAACTTTGAATTACATAGACCGTGGATTGATAAAATCAAAGTGAAGTGTAAGAAATGCGATGCAATAATGCAGAGAGAAGAATTTGTTCTCGATACGTGGCATAATAGTGGTTCTGCTCCAATTGCATCTTTAGATGAAGCTACATACAAAGAAAAAATTCCAGCACCATTTTTTACAGAAGGAATTGATCAAACTAGAGGATGGGCATATACACTTTTGATTGAAAATGTGATATACAACAACACACCAGTTTCACCTTACAAATCATTTTTGTTTCAAGGACATGTTTTAGATGAAAATGGAAATAAAATGAGTAAAAGTAAAGGAAATGTATTGGAGGCAAAAGAACTTTTAGAAAAATATCCAGCAGATCTTGTACGATTTTATTTTATGTGGAAAGCAAGTCCAATTGAACCATTAAACTTTAGCACCACAGAGTTAATGTCAAGACCATATCAAGTAATCAGTACACTATATCACCTACATACATTTTATAAACAAAATAGTGAATATGATAAATTCAATTTAGAAGAATCTACAATTGAATGGGCAAAGAAAAAAGAATTACTAACACCACCAGATGTATGGTTACTATCAAAGCTCCAAAGAATGATACAACGAACTACTGAAACAAATGATTCATGTAGATTTCACGAATCTGCAAAATCTATTGAAGACTTTTTGATAAATTCTCTTAGTCAGATCTACATTCCAATTATTAAATCGGAATTATGGGATGAGGATGATTCAAAAAAAGATAGACGGTTTACGATTTATGCAATTCTTGCTAAAACTTTGAAAACAATTAACATATTGATTCACCCATTTGCGCCATTCACTTCACAATACTTGTATAGAACAATATTTCCTGGAAAAGAGAACATTTTACTCGAATCATGGCCTAAAGTTGATTCATCATTAATTTATGAAAAAGTTGAAACGTCATTTGACTTGTTAAAAGAAACAGTTTCTGTAACGTCTGCTGCAAGAATGAAAGGTAAATTAAAAAGAAGATGGCCATTAAATCAAGCGCTAATTTGTTTGAACAAAGGAGAGAAGCAAGTCTTAGAATCACTTTCAGAACTCGTAAAATCACAAATGAATATACAAAATTATAAAATTTTTGAGATTGATAATTCTGAAGGAATAGAACAGTATCTAGAATTAAAACAAAAGGGATTACCAGTTGTGCCTAAAATTGAATTAGAAAGAAGTGCAATAGGTCCAAAAGCAAAACAATACATGGGAAAACTATTGAAAATGTTTGAAGAAACAGATCCAGAATTAATCATTAATGAATTGAAAAATAATGCGAGTTATACATTTCAAATTGAAGGTAATTCAATCGTATTAGATAAACAAGATTTCATAGTAGACTTTGAGGTTAATGAAAAATATCAATTTGCAAAAAGACAGAATTTGATTGTCATCATATCATTAGAAAGAGATAACGAAATGATGGCAAAAGGATTGATTAAAGATTTGGCAAGACGTATTCAAACTTTGAGAAAAGAAAAGGGGTTCAATCCTACAGACATTTTAGAAAAAGCATCAATTTTAGAATTAGATCAAGAATCATTAGATTTGATTAAAGATAAGACAAAAGACATTGCATTTCTGGTAAGAGTCAAAAATGTGGATTTCACAGAATCGTGTAAAAATTACAAAGATGAAGATATTGATGGTCTAAAAATTAGGATCGCAGTCGAGTGAATTTACTAAAGGTTGACTAGTTATTGAGTTAGCAAGTACCTGCAGGGGTTAAATAATAAATTCGCCATAATAGTGCATGGTAAAACAGATCAGTCTAGATACATGGTCCATACATCATTTACAGGAATTAATGGTAAAAGCCACAAATTTCATCAGCCAAACTAATACACCAATTGTTTTGTACAGAGAAACACTAGAAGAAAAAGAGGATGCATTTGAAGAAATTATCTGTACCTTAACTCAAGAACATGTAATTGAACAAGTGATTGTTTCTGGGGGAATGGTAATTCCAGAGATTAAACAACAAATTGTATTTTCAACAGATGAATTTCCAGATAGACTCTTAAAAAAAAGTAAAGACCTTTTTGCACAAGTAGTAGATTTGTTAGAAGACCAATTTGAATAGCTAATGGAATATAAACTCCATTTTTAGATAAAATTTATGCGACTTTTAGAGTATCAAGCAAAGGAACTTTTCAAAGAATTCGGCATTAAAACTCCACCAAGTATTTCCTCAAAAAATATTGAAAAAGGAAGAAAAGATGCTAAGGAATTAGGATATCCATTTGTTATCAAAGTTCAGGTGCCTGTAGGAGGAAGAGGAAAAGCAGGAGGAATTCAAAGATGCAACAGCGATGATGAATTTGAACTCAAATATCCTCAACTGTTAAACATGTCAATCAAAGGTGAGAAAACACGTGCAATTTTACTTGAAAAAATGGCAGATGTAGAAAAAGAATTGTATCTATCACTTTTCCTGAACAGAAGTAAAAGATGCTACACAATCATAGCCTCATCAGAAGGAGGAGTTGAGATTGAATCAGTGAGAAATCAAACAATTCGTGAGGTCGGGTTAGGAAATGTAGATGTTCAGACAGCAAAGGAAGTTGCAAACAGGATTGGATTGAAAGATTCACAAGAAGAACAATTTGTAGAGATGTTACAAAAACTATCAAAATTAACTATTGAAAAAGAAGCAGAGTTGGCAGAAATCAATCCACTTGCAATTCTAAAAGATGGGACATTAATTGCACTTGATGGAAAAGTGATGACAGATGACAATTCAAACTTTAGGCACGATGAATTACAACAGTATCAAGAAAAATCAGAATTGGAAAAACAAGCAGAGAAAAATGGATTTTCACTTGTCGAACTTGAAGGAAATATTGCGGTAATTGGTAATGGTGCAGGATTAGTAATGTCAACTTTTGATCTTGTTATAGACAACGGTGGAAAACCAGCAGCATTTCTTGATATAGGTGGGGGTGCAACAACAGAATCAGTATATGAAGCATTGAAACTAATTAGTAAAATGAAAAGAGTTAAAGGTATTTTGGTAAATCTTTATGGCGGAATTGTTAAAACCACAACTGTTGCAGAAGCATTTATTCAAGCATACGATAATAATTTAATCAACATACCAGTTTTTGCAAGACTCATGGGTACAAAATCAAAAGAGGCAAAAGAAATGCTAAAAGATACAAAAACAAAGATGTTTGATTCTGTTGAAGAAGCAATTAATGGAGTAGTAATGGAGACAAACAAATGACAGACATTTATGAAATTATTCGGGGGCAGAAAGATGCAGACGGTAATTATCAGAAAAAACCGGTAATTGTTCAAGGAATTACTGGGAAATATGGATCAACACACACAAAATTAATGTTAGAATATGGTACAAATATTGTTGCAGGAGTTACACCAGGAAAAGGTGGACAAAAATTTGAAGATAAAATTCCAATTTTTGAATCAGTTAAAGAAGCAGTAGACGCAACAGGTGCAGAAATATCAATAATGTTTGTTCCAGCGAAATTTTTCTTAGGAGCAGCAAAAGATGCATTAGAATCAGGAATTAAACTACTAGTTGCAATTCCAGAACATGTTCCAATTAGAGATGCCATGGAGGTAATTGAATTGGCAAAGAAAAAAGATGCAATAATTATCGGACCTAATACACCAGGAGTAATTATTCCAGGATTAATCATGGTTGGAATTATGCCTGCCAGTCCATTTTCAACAGGTAGAGTTGCGGTATTATCAAAAAGCGGTACGCTACTTTACGAGATTTCTAATAATTTAACCAGTGCAGGTTTTGGACAAAATATCACTATAGGAATAGGTGGAGACCCAATAAATGGCACAAGAATGATTGATGCATTTGACATGGTAAAAGATGACCCAGAACTTCAAGCCATAGTAATAGTTGGGGAAATTGGCGGAGATTCTGAAGAAATTTTGGCACAACATATCATCGATATAGGTTTTAAGAAACCAATAGTAGGATACATTGCTGGACGTCAAGCACCAAAAGAAAAGCGTATGGGGCATGCAGGGGCCATAGTCATGGGAAATTACGGTTCTGCGGAATCAAAAATAACCATGTTTGAAAAAGCAAACATTCCAGTTGCAAAAAGACCAGGCGAAGTCGCAGTACTCTTATCTGGAAAAATGAACAGCTAACAGAATAAATAATAGATTTTTTACGAATTACTATGCCAGTTGCAGATCCACTAAAGAAGCAGATTGCACAAAAAGCACGACTTCATATGAAAATTTGCATTTCATGTGGTGCAAGATTAGATATGAGTGCTACAAGATGTAGAAAATGCAAAAGTACACAACTAAGATTGAAAAACAGAGCACTTGGAATTAAAAAGTAATTATTTTTTCTTAAACAAACCAGACAATTTAGATATCCAATTAGGTGGAATTATACCACTACTTTCTTCTAATTTATCTAGAAAATCATATGTCATATCTTGTCCTCCAAATCCAATTAATTTTTTAGTTTTAAGATCATCTAAGAAGAATTCTTTTCCATTTTCAAGTTTCAATATTGCATCATCACTAATATCAAATCCAGAGCCTTTATCATAGAAACGAATCATTCCACCTTTCTTTAACTCAAAAAATACATCATAACTTACCTTAGGACCAAAAATGAAAATTTTTTTTCCTCTTACAATTACATTGTCAATTAAATTAAGTACCAAGATCTCTTTAGAGTCTAGCAAAACAGTTTCACGTACATCACCTGCGATAATTTTTCCATTTGGAGCTTCTAGTTTAGTAAAATGTTCTTTTGTTATTGACATTCCAACACGACCTGTTGGGTGAGGCACTTGTTGTCTTATTCCATTAACGTTACCACAAACAATATCACCATTATCTACAATAATGTGTGAACCATTTTCAATATTGTAACCATTTTCCAACGGTTCCATTAGTTTGAAGGTTCCTTGTGTCAGATGGATTATTGTTTTTGAATCATCATTAACTAAAAAGTAAGGACTAGTCATACTACCCCACATGAAAACATGATTTGAGTATGAAATTTTTCCAGCCCAAAATTTTCCTTTAATCAATAGAGCGCCAGAAGGTTTTCGTTCAATTTCTACCTGACCTAATTCATTTGAACCAAATAATCTAATCCCGTTTGCATCAGTTCTGTTTAATGCGTCAATCCATTCTTGTGCAATTTTAATTTCTCTTGCAACATCATTAGACAGTAATGTATTTTGACGAAGGCGTTCTTCTTCATCTGTACCCCAAAAGAATTTTGACCTACGTTTTTTTTCATCAAGTGAATCAGGAAATTTTTTTCCTTCCTTAAGATCTTCAAAAGCTTGTTTGATTATAATGAATTCTTTATCTTGACCACCTCTATCTGCATGATGTGTTAATGCAAGATTTCTAAATGCACTACGAATTTCATTTCTAGATGCATTTTCAGGAACACCTAAAATCTCATAATTGCTTTTTATCATAATAACTCATTCAACTCTTAGAATATCTATAAGTTGTGTGATTTTTTAGAAAAATTTCCAGATTAAATTACTTGACGCATAAGTTATTTTTTCGTTCTTTTATTCTGCGTTCCATTCGAAGTTTACCTTCATCAAAACGCTTTTGATCCTCAGGATTGTCAATGTGCAATGTTGGAACTGGAGTAGGTTTACCGTTATCATCTAACGCCACAAATGTTACATATGCATTCCCAGTATGAACACGTGTTCCTTTTGCAATATCTTCAGCTTCTACATTTACTTCAATCTCCATAGATGATTTCTGAACATAATTTACACGTGCGTTTACAAATAGAACATTTCCAACAAATACAGGTTTTAAGAAACTTATTTTATCCATGCTGACAGTTACAGCATTTGTTTGACTAAAGCGCTGTGCAACAATTCCTGCAACCATGTCTATATGTTTCAAAATTGCACCACCAAAAACATTTCCAGCAGGGTTTGCATCTGATGGAAACATTCGAATAATTACTTCAGCTTTTGATTCATTAGGAGTTTTTTCCATTTTTATTTAATATGGATAGTTATGATTAAAGGTTATTTTCATAAGCTAAAACTAATTCTAGCCATAAATTAAACAGTGTTCACAGTCACAGCTAGATTGTTCTTTAGATTTGAAAAGGCATTTTTTGTGTTGTCCCGCCTGACATTGCACACATATTTTTTCCAAGTTATCCACACTGGTGTATTTTTTTGATTGATCAAATCCAAAACCGCCATCTTGTGGACCTACCATAAGAAACGTATTACAAACTAGTATTTAGATTACTTGAACGCCATTCCAAAAAGCAATCATGCCTTTAATTTTTTCAGCCTTTTTGCTTGGAACAGGATAATACCACGCACAATCAGTATTTGTTTTTCCATTTACGGTAACAGAATAGTATCTTGCCATTCCTTTCCAAGGACATGATGTACTAGTCTCAGTTTTGTTGAAAAATTCATTTTTTATAGAATTTTCTGGGAAATAATGATTTCCTTCAACTACTACAGTATCGTTGCTTTCTGCAATTACTTCATCATTCCATATTGCCTTCATTACTTTTTATATGATTTTAGATAATTTATGGATATCCTGTATTAAAATTATTTAAAATTATTTGTTTTCGAGTATAATTTCCAAACATCACATCGAAAGTGTAAAAAGGAAATTCCTTCTTATAAAATTTGGAAAAAGATAATGCAGCATAATAATTATTGAAAATCCAGGAGTTTCTAGATCTTTCATTCAATCATTCTTTTAGATTTAATCGTTCTTGAAGTTTTTCTATAAACCCACCAAGAATTAGTCCAAGTGTTAACCAATAAACAGATACAGTAAGAAATGAAGCACCTCTAAAATTCTCAACTAACTCTATAGGTGCAGTAATTTGATCCGGGTTTTCAGGCATCAGAACAAATACAATACTAATGAATAGTCCATAGCCTACAAATGCAAGAATTTTTTTATTTTGTAATTTTTTATAGAGTTGATAAAAGGCAATTGTACTCAACCCAGAGATTGCAATAAAAGATAAGAACAAAATTCCTCTCATTACAACAGTTTCGGCTTCACCTACAGTTGGAGGATTGGCAGGATATTTTAAAAAAGGTATTACAAAAATCGTAAACCACATTAATCCGGATAAAACAAGTATTTTTTTGACATTGTTTCCATCTGGAAGACTTTTTCTAACAAAGAGAAATACAATTCCAACTAGTGCAGAAATTGAGGTGCCAAGTATTGCGCCGGCTAAAACTTGACCACTTTTTTGCCATACACGATATGAATTGTATTCAACCCAGAAAGACAAAGTGTCTTCTTCATGACCTGTTGCAAACAATGTTTGGTTTTCTATACCTATTGCTTGATCAAGATATGGTTCAACCATTACCAGATTAAGTCCACCATGTATCAAACCTGCAAAACAACCAGAAACTAATACTAGAATTATGAAAAGGCCTGTTTTCATTAATTATGAAATCGTTACTGACGATATAATTGTAAATGGATCCGGCGAGACTTGAACTCGCGACCTCTGCAGTGTGAGTGCAGCATCCAAACCAGGCTAGACGACGGATCCAAGATTGTTTTTTATTGTGGATTATTTAGACGTTAAATTAATTTCAAAAGATATAGAAACAGTTCAGTTTGAAAGAAATTGTGCAAAATTACAAAAAAGGCATATGGGATCTTGATGATTTAGTCAAGAATCCAACTAGACAGACGTTTGATAAAAAAATTAAAGAAATACAAAAACAGTCTGAAAGATTTGCGAAAAACAAATCTCAATTAAAACCAAACATGTCATCTAAGAAATTTTTACAATTTTTACATCAAATCGAAGATATAACAGAAGAAGCAAGTAAAGTTGGCGGATATGCAGGACTAAAATTTTCAGAAGATACACAATCAGACGAGGCAACAGCACTGCTAAACAGAATTTCCCAGTTTGGCTCCACCATACAAAATAAAATGTTATTTTTTGATTTATGGTGGAAAAAGCAAGTAGATGAAAAAAATGCAAAGAGATTGATCAAAGATGCAGGTGAACTCTCAGATTATCTGCGATATAAGAGACTAGTTGCAAGATATGCATTAACAGAGCCTGAAGAAAAAATCATCAATACTCTAGATGTTACAGGAATTTCTGCACTAGTGAAGATTTATGATAAAATAACAAATGCATTTACATACACAGTAAATGTTAACGGTAAAAAAAAGACAATTGGAAGAGAACAGCTTATTACACTTGTTAGAAATAAAAATCCAAAAATCAGAGAAGCTGCTTACAAATCACTATTAACAAAATACCAAGATAACAAAGGGGTAATTGGTCAAATTTATCAGAATATTGTACTAAATTGGAAAAATGAAGGAATGGATATGAGAGGATTTAAGAATCCAATTTCAATTCAAAATATTTCAAATAATATAGATGACAAAATAATAGATGTCATGTTAGAAGTGTGTAAGAAAAATGCACCCATATTTCAAAAATATTTTCAGCAAAAAGCAAAGCGTGTAGGAATAAAAAAACTTAGGAGATATGATTTGTATGCACCGTCAAAAAAGAGTGCAGCAGAGAAAAATTATACATTTGATCAAGGAACAAAACTTGTTCTTAATTCTCTTGATAGATTTAGTCCAAAAATTGCAGAATATGCGTCACGTGTTTTTAATGAAAATCATATAGACTACTCATTAAGACATGGAAAAAGAGATGGTGCATTTTGTAGTACGCCACTTCCATACATTACACCATTTGTTCTAATTAATTATACAGGAAAATCAAAAGATGTGTTCACATTAGCACATGAAATTGGACATGCTGTTCACAGTGTTGCAGCATCTGAAAAATCAATTCTAGTATCAGATGCCCCATTACCTCTTGCAGAAACTGCATCTACATATTCAGAACTATTACTTTATGACAACATTTCAAATCAAATCTCAGATAGTGAAAAGGCTACCATGCTTTCAAATAAAATTGATGATTTCTATGCAACAATTGGAAGGCAGTCATTTTTCACTCTATTTGAAATTGAAGCTCATAATCAAATTGCAAACTCGATAACAGTAGACGACATATCAAATATCTATAGAAAAAATCTAAAAGAACAGTTTGGAAATTCAGTAGATATTTCAGATGATTTTGGAATAGAGTGGAGTTGCATTCCACATTTTTACCATTCGCCATTTTACTGTTATTCTTATTCATTTGGTAATTTACTTGCAGTGTCATTATTCCAAACATACAAAAATGAAGGTGATGACTTTGTCTCAACATATATAGACATTTTATCTGCAGGGGGTTCACAAAAACCAGAAAAATTACTAAAAGCACATGGACTTGATATTTCCAAATCAAAGTTTTGGCAGAGTGGATTTGATTATATCAAAAAGCAAGTAGACGATCTAGCTAAATTATAATTAATTAAAATTTTCGCAAAGCTGATTTTATTGTCTCAAAAAAGATACGAACTATTCATATAATTAATTAAAATGTGGGGCTGGCAGCCCGAGCCATCGGACTGCCAGCGTGTTCCCCTACGGTTTGAATTCGATGTCAATTATGCAAAATTAGACTAGTGATTTAAACGTTATAGCACAAATGCGTAACCTAAATAAAATAACACAAGTTTCAGGGTACATGCAAAGAAAGTTACTGTCACTTGGAGTTATTTTTGGCATAATACTCATAATTCCATTTGCAAGCGGACAGATGTTTGAAAAGGCAACATTTCAAGAAAATGCAATTTTAATTTATGACCAACAGTATTCAGAGTCCATAATACTGTCAATAGGATTAGAAACCACAGATAACCAAGAAATCAAATTTACAGACGAACTAATGCAAAAAATCAATGATAATGAAAAGATTAGAGCCGTTGTGTTTACAAATGCAGGGGAATGTGTGATAGGCGTGACAAGTGAAGAACAATGCATAATGATCAATTTTGACTATCAACAACTGAAAGGTGATGGCGGAATCATAATGGTTCAAGATTCCGCAAGAGAGATGGGAAATAAAATAATTGATGACTTGAATGATGCATTAGGCGTAGATGGAAAATTTCATTCCGTATTCATACATTCTGGAGATGATGCAAACGTGTTACTAGAAACGTCGGGAGTGGTTTCAGGAAGAGGTACAGTTTCAGCTACATTTACAATGCCAAAACAGTCTACAGATTTCTTATTTACAGGATTGGCAGGAAACATGTTATCAAAAGAAATTAAGGATGGAGAAGGTTTTTACAATATTTCAAAGAAATTAGCAAAAGATGATGATTCTGTAATTTCTATTAGCATTATAAAAACTGGCGATTCAAATTTATTTATATTCAAAGTTACAAAGGAGATAAAAGACATAGCAGATGATGTTTCAAGAATCAACGTACTAGAAAATTTTGGTGTAGATGAAATTTCACGTTCAAATGTATTTGATGAAAAAAATGTACCACTAAATTCAGTTATAAATTTAATTGTCATTCCAAAGGAACCATCAAAAGTAGATACAATAGCAACACATGCAATAACTGATTTAACCACATTAGAGAATATTTCAAAAAAAGGATGGTTCTTTAGCTCTCCTGCAGGAAATTTAATTGATGCAAAGTTTCTATTTGGTCAGGACAAAGTAATACAAAAAGATGAATTAAGAGTAGAGATTAGCCCATGGGATGGAGAATCAGAGATATCATTTTACTCAGTAGAAGATATTC
>LFEZ01000011.1 GCA_001510295.1 Thaumarchaeota archaeon casp-thauma4 | reverse complement strand
TATTGGTTTTTCGAGTATTGTTGACATGTAGTTTTTTCTATTGATCTTAGCTAAAAGTTATCGGTATCAGTATTTTTTGTCCAAATCAGCTATTTTTTTTATGCAATGAAAAATGTAGTAGTAGACAATATAATTATGATAGTGCTATCAATATTATTGTAGCATATACTATAATTTTCGTAGTGGTATCAATAACATTAACACCATTACAAAAAAAACAGTAGAGGTAAGAAATCATGGATTTTTGTGAAAAATCTATGGAATTAGGGCGATGTGGGGTAAATGTAGGTAGATGTAGGGAGAATGTGTGATTTAGAAATCGAGTTAAAGAGAGTGACCAGTAGTGCGTTCGTATGCAGCAGTATACCTATCAGTCATTTTTTGAATAAGTTCGCTAGGAATTGTAGGTGCGACAGGTTCTTGCCCAATCGCTCTTGAATTTTCAAACTGTTTCTGATATCCATTTTCAGTTAACCAGTCACGAAGGAGTTGCTTGTCAAATGCCTCTTGAATTTTTCCAGGACTGTAAGATGATTTTGGCCATAAACGGTATTCATCAGGACCTATAGAGTCACCAAGAGTAATTTTTCCATTTAATCTTCCAAATTCTAGCTTTAGATCTGCTAAAATGAATCCCGCAGCATCTGCAATGGATGACATTTTATTGTAAATTTGAATGGTTTTTTCAGATAACCACTCATAATCATCTAATGTTACAAGATTTTGTCTTATTGCATCGTCCTTTGTTATAGGAACATCATGTTCAGACTTTGTCGTAGGATCAAATAATGGAGAAGGAAGTTTTGCAGCGAGATTCGTATCCGTGTTTTCAGGTAAAGTAATTTCTCCAGACTTCCATCTACTAATCAAACTACCATAGAAATAACCACGAACAACACATTCAATAGGTAACATTTCCATTTTTTTAACAATTATTTCAGTATCAGAATGTGATTTTACAAAATGATTGTCAACATTCAATTGTTCGAACCAAAATTTGGCAAATTTACATAACACTTTACCTTTTTCTGGAATTTCATCATTGAATTTAACATCATATGCAGATACACGATTACTAAATTTGAATAACAATGTGTCATCCCCCAGATCATAGACATCCTTTACTTTACCTGAATTAAGAAATTTCATAACGACATCTAAGACCCCATCATCCCAGGCATTGCAATTGGTTCACGATATACTTTACTTACATAAACACCTTCGTTAGAAGTTACAATGACATATTGTAATGAATTACCTTGGGGTGGTGAAACAATTTCATATTGTCCAGGTTTTAAAGTTCTAAGGTATATTTTATCACCATCTCCAAAATTAAGTTCAACATTTGTTAGAGGTTTTGTCCCAGTATTTTCTAAAGAAACTCGTGCCATAATGAATAAAGTTTGTTTTTCTTTTGTGGGATCAACAGACAAGGAATATTCTTCTTGTGTAAAACCATTAGGTGTGAAAAATATGACAAATACAACGCCTGCAGCAGCAGCTATAATTCCACCAATTATAGGAACTTTATTTACCATTAAAAAACAACATAAAACTAGAATAATAGATTTTTCTCATTCAAGTCTCATCATAGAACCAAGAATATTACTTTGCCATCTTAGATCTACACTTTTTATATTTTTGATTTTTTGTTTTGCTAATATTTCCATTACGTTTGAAAGATAGGAGTTAGTGCGGCTGAATGATTTTTTGTGACAGGTACAACTACACTTTTTTCCATCACAACAAAACTTTGCACATGAAGTACATCTTAATTTCATGACATACCATTACAAAATTCCTATTTAACACTACAAGATGAGAGTGATTCAGCCTAACTTGCAGGAAGGACGAGAATCACTTTCAATCTGGGTGTAAACTACTTGCAAAATTAGTATAAAAGAACAAAAATTAGCTTTGCTGTTTCTTTTTTTCTTTTAATTCCTTTTGCCGTTTTGCAAAGTTCTTTGCATTATCATGTTCTTTATCTAACTCTTCAAAAAATTTATTTGAAAATCCTTTCTTATCAATAGAACGTGTTTCTTTACTCATTTTGCAAAATCCTGTTCGGGAATTATAGATAATGTGGTAGTAGCAGTAACATTTTCAATATTACGTATTTTTTTTGTGATTATATACTCAATTTCAGAAGAATTATCACATTGGATTTTTGTAAATATATCATAATAACCAAAAGTGCCTTTTGCTTCTTTTACTGAATCAATTTCTAACAATGCTTTTAGTACTTCCATTTCATGTGCCATTTTACATTGAACTAAAACGTATGCAGTTTCCATCAGACACTCTTCATCTGTTTCATCTTATTAAAATTTGGGGTTATTCCTAATGAAGTATAATCACCTGTTGCACATGTAAAACACATCGAATCTTTTGGGATACCAACCGCATTTGCAAGATTTTCTGTATCATTGTATCCTAAAAAGTCTGCACCAATATCATTACGAACTTTTTCAATCATTTCTTTTTCTGTAAGATCTTTACCACCATTAAACGTTGCAAGTTCTTCTTGTGATGGAAAATCAATTCCAGCATAGCATGGGAATTTAATTGGAGGATATGTAACCAACATACTAATTTTTCTAGCTCCTGAACGACGTAAGGCTTTGATGATTGCTTTAGAACTAGTTCCTCGAACCAAACTATCATCAATTACAATAATATGTTTATCTTCAATGACTTCACGAATTGGAATAATCCATCTGTTAATTTCAACTCTATCACTTTGATGGGGTTCAATGAAACTTCTTAGAGGGCCTTTCTTACTGTAACGATCCTTTAGTAAACCTTCATCAAATTGTATTCCAAGCTCTTGTGCAAAGCCCAATGCAGCAGGTCTTGCAGAATCAGGTACAGGAATTACTACATCTGCATCATGAATTGGATATTTTTTTGCAAGAAATTGGCCAATTCTTTTTCTTGCGAGATAGATGTTAGTTCCTTCCATTTTACTTGATGGTTGAGCAAAATATGTAAATTCGAATGAACAATGTGCATGAGTTGTATCATCAGAAAACATTTCAGTTTGAAAACCATCTTTACTAATTTTAATTAATTCGCCAGGTACAACATCACGAACCAATTTTGCACCAATTGCAGAAATTGCTGATGATTCAGATGCCACAATGTGTACATTGCCATCTTCTTTATGACCTAAAACCATAGGACGAAATCCTTTTGGATCCCTTGCAGCAAATACAGCATCATCATCAGTAAGAAAAGTGAAACAAAATGAACCAACCATTTCATTTTTGAGTATGGATAATGCATTTCCAAGTTTTCCTTTTTCAGTAATTAATGAAACTAATCTTTGTGCTGCAACAAGTGTGTCACTAGCATTTTGTGGAGTAAAAGTACATCCACCAACAAGATTCGAAAGTTCTTCAACGTTTGAAATTGTTCCATTATGTGCAATGCAAAGATCTTTTACTTTTAGTGGTTGCGCACTCTCAAGATCACTTTTTCCAACAGTAGAATATCTAACATGCCCAATAGCAGAATGAGATACATATTCTTCAGTGATTTTTTTGAATTCTCCAGATGCTCCAGAAACAAGCCCGAGTCGTTTTAATGGAGCCTTGTTTGGTATTGCCAACCCCCATGCCTCTTGACCTCTATGCTGTAATGCTCGTAAGGCATCAATTACCATAGGGATTACATTTACATCGCCTTCACTGTAAATTCCAACTACACCGCAGTTTTCTTTAACCATTTTGAATTATTTTCCCCAATGAATTTAGATAATTATTTTCTGCTTTATCAACTCTTAGTTTTAAAATTGGTTTAGAAGTAGATTCAAAAATAATCTGATCGCCAGAAAAGATTCCAAGCTCCGAGAATGAACAATGGTCATCAGACAAAATAGATGTTATATCATCTAGATTATTTTTGTCTACAACCAAAATGTAACGTGAATGACTTTCAGAAAATAACATTTTTTCTGATGAAAGAGAGGAGGGTAAATTTACTTTACACCCAATTTTACCAAAGATGCATAATTCAGAGAGTCCAATTGCAAGACCGCCTTTAGAACAATCATGTACAGATTTGAGGAGATTTTTTGAAATTAATGATAAAACTGATTTCATATTCTTTTTTGATTCTGAAAAATCTACTTTTGGCGCAACGCCTCCAATGAAATTATGTATGTATTCATAATATTCAGAACCACCTAGTTCATCTTTTGTTTCACCAACCAATAAAATTACATCGTCGTTTGAGGGAGCGTTTGGAAGTAAAGGTGATTTTTCAATCAGTCCGAGTACCCCAATTAACGGAGTTGGCTTAATTGGACCATCAGAAGTTTCATTATAAAAGCTAACTTTACCACCTACACATGGAATATCAAGAAATTTTGCAAAATCAGTTATACCTTCAATAGATTCCATAAATGTCCAAAATATTTCAGGATCTTCAGGATTGCCAAATTGTAAATGATCAACCATCCCAATTGGAGTTGCACCGGTGCAAATGACATTTCTACATGACTCTTCAAAGCACCCAATTGCACCATTTCGTGGATCAATGTAGCAATGTTTTGGATTACCATCAATTTTTACAGATAGGAATTTTCCATTATCTAATCGTAAAACAGAGCCATCAAATCCAGGTCTAATAACGGTCCTAATTCCAACTTCATGATCATATTGACGAAAAACCCAATGTTTACTTGCAATATTAGGAGAGGAAAGTAATTTTAATAAAATATCAGATAAAGACAATTGGTTTTCAGATGGCGGAGAAGAAGGAAGTTTTGAGAGATATTCTGGTTTTGATTTTTTTCTATCAATCAAAGGACCACGTGCGACAAAATCTGCAGGAAGTAATGCCAAAGTTTCATCACCGTTTTTCACATGCATCATTTTGTCATTTTTGACAGTACCAATTACAGAACATTGAATTCTAAATTTATTACATATTTGCTTAATTTTTGAAAGATTATTTGGGTCAGATATGACAAGCATTCTTTCTTGAGATTCAGATATCATTATTTCATCAGGAGATAAATCAGATTCACGTAAATGGACATTTTTTACATCAAGTTCAATACCAACCCCTAAACTTTCTGCGGTTTCAGAAATCGCACAAGAAAGACCGCCACCTCCCAAATCCTTCATTGCATTAATACAGTTTGTATCACGACATTCTAGAATTGCTTCAATGATTAATTTTTCAATAAATGGATCAGGTATTTGAACCGCGGAGCGATTTTCTCCTTCTAACGCATCAGATGCAAATTGTGAACCACCTACGCCATCACGGCCGGTAGAACCACCAATAAGTAAAACCAAATCATCAATGTTTGCATGATTTTTAATCAATTTTGATTTTTTACCAAACCCAACTGCAGCAACATCAACTAATGCATAATTCTTGTAACATTCATCAAATTCAACTTCACCACCAATAGTTGGAATACCAAGACAATTTCCATAATCAGCAATTCCTGAAACCGCATTTTTGAACAACCATCGTGCATGTGCATCAGTTTCAATATTACCAAATCTTAATCCATCAAACAAAGCAATGGGTCTGGTTCCTGTAGATAAGATATCACGAATGACGCCACCAACACCGGTTGCAGCACCACCAAATGGTTCAACAGCTGAAGGATGATTATGACTTTCAATGTGAACAGTTACAACATAGCCATCACCTACATCTAAAACGCCAGAATCATAACCCTTCTCAACAATTACATTTGGTCCAGTTGTAGGCAGCATCCTCAAATGTTTTTTTGATGATTTGTAGGAACAATGTTCAGACCATTCTGCAGCAAGTATCTGTAATTCAGTATCAGTTAGTTTACGTTTTACATTTTTTTCAATATGCTGTCTCTCATGTTCTTGAAAACTCAATTTTTCATACCTATAGTTTCAATCAATGATTCAAAAATTAATGAAGATGGTTTGTGATCAATTTGATTAATTGCCTTTTCAGCAGCGCGTTCTGGATGTGGCATCATACCTACAACATTTCCATCAGAGTTGCAAACACCTGCAATTTGAGAAATGGAACCATTAACTTTATTTTCATATGAGAAAACAATTTGATTGTTCTTTTTTAGTTGATTCAAAGATTCATCGTCAACAAAATATCTCCCTTCCCCATTTGCAATAGGAATTGGGATTTTTTGATTCATTTGTAGTTTACATGTAAAAGGAGTTTTGTTATTATTTACAATAAGATTTGTCCATTGGCACATGAAGTTTAATGATTCATTTTTGAGTAAAACACCTGGAAGTAATCCAGATTCTACAAGAATTTGAAAACCATTACAAACACCTAAAATAGGAATTCCTTTTTCAGCCAATTTTTTCACATCTGAAATTATTGGACTGTGAGCAGCAATAACGCCTGCACGTAATCTATCACCATATGAAAAACCTCCTGGGAGAACTACTGCATCTATATCAGATGGCAGATTTTTTTCATGCCAGTAAAATTCAGCATTTAAGTTAAAGACATCAGTTAATACGTGATACATGTCACGATCACAATTACTGCCAGGAAAAACAATAACCCCGACTTTCACATTTTATGATTAAATTCGCGGTATAAATTTGATTTCGAGATGACATGTTTTTATTTCCAGAAGTTTACATTACAGTCATGGGACAAATTCGGGATATTATGGAGAAAGATATCATAGTAATTGAGAACGATAAAACGGCGCAAGATGCAGCCAAGATTATTGCTGAAAAAGACATTAGTTTTCTAGTAATAATGAATGATGGAAAACCTCAAGGAGTACTAAGCGAAAGTGATTTTGTTCGTAAAGTTGTAGCACAAGATAAGAAAGCAAGTGAAATTAAAATTTCAGAAATAATGTCATATAAATTTCGTTCAGTGGGACCAACCACCACGATAGAAGATGCAATTCAAAAAATGCTAAATAGTCGTATTCGTCGATTATTAATTCTAGATAATGAAAAACTGGTAGGAGTAATAACTCAAACAGATCTTGTAAGTCATCTAAGAGATCGAATTTTAATTGATGAGACGATTAAGAGTATCAAAAAAGATTAAAGTTCTTCAACAGTTGCAGTTACTTTACTTACTAATGGATTGTAAATTCTAAGTTCATCACAAATTTTTAAAACTTTATCTTTTGCACCTTCTTTTGTTTTTTCAGTAATTGAGAACTTGAGAATAGTTCCAGCACGAATTTTTGTGATGTCATTATTGTTGCCTTTTAGAACAAGATCTTTTAGTATAGTGTCACCTTCAGGGTCGCTTATTCCAGGTTTGTTTTCAATTACAACACTCACTTGAAAATTAGGCATGATAATTTGAGTTGCTTAATTAATTTAAATGCTCTATCTAAAATGAAAATGGTCATTTGATCTATAGAATTGATTTTATAATGGCAGAAATATTGCGTTATATGCAAAAATTTCGCTATTGGAAATTAACTCCAGAAGAGATGGCACAAGTCAACCATGATGAAGATAAAGTTCTCAATTGGGACATCAAATGTTCCAAAGAACCAGAAGGAGATGCCATATTTTTTGGAGTGTTCCTTTACAAGGCAGGTACGCCACACGATTATGAATCAAAAAAAGGTTTGACATATTATTATAACAATATAGAGAGAGACGAATTGCCAGGTATTACAAAATTTCTAAAAAAACGATTTGGAGGAAATGAAGGAGAGAAAGGCGAACGAATCTTCCTTGAAGGTTCTAAAGAAATCTATTCAGCAAAAGATATCGCTAATTTGGCAAAAGAATTACAAAAAGAATTTACAATTAATCCAATAATAACAATTGAACTATACGATACAACACAAGAGAAATTAAAAGAATGGGGATATCCAGAATCAAAACTACTTCCAATTCCTACCTAGAATATTTGAAACATTTTTGTTGAGGATAAGACATCAGGAAATTTGAATGTCAGAGATTAGCGGGATAAATATACACATTGAAGAATTACGAAAAAGAGTAATTCGTTCCATAATTTCAATTCTAGTTATCACAGTGTTCATTCTAACATTTCATGCAACCCCATTTGATGTCATGGGAGTTACATTGTATTATCCATATCCAGAACCACTAAACAACATTGCAGCACAATTCACAAATGTAATGAAAGGAGAATTAGTACCAGAAGGAGTTCAATTAATTCAAACTGCACCAGGACAAGCATTTTTCTCTCAAGTATACATAGCTAGTTTGATTGGAATTGTTGTAAGTATACCAATCATCGTAAGAGAGTTCATATCATTTTTGAGACCGGCATTAAAAGAAAGAGAAATTAAAGTAGGTCGCTCCATTACAGTTCCTGCCGTAGGGCTATTCATTACAGGTTGTGCATTTTCATATGCCGTAGTTATTCCATTTATTTTAGATTTTCTTTACATATATGGAGAATCTTCAGGATTAGTCACATTTTTGAATATCATGGACTTTGTGTCATTTGTTTTACAATTCTTGTTGGCGTTTGGAATATCATTTCAACTGCCACTCGTAATGTATGCAATTAGTCTATCAGGATTAGTAGATGCCAAATTTTGGAGAAGAAATTTGAGATATGCAATAATTGCCATCATCATATTTGGTGCAGTGATTACGCCAGATGGAAGTGGAGTAACAATGTGGTTTGTGTCATTACCAATGATTGGATTATATTTTGCAGGCATGGCAGTAGCTGAGAGACAAGAAAGAAAGACCATCAAGACTTAAATGAGAATTTATCACTAGATGAAATATGATTGAGAATATATTCAATTTCATGCCAGGGGGAAGTGAATGGATAATTGTAATTGTTGCTGCAGGTGTATTGATATTTGGAGCAAAAAAAATTCCAGAATTAGCAAAAACTTTTGGTAAAGCAAAAGGCGAATACAAGAAAGGACAAATTGAAGCAGAAAAAGAACTAAAAGAATTCAAAGAAAGTAAAGATTAAGATTTTCCAATTTCCGCTATCATTGCATCATACAAATCATTCAAAGATTCACCATAAGGATTTTTCTTAGAAAATCTAGATGATTTTACATCCAATTCCGCAGTAACTTTAAGCAGTGTTTTTCCATTATCAAAACTAAAAATTTCATTAATACTACTTCCTTTAATGTCACCTCCAATAACACGCATTTCATGTGAATTAGGTTTTGATGTGAAATGTTTAGACATTATAATAAATTCAGTATCATGAAGTCTAAGATGTTCAGCTACAAGTGAACTTTCATCTCTTACAGATTTTATCAGAATTGAAGGATAAAATTCAGGGAATAGTTTTTGGAAATTCTTAAAATTTGTAATTATATCAAATGATTTTTCAAGATCTGCGTTAATTTCTCGTTCAAAAGATATCTTTAGCATGAATTATTAAAATAATACTAGTGTAAATTTTTTTTGGACTACTTGCTACCCCAGCGAGTAAACAAATCATGATCAATGTCAAATTGATCAAGGCATTTTCCAACAATGTGGTCAATCATTGCATTAATTGATGTAGGATTTGTATAAAATTCAGTGACAGGAGGTAAAATTACAACCCCAAGTCTAGCTAGTTTCAGCATATTTTCTAAATTGATGGCAGTTAGAGGTGTTTCTCTTGCAACTAGAATCAATTTTCTAGACTCTTTCATGGTTACACCCGCTGCACGTGCAACTAGAGTTTCATCATAACCATTTGCAACACTTGATAATGTTTTCATAGTACAAGGGATAACAATCATACCATCAGTCTTATGTGATCCACTTGAAATGTTTGCAGCCATATTAGTTTCGTCCGTTACTTCAGTAGCAAGAGATTCAACATATGCGATGTTATGCTTTGTTTCCATAGGGATACATTTTTTTGCCCATTCAGACATTACAAGATTTGTTTCAATACCCTTTTCTTTTAGAACCTCAAGTAGACGAATGCCGTAAATGACACCGGTGCTGCCAGTAATTCCAATTACAAGTTTCATGTACTTGTTAAATCATATTTTACAAAATATAACTGAATATGAAAATTTACGCTTGAGGTTTATCTAATTGCTCAGATTCTTTTCTTTTGTTTAACCAAATTTTGATGCCAGCTGCTCCCATCCCACCAAAAAGAATCAATCCAACTAGAACCATTTCAACGCTCATACATAATTAAAAAATTACAAGTAGTTAATTCTTCTAAAGAAGCATTTAATTTTATAATATTATTGAGAGTAGTATGATTAAAAGATCTGAGATGCAAAATATTGCATCAGAATATACAGATCCAAAAATCGGAGTTTTAGGAAGTCACTCAGCATTAGAGATTATGGATGGTGCAAAAGATGAAGGCTTTGAGACAGTCGTTTATTGCCAAAAAGGAAGAGAAGTGCCATATCAAAGATTTAATCGAATTGCAGACGAAATAATAATTGTTAAAAAATTTAAAGACATGGCAAGCCCAGTAAATCAAAAAATTATGAGGGAGAACAATACAATAATTATTCCACATCGTTCACTTACAGCGTATCTCGGGTATGATATATTAGAAAATAAACTAAAAGTGCCAATCTTTGGAAATCGAAAACTCTTCCAAGCCGAAGAAAGAGAAAATAAACGAAATCAATATTATTTGTTAAAAAAAGCAGGGATTAAATTTCCAAAGATCTTTGAGAATCCAAAGTCAATCAATAAGCCAGCAATTGTCAAAGTCATGGAAAAAGATAGAAGATTAGAACGTGCTTTTTTCATAGTTACATCGTATGCAGATTATAAAAAAAAATCTGAAGAGAAAATTAAGAAAGGACTAATCGCCAGAAAGGATTTAGAGAAAGCAAGTATCGAGGAATTAGCCATCGGAACATATCTAAATTTTAACTTCTTCCATACACCAATTTCAAATCAAGTGGACTTTATAGGAATAGAAAGAAGATTACAGACAAATATTCACGATTACAATGCACTTCCTGCAAAACAACAGTTAGAGATGGACATACCATTACAAAACATAGAGGTTGGACACACACCTGCAAGTATTAGAGAATCATTATTAGAAAAGGTTTTCAAAATGGGAGATAAGTTTGTCAGCGCAGTAAAGAAAGAATATGCACCAGGCATTATTGGTCCATTTTCTCTTCAAAGTGTCATTACAAAAGATTTGGAGATGATTGTTTATGATGTGTCACTCCGAGTTCCAGGAAACCCAATTGTCGCAACAACTAGTCCCTATACAAAATATCAATATGGCACAACATTTGGAATTGGTCGACGCATAGCAATGGAAATTAAACGAGCAATAAAAGAAGATAAAATTAATGAGATTGTTACGTAGCCTCTTCTAGTGGGCTTTGGAGCATATTGCTTCTTACTAGAATTGGAATTTTGTAGTAAACTGCTAATGCAACAGCGTCAGAAGCCCGATAATTTCTCAAAACAAGGTCCTTTTTTCCAGTCAAGTAAAGATTTGCACGTAATGCATCACCACTTTGATAAATTTTGACTTTGACTAATAGTAACTCATTTGCTTCACAAATATCTTCAAGCATTTTGTAAATTGTGGGAACGGTATCATGTTCGTCATCGAGAAAACTTGCAATATGTCTAGAAACTTCTCCAGAGAATGCACGCATGTGAAACTCTCGTTTGTCATCAGAGTGCAATATTACTAGACCTTCATTTCCATATGGATCTACAAAACCTAAATTGCCGATTGTGACTACTTCATAATCTGGATCTTGAACTTGATTAATTTTCATTCTTAGACTTACTTAGATATCATATGTTAAAAATATAATGAACTAAGTAAAAGATCTTACATGAAAACAGAGACTACCAAAGGAGGTCAAAATGATAAAAAATTAATCATGCTAGGATTCCTCTCAATTGGAATTTTGTTTTTGATCTATGTCAGGTTTGAATATCAAGAGATAACACCTGATGCAGTTAAATCAATTGAAAGATTAGGAGTTGCATTTTACATATTATTTACATTGTCCATTGGAATGATTGGAGTGGGTCTTCGAAAATTTCAAAAAAGAGTTGCAGCAACAGGAAATACAACAGCATTATCCATGATTTGTAATAATACACTTGGAGATAAAGCCAAAAAAACATTCATTGTGACATTCATCATTTATGGAGTATTTTTTTCAATGACATCAGGGATTTTGGTGTATCAGCCAGAAGTAGTATTTTCTTACCATTATGGAGCAAATGTTCCTTCAGCACACGTAACACCATGTTGCGGACCTCCAGGATATATGCCAAAATTTGTCGCATATCTTACAGAACATGTTGGGATAAACATAGTTCCCATCAACCTACTGTTACAAATTACAGTATCATATCTTGTTGCAGTAAATACCGCATTAGCAGTTAATGCAATTGCAATTACAAAAAAGACAGGAGGTCTTGGCAGCATAGGTGCAACGACAGGATTATTCATAGCATGTCCTACTTGCGTAGGAACATTTTTGTCATTATTTATTGGTGCAACAAGTGCTGTTGCGTTTACAATTGTAATAACAGAACTACAGACACTATTCATTGCAATAACAGTTCCAATATTGATTTTAACACCATTTATCATATCAAGAAGATTGATAAAATCTCAAAGCAGTACTAACTAGGTGTTATAGTAATTTGAGGATTATCACTATTTCCAATATCAAATCCATCTCGTCGTAAATACTTCAAGACCAATTTGTATACAAGTTCATCATGATTCACTTGATCAGATAATTGTGTCCAAGTCATAGAGCCATGAGCAGATATCTCAGGCTTTAATTTTGTGTTAATATCTTCGGCAATTTTTTTACAATCATCATATGAGTTTCCATTCATGTATGATGTACCACGCCCGTCACAAGTTTTCATATTTAGATTTGCAGTTAGTCAAATAAATAATTTAGTTAAAAGTTTTTTAATTTTTCAGTAACTATTTTGAAAATCTCATTATTGTCTAGTAAGATACAAGGTAAACCATTTTCTTCACATGCTTGACCACTTTCAGTATCTCGAGTAACCAGAATCATTCCATTGTCTTTTGCATAATTAATAACTGAATAGTCCGTATGGAGATTCTTACCCTCAACTCGAAGTTTTTTTACACTATACGCATCATATCCAAGCTGAATTAGACGATCATCCATGCCATCATCCATTTCATCAATTAAGATTTTCATTTTAGAGTGGCGGTAAGTTTTTTGATTTGAGAGATAATCAGGATTTTGTCTTTGATAGATATTTCAGGTTCCACTGTAACAAACAATGATTTTGTTTTTGCATACATGACAATTTGAGATATGTTTTCACGTTCAACATTTACAAATCTCACTTTACCCAATGATTTGTCGAACTCTTCTCTCATCTTTCTACGTACAGTTACATGCTGACAAAATTTTACTTCATTGTTTGTATTAAGTAATGATGGAACTTCATCTCTCATTTCAGTTTTTAGTATTTTCCCATTTTTATGGATAATTGCAACAAAACGAATCTTTTTGTGTAGTTTGCCAATTTTTTTAATTAGAGAATCTAATTCATTTTTTTCAACCATATGATTTCCCAAAAATGATCAAATATAATGGTAATTGAGAATAAAAATAAATAGAAAAAAGGGATTTAATAAAAGGCTGCGTTAGCTGTGCCGCTTATTTTTTCCACAGTTTTATGATCTGCAATCTCAGCAATAGTATCTACGTTCATCATGCCAGTTACAACAAGGATATTCTTATCCCATCGGTGAATTGCGGCTTGTACGTGATATTTCTCAGTGATCTCATATTTTGGTAATTCAACATTTGTGCCCTTTGGGAAAATTATCTCAAGATGCACATGAGGCTTCATCTCAGGAAATTTTCTTTCTAAAGCCATTACACTAAGTAATAGATTTGAATCGGTCTTTGGGAATAACGTTGAGACATCTTGCATGAAAGTATTGTACATGCCTTCTAGTTTTTGGCCTCTTTCGTTGTTATTACCAGAATCCGCCATATCTCTCCACCTTTTGATAGTCTTCGTGTGTGATGCAACCTGCAATGAATCCCATGATTGCTCCAAATATTATATGTAGAATCAATGCGTTGATGTAAATTTTGTCACTGTTAAACAACAATGTTGCTAATGCTTTCTGTTGTTCCAAATCAAATTTAGATACGTCAGTAATTATCAATTCTACCTCCATCATAGGAGTCATTACAAAAATGTGAATTGGTAAAAATGCTAAAGTAAAAACTATGAGACCAGTTAATACGCCAGTCATTATAGCCTTTGGGACAGTCACCAATCTGAAGAATCTCCAAATGTTTGAGGCCAATAAGTACATGGCTCCAATCAATGACGCAACACCCATGTGGGCAATAAAACCCATGGCGATTGCTAATCCTTCATCCACACCCATTGTAACACCAAGAGTCTTGTAGAATGTTCCTGCTGGGATATCCAACATTTGATCAATTGCAAAGAATGATGAAAATAATGCAAAGCCGCCCATTAAGCCTGCTCCGATTCCTCCCTTCATCAATGCGATCTTTGTTGGAAGTGGTTGTGTATTCATTTAACAGATTCTTTGATTTATTGTATTTATGGGTTATGCACTAGAGTAAGTCTAGTGGTAAATATTTCCACTATTATGCATCTAGTGATAATTATTACCACTAGACTCACCATAGGGCACTAGGCTTTAATATCATAACAATTGAAATGCATTATGACAGAAGAACAAGAATGGGCAAGTCTCCTGGCAGAAGTTTTTGATAAACTAACTGCAAAGCATGCAGCCATTACATACAAGTTCGACAAGTTAGAACTAAGTGGATTGGTTGACCGCAATGGCAAAAAAGTTTCAACTGGAACTGTTGTGCTATCAGGTGGCTTGACAATAACAACAAAATAAACAGGATGGAAAACTGAATGAAAAGTGACCTACCTGCCAATTTTTTACTTTACCTCCGTAGCGGAGAATTTTCCGTAAGCGATGGACATGGAACCAATATAGAATTTTCATCCAAAGCCAACATTAGACGACTAAACATCGTTCGTCTACCTATAAAATTTCCAGGAAAAATGAGCCTAATAAAGCAATTATCAGAGGCTAAACACATAGGTAAAGTTCTAAAAAAGGAAAATGTGACATTAGAGATATTGCATAAAAATAAGCTAGTTTTGAAGATAGGTAAAAATGCAAAACCAAAACTATCATCACTCATAACATTAAGTAAAGATATAGAAATTGTAGATCTTAAAGAATTACGCAAGTTGGACAAGGAGTGATTTTGAGTCAACAAACAAATTCAAGTAATTTACGTAAGATGGATGCATTAAAAGAAGATTCATCCTCTAAGGATTATTCAATTTTAGTAACAGGTGCAACAGGTTTCATCGGTAAGAAACTTCTTGAAAGACTCGCAAACACGGGCTACAAAGTCACCGCAATGTCCAGAACAAAACATCCAGATTCAGAAAATGTCAGATTTATTGCAGCAAATGCATTTGAAATAAGTTCATTATCTAAAGCACTAAAAGGAATAGAAACTGCATTTTATCTATTACATTCAATGGAGGGTTCCAAAAAAGAGTGGGAACACTTTGCCGATAGAGAGAAATTACAGGCACAGAATTTTCTTAAAGCCGCAGAGGATGCAGGAGTAAAGAGAATAATCTATCTAGGAGGGTTAGTTAACGAAAGTTTAGAATTATCAAAACACATGAAAAGTAGACATGATGTTGGCAAAATTTTAGCATCAGGAAATATTCCATTAACTGAATTAAGAGCATCACTAATAGTAGGTGCAGAAGGGGGCTCCTATGCAATGCTCAGATATCTTGTGGAAAGATTGCCACTAATGGTATGCCCAAAATGGGTCAAATCAACAACACAGCCAATTGCGGTAGATAATGTTATAGATTATTTACTTGGAGTTATGAAAAATCCCGTCACTGCAGGAAAAACATTAGAGATAGGAGGACCAGACAAGATGACATATGAACAAATGATGAGATTGTACTCTTCAATAATTAATAGAAATCTCTTCATTATACAGATACCATTTTTGACTACCAGATTATCATCATACTGGATTGATTTAGTAACTCCAGTAAAGGCATCATTGGCAAGACCATTAGTAGACAGTTTAGTACATGATTCTTACGTCAAGGACAACAGTATAGATGAATTAGTTCCAATAAAGCTCAAACATATGACTGAAGCAATCAAAGAAGCTAGAGAGGAAGCAATATCATTCAAGCCAATTGTGAAAACACCTGAAGAAAAGACATCATACAAAATTAATCAGAAATTACTTTTGATTTCACTTTGTGCAATGGCCATTATTGGTTCCACATACTATTGGATGGATGACCGAACAGATGTCTGGGAGATTTCATGGCTATTTGGTTCACTTATATGGTACATTGCAATTATTTTTGCAATTTCATTTGTGAGACATAAAGCAAGATTAGGATATCTTATTGGAGGAGTATTATCGTGGGTAACTATGGCGTTTTGGTTATTTGACAACTTTTATGTTGTATTCCAAATTTCAGTAATAGGTGCAGAACCAAGTCTTGATGTAACATTAAGAAATTTCATAGGAGTTGCATTTGCAGGAATGGCAATATTTTCATCTCACAATGTATTTCATAAAGTCAGAGTTTACCAAGCAAGAGGAAAATCTGTAAAAGAATCTGCTGCAGCAGAAGTTCCAAACGAAGCAAGACCGGTCTACAATACAGATTTCACATAAAGCAAAAATATACTATTTATTAAAAATAAAGAAATTTTGTATCAGACTTTATGGAAATTTTAAATGTGGATTTTCTTCTAATGCGCTTTGTAGAATTTTTTGAACTTGTAGATGTTTTGACAAGCATTCTCTTGTTTCAAAATTTGAATGATCATAGACTGATTTATCACAGAAAACACAATCTACTTCAGGGTCAATGAACATATAGAATTAATCAAATTTTCATTATAAAGGCTGATGAATTGGGATAAGCACTAGAAAACTCACCATGGTGAGTCTTGATTTATTAGATGTGGAGTACGAAGTTGCTCATGTCAAAGGTTGTCGATGTAAATAAATTTTTAGAAGAATTAGAAAATACCCACATAGTCCTATTTCATGATGGAAATAATGAAACAAAAAAAACAGAGTATAATTTTATCAAAAAAGGACTAGAAAGTGGACAACATTGTTTTTACACGACTCAAAAATCTCAGAAAATTTTAGGTGAAATGAGAGAATTTGGAATTAATACTGAAAATAACGAACTCCTCCATATTGTCGATATACCAAATACATTTGAAAATTATTCCAAAATGATATTAGATAAGGTAGAAGCACTTCCGGAAGAGGCTAAAATTAGAGTCATATCTACACATTATTTTGACTTTAATACTGAAGAAAAAACTGACAGAATGGCAGAAATTGAACAATGTGTGGATGATGGTTTTTCCAAAATTAACGGCAATTTCCTCTGCTCATTTGAAATTAGCCAAATAAATCAGAATCTAAGGGACAGATTCCTAAATCAATTATTAGAATCACATAAAGCTATAATATTTCAGACAAAGGAGAAAGGTACTGAAGTGTTCACTTTACCTTAATTCCATATAAAAAAACCCCAACTTTTGCAGTCATGAAATTAGATCTCAATTTATTAACACAAAAAGAAGTATAGGTTATTGGCGAAAGAGAGAAGAACTCGTATTCAACTCTATTTCGACATAATATCTGCAATTTTTGACGAAGAGATGGATAATGACAGTATCTCCCCTACACGTATCCAGTTCAAATGTAACACGTCTTATGATAAATTAACAAAATATCTTGAAGAAATGAAAAATAAAGAGATTATCGATACTGGTGAAAAGTTCAAAGTAACTGAAAAAGGAAAACAATTCCATAAAGATTATTCAAAAATTAATGAACTTATACAAGAATTAAGCATACAATAGTCCTGTATATAATAAATCGAATAATTTTATCCATAAATAATTATTGTTAGCACTAGATATGTTTATTAGGCACTATTTGTTAAATTGTACGTGGTTTATCTTCGAAAAAAGAAAGTAAAAGGAGTAGATTACCTATATTTAGTTAAAAGTACATGGGATAAGCAGAAAAAAACATCTAGACAAGAGACCATCAAATATCTAGGACAATCTTCATCAGTAACAAGAGATGACATTCCAGCAGAATTTAGAGATGATGCAAAAATTAATTCATTTTTGCTACAAAATACACCAAAAGACAGACAAATGCGTGAACAGTTAATTGAGCAACTAAGAAATAAATTATTTTCAGCACTTACAGAAGGAAGTCTAAAAGACACCATGGATATTTACTCAGCATTTATCTCTGACAATGCATTAGACCAATTTTATGAAAGAATTATGACGCCAGTTATGGCAGAAATTGGATACTTGTGGTCAGAAGGAAAACTATCAATTGCAACAGAACATGTTGCAAGTAATATCGCACATAGTTTGGTGAAAGTAATCGCTGATGAAAATAGAAAATCTAAAAAATTACAAGGTAAAATTGTTCTAACTACGCCAGTTGGCGAAGATCATAATTTAGGATGTAATGTACTAGATTCATTTTTAGTTTCAAAAGGTTTTATCACATTCAATCTTTCACCATCCACCCCTGCAGAATCACTTATCGAGTTTATTAAAACTGCCAAACCAGATGCACTTGTTGTATCTATAACATTGGAAGACAGTATTAAATCAGGTCAAAGAATGGTTAAGAAAGTTCACGAGGCACATAAAAGACTCCCAATATTCATTGGAGGTCAGGCATTTTCAGAAAAAACGAATTTCAAATTTGACGGGGAACTTGTCACATATCTTCACACATTAGAACAGATTCCTCGAATTATAAAAAAGAAATAATTACCACTATTTTTAGAAATTTCCACTAGGTTAAATATTCTAAACGTTAAACATGATTATGGGTTTAACAAACGATAGTTTAGTTGATACAGTCTTTGAAAGATTCCCTGAAAAAAAGAAAATTCCAGAACAAGGTGATGAAATTTTCGTAAACTGGAACTTCCAGGACTTTCAAGATGGGGGATATCTAAACTTCAACGCAGACCGTTCAGATCTTTTTGCACTAAGCATAATGATTGAAAACTATGCATCAAAACATACAGTCCCACTACTTGCATCATTTGAGACGGACAGACGATACGAATTCGTTAAAGATAGATATCTCAAATTGATGAAAAAACTTCCAAGAACATGGATTATTGGAAACTTTAACAATCCACATTTAGCTCAAGATGTACCAGACAGTTGTCAGGTATTAAGCTGTATTGGAACACCACTTTCAACTGTTTGGGCAGTAGTAACAAAAGGACCAGATGGTCCAATTGGATTGATAGCAGAAGAACACGGAATTGGAAAATTCAGAGGATTCTTTTCAACTCAATCAGATGTAGTACAAGCAGCTGTAGATGCAATGGGTGAGATACTAGTAACAAAGTTCGACTTTAACAAAAAAGAATATGGGTTTGCTAAAGGCGGATACTAGTGTAAATTGACTGAGAAATCTTCTTTTTTTCCTAAAAATGTATTTGGAGCATTTGGTATTTTATTTTTTATTAGCGGTGCAATAATTCCACTACAAAATTTGATAATTTGGGGACCAGAATTTGTTGCAAGATATTTCACATCATCTGACATAACTGCAGAAAAACTATCCATGGTAGTAATTGGAATTGGATGTATTATGATAATTTATGGTAAGAAAAAGCAAAATGAAATTTAAGAAGAGGCACGATCTCTAGGATCCAATTGGAGAGATTTATTATAACAATCAGATGCCTCGTCGTATCTCCCAAGACTTCGTAAAGAAACACCCTTTTGATTCCATAAATCAGGATCGTCAGGTTTTAGAAGTAATGCTTGCTCAAAATAGCTTAACGCATCTTCAAAATTACCATCATTGAGATTTGCAATACCATTTTGAATTAAAGATTCTAGTTCAGTCACTAACAATCTA
>LFEZ01000010.1 GCA_001510295.1 Thaumarchaeota archaeon casp-thauma4 | reverse complement strand
TATTGTTCAACAAATTCTTTTGTACTCATTAATTCACGTAAATTTTTGTATAGTAATGCCTCATTCTCAATAGTTTCCTTGGTTTTTTGCTCAGAATTTTGTCCAAGTAGTTTTAGATTTTCAGTAGAACTTTGAATGGAATTTGTCAATTGAGTTAATATTTCAGGATGTAAAGATTTAGTAAAATTATCAATTAGATATTTTTCAACTTCTTCTATTTTACCTAATAATTTTTTATGCTCAAATACATCAGAAGATTCAAAATCCTCTTTGAGTTTTTTGATCAGAGTTTTCACTATTACTGCCTGATAATATAGATTGACTATATCTGGAATACTTTTTTGAGATATTTTAGTGATGATTTCAATAGTTTGGCGTAGTTTTTCATATTCAGAAGTGATAATTTCAAATGAACTCTCAACTAAGGGATCTGGAACCATATAGAAAGATTATTTGATGTATTTTTATTTCATACATATGATATGGACGTCATTAACTCTAATGATTAAATAATTGAAAATTATGATTTTCATATGACAAAAAAAGTTGCAATAATGAAGGGCGATGGAATTGGTCCAGAGATTGTTGATGCAATGACTGGAATTTTAAAAGAATGTAATTTGCAGGCAGAAATGGTGTTTTGTGATGCAGGATCTGAACAATGGGAAAATAATGGCAGAAAAGATGCATCATACATTCCCGATTCAACTATGCAAACATTAGAGGAGGTTGATGCATGTTTCAAAGGACCAACTACAACCATACCAGTACCTGGAGCTCCAAGAAGTGTTGCAGTAACTTTAAGACAAAAGTTTGAGTTGTTTTCAAATATTAGACCAGTAAAAACTTTCAAAAGGCTGACACCTAATAGAGATGTAAATTTTGTATGTTTCAGAGAGGCAACAGAAGGATTGTACACAGGAGTTGAAACACAACTAAATAATGATATAGCAATTGCAATTAGAAAAATTTCAAGAAAAGGATGTGCAAGATTTATGGATTCAGCTCTAGATTGGGCAAAAAAATATGAGTTAAACAAAGTTGTAGCAATAACAAAACGTAATATTTTGAAAAAAACTGATGGTTTGTTCTTTGAAGAAGTACAAAATTCATTGAAAAATTATCCAAATATAGAATTAGAAGAGATTTACATTGATAATATGGCACAGCAGTTAGTGATTAATCCAGAACAGTTTAACAACTCAGTATTAGTAAGCACAAATTTATTCATGGATATAATTTCAGAACTTGCTTCAGGAATTGTAGGTTCCATTGGACTAATTTATTCATCAAATATGGGAAAAGACTATGCAATGTTTGAAGCCGCACATGGAAGTGCACCATCATTCAAAGGTCAGAATAAAGTTAATCCTACAGCTACAATACTTGCAGGTGCATGGATGGCAGACTATTTAGGAGAAAGAGACATCAGAGATGCAATATTTGATGCAACTGAACAAATAATCAATGAAGGGAAATATGTTACATTTGATATCGGTGGAGATGCCACAACTACTCAAATGTCAGAACAGATTAAAAATCTTGCAAAATCAAACTTAAGAAAGTAAGTGATTCACTTGTACAATGATTAGTTCTTCATAGAATAATTTTTTTTTATCTATAATTTTAGCCTCAAAATTTTTAGATTTTACAAAATCTATTAATCCTGTATAATCTGATAGAGAAGATGTAACAAAAAGAAATTTTCCTTTTTGAGATAAATGAGGTAATGCAGACGTTATAATTTCCATAGGTATTTCCAATCCATCTTTACCACCATCAGTTGCAACATCAATTATTTCATCAGTTGCAAGATATGGAAGATTACAAATTATTAAATCAAATTTTAGGTTTAATGCATCAGCAGAATTACAACATATTGCATTTTGAGTTTTGTAGTTTTGTTCAAGAAGTGTATTAAAACTAATATCAGTACCAACTACAAGATCAAAAGCAGATTTCAAAATATCAGTTAGATATCCCGAACCACATCCAATATCTAATGCAGAATTTCCACATAGATCCTTTAACTGATCTGCAAGAAAAAATGTATCTTCAGCAGGTAGATATTGTTCAGATTTTTCTAATTTTTTTTGCAAGTTTGATAATTTCATTATTGTTCATCTCCTCTAATCTTTGATTAGATTCTATTTCTATTCCTAGTTTTTTTCCTACATTTTGAAGTTTTTTCCGTCTAAATGAGAACATTAGATTTACAGTTTGGATTAATTCTTTTGGAAATGTATTTTTTCTTGAAAATGACATTATTGCAGAATCAATTTTTGGGTTTGGTGTAAAATTTTCTTTTCCAATCTTTTTTAAAATTTTCATATCAAATCCTGATTGTGCTAATACAGATACGGCTTTTCGTTCTTGTTTTTCAGCCAGCAATTTTTTTGCAAAATCATATTGAACCATCACCACTCCATGTGTAAATTTATTCATCAGCATCCATTGAATTGCTTTTTTACTTTCAGAATATGGTAGATTGGAGACAAAAATATCAAATTTTTCATGTTGTTTGAATCCATCACCATGGATAATTTTGAGATTCTTAATTTTAGAAAATTTAGTTGTGGTTTCCTCATAAAGTTTGTAATCTTTTTCAACAGAAATTACATTTTTTGATTGTTCACAAAGAAATGGAGTGAGAATTCCTTTGCCAATTCCAATTTCATAAACAACATCATTTTTTGATATTTTTGCTGAATCAACAATGAATTTTGCAATTAATTTTGAATTAAGAAAATTCTGTCCTAATTTTTTTCTAATACTCATTTTTTAACAAATAGTCTAAACTGAGTTTGTCCAGATATTTCTTCGATGATTCTTTTAGATAAATGATTTACAGGATCTTTTATTCCTGCACGAGACTCTAGATCTTTATAGTTATCAAATTTCTTTTTATTAATTTCATTAATTATTACTTTCAAGTATGTTTTACCAATTCCAGGGATTAATTCAAGTGAATGCTTTCGAGGGGTTAATGGCTGTGCATTATTAATATAATTTACAAATCGTGTTTCATTATTTGTAACAATTGTAGATACAACATTATTTAATTCAGTTTGGGCAGAATCAGTAATTTGTTCATAATCTAATTTTCCCAATACAGATTTAACTTTGGTTCGGCCCTCTTTACCAATGTAAATTTTTTCTCCAATTTCAAATTCAGATTCATCTAAACCAAGAATTTCAAGCAATGTCAGACGTTCTTCACCTAACGCAGTTACAATCATTCCATCCCGCCCACGTACAGTTTTTGATCTACCTCTTGATGTAAAATCCAGAACATATGCATATTCTTCATATTTTCGTGTTTGGGGTGTTCCCATTTCCAAAAAAAATCACCTAAGAATTTAGCGATTATCCTTGATAATTTTAAGAATTTTTTCTAAAGTTTCAGTAAGAATTAATTTTTTCCATCCAAAAGTAAATGAGCGTAATTCAGACATTGTATTTGGACATATATTGATTAATTCAACAGCTTCCTCTTCAGTAATGTTACAATTTTTTACTAATTGTTGTTTCATTTTTTTTGCAGAATCAGCATCCAAGGTTGAAACTTTAGAAACATAATCAAAAGTCCACCTTTGGATTTGATCCATGTTTTCAGAATCCTGATTCTTCAATATTTCTTTTACTTCAGATAATGAAACTGCAACTTTCTTTTTTATTTCTTCCATTTTATACACCGAATGGTTTGATATGATCTAATCTAGTGATTAAAGTTTTTGATTTTTCACCTAATTTTATATCTAAAACTACATGTCGTCTACCCACTTCAGTAACAAGTCCAACTTTTCCATGATAACGTCTATGAGGTAATCCTTTGTGTTGTGATGGATCAATCTGAACTAGAGCTCTATCACCAATATTGTACTCTCTCAACATGAAAGATACTCCACGTGGACCATCCTTTGTCATTACAGATCTAGATTTATGCTTAAATCCATGAGAACGACCAGATGTCTTTTTAGTTGCCATATTAAAAAAATTACTCGCGTTCCCTTATTTTAAGACTAGTATGGGATTTGGTAGGAAATTGGAGATTAAAAAAAATGAAAAGAGGAGTGGATTGAGACTATTTCAAATCAGTTGATTCAGAATCTAGTTGTTCTTCGCTAATATCAAAAGTTTCTATAACTTCTTCTTTAGGCTCAGACTTTTTGCTAGTCTTCTTCTTTGTTGTATCTTCTAGGTCAATTACACCTGCTTCGCCTAATGCAAAGACAACATCCATTTCTGGGTGATGTGGACTATCAACCATTCTTGCAATTCTCTTTTTACCTGATTTCTTAAAGTAAATTCGGTATGTACTTGTATGTGCAACTACATTACCACCAACAGGTCTTGTTGGATCACCAAAGAATTGGTCAGGAGAATGCATTACCTGGTTTGTTGCAATAGCAGCAACGTTGTATGTTTCAGCCAATCTAACTAACAAATGAACAAATTTGTTTAGTTTTTGTTGACGAGTTGCTAGAGTACCTCTTCCAAGATATTCTGATCTAAATAGACCTACTGCAGAATCAGATACGACTAATTTGATATTGTGTTCTCTTATCAAAGTACCGGCTTCTTCAAGAATTAGAATTTGGTGAGAGCTGTTGTAGGCTCTTGCAACAATTATGTTATCAAGTGCTTTTTCAGGATCCATTCCATTTGCTTGTGCAATTGAAACTATTCTTTCAGGTCTGAATGTATTTTCACTATCAATGTATAACACTCCACCTTCAAGACCCCCATCTTCTTTGGATTTTTGAACTTGTACACACATTGTGTGACAGAATTGTGTTTTACCACATCCAAACTCACCATAAACTTCAGTTAATGCTTGTGTTTCTACTCCACCTCCAAATAGGGTATCTAGAGCATCAGTTCCAGTGGTAATTTTATCAATGGTTTGTCTCTTTTTGTATAACTCGTTTGCACTAACAAAATCTTTCTGAATTAATCCACCTTCAACTAGACCTCGCCTTGCTTTTTCGACAAGCTTTCCTGCAGTTTCAATATCCATACTTGTAAGTTCGGCTACCTCTACAGGACCTCTTACTATTAGATCCATGATATTATGGATTCCAGCGTCATTGAGCTTTCTAGTTGTTACTGGACCAACACCGGCCAGACTTTCCAAAGTTATTTCTTCAGTCATACTGTAAGGTACGGTACCAGTACTTTATAACCATTTTGTTTTAGAAGTTTTGAATTTCAAATCAATAAATTGAAGCCTAACGACGTCTTCGTCTTTGTGCACTAGCTTTGTTTTGACCTGGCATCTTTCCAATCAATCCTTTTTCTACCAAAACAAATCTTTTATGGTAATTACTTTTATTACGTAATTTTGAGTTTGTTCCAACGATCTTTCTTCCTTCTACTTTAGGAGTTTGACCTCTTACTTTGCCTGCTTTTGTAAGCGAACCGTGTGTTGCCATAGTATTACGCTAAAATTTAGGAATTTATGTATTTGGGAATTACCAATATTCGGCTTTAATTTTCGCTATAACACGCTCATGCTCTGGACCTTTTCGTCTAGCATATCTTTCCATAGCACCTAATGGAACACCTCCTAATGAACGTGCCATTCCATTGAATGCCGTAGCCTTGAGTTTTCCTGCTGCACCGTGTTTTCCAGTTCGGGTCATGAATTTTTTAATTCCATACTTGAAGTTGTGTTGCCAAGTCTTGTACATGACACCTAATTGAGTTGGATCACCATCTCGTCCCATGTCATAAAATTCAGATTTTTCTAGCAATCCTATTGGAACAAATGTTAAAGGGGTAACAGTAAACATTGCCTCTGGTTGTTCCCTCTCTAATTCACTGATTAATCGAATTGTTTCCCATCCATCTTCAGGTTGTTCATCATTATCTAGACCCATAATCAAAGTAAATGCAGGAATCCAATAATTTTCATTAAGAGTTTTAACACCTTCTTTTACAACCCAGTGCCATTCATCTGGACTATATGGTGCAAGTTTTCTATCAGCATACTTCTCAATTAATCTTATACTACCAGTTTCAAATCCACATTGAATACCTGTTAGATTATCTGGACCAGCATTTGTAATTTTTGAGAGGCTTGGAACAAGATATTCATCAGCTATAGCACCTGCGAGTGTTCCATGAGTTGGATTAGTGTGTTTTATACCAGTAGACATAATGGCTTTAAACAAATCTTCTAGTGCATCTCTATTTGGCTCCATATTTTTGGAAGTTCGTACATCCATTCCGTAAACAAAAATATCATCACTGTGAATCCAGGCTCTATCCATTCCACCTTTCTTAATATTCACTTCAATCTCTTTTTTCACTTTTTCAGGAGAATAATATCTCAAAGAACGAAGTGTTACATCACAAAATTTACATCCACGACCACAACCACGCATTACTTCAACCATTCCATGCATACTTGGTTCTACAATTTCTGGAATATCATCTAAATCAGGTCTATCCCAGAAATTAACAAATCGACCATGATGTGTTTTATCACCACGTTTGAATTCTTTAATATCAACTTTGAAATCTTTCCTTTTTCTGAAAGGATCCATGTTTTCAAATTGTCCATCTATTAGATAATCGAAAAATCTTCCAGCATGCCCATCTATTTCAGGAGCTATACCACCTAATTCTCCTTCTAAAATTGCATAGAGTCCATATTCTTCAATTTTTTCTGGAGCATAGTTGTATTGCCATGTACCAGATGCACCTGCAATTACTTTAGCATGACTGCCGTTTTTTTTCTTTGCATCATTAATTCTACGATGTAATTCTGCATTGTAAAATTCATCATATGATATTTGTTTACGTCCAAAAGTAAAGGTCATTGTTACAGGACCCATTCCAAGAGGATCCATTTCATAAGTTCCAACCACTTCGGTTTCAGGACCAATGAATTTTTCAATATGATTTGGATGGGCAACGACTACATCTTTTCGTGCATATCCATCACGTAGTAATCCAGCCTCAACCTTTCGTAATCCGTATGGAGCATATTTGGCTACACCGTTAATGTCAGGTGACCAATTACAAATAAAATCAAATAATATTTTTGGAGTAACTTGATTTTTTAATATTTTATACCAGAAACTGTTTTTATCACGATTAGGATCAATTGCAGGAGCACAACCAAAGAAGGTTGCAAGAGAAATTCCCCTATAAGGAGACATCAAAGTTCTATCTGCAGTTAAAACTATTTTTGGGGTTACCATTTCCTACCTATTCAGCTTGAAAAATCATTTAGTTTAAACCTTACTTGGTTTCTACTTTCATATTTCTTCTAAAATACCAGATTTTATTCTGTGATAGTGACCAAATTCAGACTTGTTGGACAGATGGTCACCATCAAAAACAGTTCCATCACGACATACAAGATCATCATTAATACAACAACTCCCACATATTCCAACACCACATTTCATCATTCGTTCTAAACTCGCTTGGACGAATATGCCTTTTTTTTGAGCCATTTGAACAGTTTTGTACATCATCAATTCAGGACCACATGTGTATATCGCATCATAAGAATTTTTTTCTAAGAGAGTTTCTAGGACATCAGTTACATAACCTTTTTCACCATAACTGCCATCTTCTGTAACAGGAATAATTTCATGAGAGTTATTTTGTAATAGTTTTTTTGCAGTTTCTTCAAAAAATACTTCATTTTTTGTTTGTGACCCTATTAAAACAGTTATGTGATTTGAAGGGTTTGAGAATTTTATTAATCTCATTAAAGGAACTAACCCAGTTCCACCACCAATTAATAGAATTTTTCCCTCTTTAATTTGAAAAGAATTTCCGTATGGACCTCTTACACCTATTTGCTTACCTGGAGAAAGATTGTATAATGCAGTAGAAGATTCACCACGTTTTCTGACTGTTAGTGCTGCTTGATCATTTACATCAGATACCATAACACTCATCGGGAGTTCATTTACACCAGGAATCCAAATCATTGCAAATTGACCAGGTAAAACATTGGCAAGTGTAGAGTCTTTGAAATATAGTGTTCTAACTGTAGGAGTTTCATCTACAATTTTTTCTATAACACAAATGTGTGGATGGTTATTGTCTCTTTGCTCTTCCAACCATTTCACCTATTGTTTCATAACCTTTTCTTTCCATATAATTTTGAATACCTGAATTAATTTCACTAAATGTTTCAACCCAATGATCACCCATCACACTACCAAATTGGACTACAGATGCACCTGCTAGGATAAATTCAACTGCATCTTCCCAACTAGAAATTCCACCACACCCCATAATTGGTATATCAAACTTTGATGCAATTTCATAAACACATCTTAAAGCAATTGGTTTAATTGGAGTACCAGACAAGCCACCGATTTTATTACTAAGAATTGGCATTTGAGTTTCTACATCAATAGCCATTGCACGAACGGTGTTGATTGCAGTTATCGCATCAACTCCAGAAGACACCGCAGCTTCAACAGTTTGAAGATAATCAGATTTTCCCAATCCAACTTTGGCAATAATTGGAATATCAGTCACAGATTTGACTCTTTTAATTATTTTGGAAACAAGTTCAATATCATCTCCAATTTCTAAACCAACTTTAGCAACATGAGGGCATGATAGATTTAGTTCATAAGCAGATATGTTACATTTTTTAAATTTTTTTATCATGTACTCAAAATCATCTTCAATAGAACCAACCAAGCTTACAATTATTGGAACATCAGTATTTGGTTCAATCATTTTGGCAAAAGTTTCTGCACCAGGATTTGACAATCCAACCGCATTAATCCATCCTCCACCTTTGACACTAAAAATAGTTGGATTTGGATAACCTTCCCATGGTTCTTTACTTAGGGATTTGGTAACAACCGCACCGGCACCTGCATTATGCAATCGTTTGAAAACATCAAGAGATATGCCTAGAATTCCAGAGGCAAGAACTGTTGGTCGTTCAAGTGAAAGAGAGCCAATATTTGTTGAAAGACTTGATTTCATTTGAAAAGAATTCACATATTTGTCTTATAACAGTTGATTTACAATATGTAGATTTTTTAATGAGGATTAGATGGGATCAGTGTTATGCTATCGGTAATACTTACTGAATTAGGGATTGTTGTTTTTGAAGAGCAAAAGTTTGTGAAATCTTTTCCATTTTCAGTGCCTGCAGAAGATTACGTTTTTGCAAAAAAAGGTAAATCAAGATTAAGTGAACTAGTAAGATTTTTGCAAGAAGAAGGCTTTGATGTTCTCATAAATGACGTAGGATTACAAGATTTACTGAAGAAAAAATCAATAGAATCTCAAATGATGAGTCAAGCAAAATTAGAAGATATTCAATTAACAAAACCACAGATTTTGGTTGATGCAGGATTAGCAAATAATTATGATGATGCGATACAGAAACTTAGAGAGTTTGCAATTCAATTATCATCATCAAAAGTAACAGAAGTATCATCAAGTCCAGACTTGCACATAATCCAATGTATCAATTCATTGGATGATACTGATAAAATAATCAATGGAATGAGTTCAAGATTAAGAGAGTGGTATGGACTACATTTTCCAGAGTTAGATAATATTATTGACAGTATAAACGGATATGCACAGATTGTTGTTGCAGGAAAAAGAGATGGAATGTCAGATGATGTATTTGTCAATGCAGGATTTCCTGATTCTAAAGTTCAAATGCTTTCACTTGTAAAACAAAAAAGTAGAGGAGGAGATATTACTGAAGAAAATCTACAAATTGTTCAAAAGTTGGCTAAGAATATTTTAACATTGTTTGATTTAAGAAATGATTTAGAAAAACAAGTAGATGTGGAAATGGAGAAAGTCGCTCCAAACTTGTCTGCTGTTTTAGGAACAACTGTAGGAGCAAGAATTTTAGCTAAAGCAGGAAGTCTTGCAAAAATGGGTAGAATGCCTGCAAGTACAATTCAGGTATTAGGTGCAGAAAAAGCATTGTTTCGAGCATTGAAGACAGGTTCAAATCCACCAAAACATGGAATACTTTTCCAACACGCAATAGTACATGCAGCACCAAGATGGCAAAGAGGTAAAATTGCAAGAGCAATTGCAGCAAAAGCGGCAATTGCTGCAAGAGTTGATGTTCATGGAGCAGGATTAAACACAACATTACTAGAGAAATTAAATATTAGAGTAAAGGAAATCGAAGAAAAGAATTCAACCCCAGTTAAAAAACCTCAACCACAAGAATATCAACAAAGAGAAAATTTCCATAAGAGTAAAGAATCTAAACAAAAGAGACGAGGAGATAGATTCAAGAACAGAAAGCGAAATAACTTTGAAAGAAGATAATAATTATTTCTGGTTTACGCTAGATGGAGAGAAAAAGCTCTTCACAGAAAATTTTACACCTAAAAAACAAGTGTACAAAGAGAAATTAGTTGTAAAAAATGGAATAGAATATAGAAACTGGGAACCTTTTAGAAGTAAATTGGCAGCATGTATAATGAATGGTTTACAAGAATTTCCATTCCATGATAAAACAACCGTATTATATCTAGGAGTGTCAACGGGTACAACAATAAGCCACATTTCAGACATAGTTGGTCCAAAGGGTATGATTTTTGGAGTTGAGCATTCAAGTCGAGTTGCAAGGGATTTTCTTGATAGAGTTGCAGTGTTTAGAAAAAATATTATTCCAATAATTCAAGATGCAAAGAGACCGGATCAATATTTTTCAGTTTTCAGTAAAGTTGATGTTGTTTATGTTGATATTGCACAACCAGAACAGACAAAAATTGCAATTGATAATTGTAAAATGTATCTTAAAAAAGGAGGATTTCTATTTTTAGTGATTAAAACACGAAGTATAGATGTCACAAAAGATCCAAATCAAATAATCAATCAAGAAATGAAAAAATTGGAAAGTAATTTCGAAATATATGAAAAAATTGATTTAAGACCATTTGATAAAGATCATGCAATGGTTATTGCAAAATCAATTAACTAAGACCAAGTATTTTTTGTACCGGTTTCCAACTTTTACGTACAGACGATGGGAGTGGTTTTTTTGCTGAAACTAATTTTTTGACAAAATTTACACTTTTTTTATCTGAAGGATACCCACTTCCAAATTCATAATTTTTGTTTAAACGTGCAATAGAACGATCTCGTGATACTTTGGCTATAATTGAAGCAGCAGAAACAACAACAAATCTAGAATCTGCATGATGATATGATTTCACTTTAGATTTATTTGATAAATTGGATATTTCACGACCAAATCTAGTAGCATTTACATCACAAGAATCAACATATGATATATCAGACTTGAGATGAGTAATGACATCAGCCATTTTTTGTGCTTCTAAATGATTCAAGTTATGTTCAAAAACATACATGTCTATAGTTTTTGGAGGAATTAGAATTACATGATAATCATCTACAAGTTTTATAATTTCTTTATACAAAAAATCACGTTTTTTAGGGCTAAGTTTCTTTGAATCACGAACACCCAATTTACGAAGTTTATTGATGTTTTTTTTCTCAATACTAATTCCAGCAATGACCATAGGTCCAATCATAGATCCTCTACCAGCATCATCTACTCCGCATACTTTCATAAATTTTGATTTGTATAGACGTATTAGAATATAGGGGATTTGATTTCATAGACGACAAGAATGAATGAAGAAATTATTGAAATCGTGGAAGGAAGTACAAAATTACTTGTTCCAAAAGGATCTATGATAGAAAAAGTTCCACCAAAAGAACCTGCATTTTTTAATCCTCGAGCAAGTTTAAGTAGAGATTTATCAATAATTGCATGTTCAGCATTTTGGAAAGATTATAAATTTCCAAAAATTTTCTTTGATGGATTATCAGGACTAGGTGCAAGGGGATTAAGAGTTGCAAATGAGATAGAGGGAGTTGAAAAAGTAATCGTAAATGATGTCAATCCTAATGCACTTGAAATCGCATTAAAATCAGCAAAAATAAATAATTTAGAAAATTTGGAGATTTCTGAAAATGAAACATGTAGATTTCTTAGCTCTCATTCAAAAATGAATGAGCGTGCATCGATTGTAGATATAGATCCATTCGGATCACCATCAAAGTACATTGATTGTGCCATTAGGGCAACTATGCATAGTGGCATGTTAGCACTTACTGCAACTGATCTTCAAGTTTTACATGGTTTATTCAATAAAGCTGCCAAGAGAAGGTATTACGGAACACCAGTTAAAACTGAATTTAGTAATGAGATTGCAATTAGATTAATTTTAGGTTGTGTGAGTTTTGTTGCAGGAAGATTAGATATTTCATTTCAACCTCTATTTGTTGATCATGACATGCATTACTATAGAACATACATGAAAATTTTGAATACACCTGAAAAAGAGGAAAAAATTGGTTACATAATTTTTTGTAGAAATTGTAAAGATCGTCATACACAAACTATAAGACAAAATGAATGTAGAAAGTGCGGTCATGAAACTGAAATAGCAGGACCACTATGGATAGGAAAATTATTTGATAAAGAGTTTGTACAAAAAATGAGAGATGTAAAAAATAATCTAATAGTGAGTAAAAAATGTGAGAGAATTATTGAAAGATCAGAAGAAGAAGCAGAACTTCCAGCAACATATTATACACTAGATGAAATTGCATCAATGATAAAATCAGCGCCATTGAAATTGAGTGATGCAGTTGAAAGGCTTAGGGCACAAGGATACAAAGCATCAATGACATCATTGAATCCAGGTGGATTTAGGACAGATTGTGAAATTGATGAAATTACTCGGATTTTTCAGGATTAATGTATCCCATACAAATACAATATAATTCACTACTAGATTTTCTACTTGCTTTTGGTTTTAGTAATTTAGTTTTAATGAATTTTTTTCTGATAAACTCATAGAATTCAGATGAATATTCACCATCAAATACCTTAAACAATGCATTTCCTTTATTCGATATTGTTTTTTCCATTAATTTCTCTGCAGTATAATTAAGAGATATTTGTTTAGCATGATCAACAGACCAATTTCCAGAGATATTTGGAGATAAATCACAAATAACAGAATCAACTTTTTTATTAAAAAAAGACATGATTTGTTCAAGTATATCTGGATCTTCAATGTCACCACGAATTAGTTCAACACCTGGAAGTTCCTCAACAAATGATAAATCGATTCCCAAAACTTTACCCTGATTCCCTGCAACTTGATGGGCCACTTGTGACCATCCACCAGGAGCGCACCCCAAATCCAGAACATACGAACCAGGACCAATAATACGATATGATTTATTGATCTCTTTTAATTTGTAAGAAGCTCTACTACGATAACCTTGTTCATGAGCAAGTCGTCTATAATGATCTTTTTTTGCATCTATTAGTTTCATTTCTGTTTCTTAGATAATTCAACAGTAACCCAGTCTTCTATCAATTGACAGTGAAGAGGACTAGGTTCAGGGTATGCATTTTCAAAGTCACATTTTTGTTCTACAGGACAAGTTAAACATGGAGAATTTACTAGAGATTCGAGTTTAATTGGGGCTTGTTCTATAATTAATTTGTAAGTCCATCTTCCTTTCTGTAATAATTTTTCACGAGAAATTAAACCACGTCTTTCTAACCTAAGTGCAAGTCTTGAACCATCTTTATTGTTAAGTTTTAATTTTTTCCACAACTCACTTTGTAGTACACCATTATCCTCATACTCAGCAATTATTTCACAAACCCTGTTTGTGAGTTTATCCATATCCATTTTCTCAATTTGAAAGTTTCGTATTTGTTCATCAGAAAATTCGTCCTCTAAATCATCTTCAGGAGTTCGTTCTGCAGCTTCTTTTGCAGCTTTTGCTTCAGCTTCTTCTTTTTCTTTTAGAGCTTTTGCATCTTTTCTCGCTTGTGCCAATTGTGCTTTTGTTGGTTTTTTTAGTTTTTTTGGTTTTTCTTCCTTAGTTTTAGCTGCTTTCTTTTTTGGTTTTTCTTCCTTAGTTTTAGCTGCTTTCTTTTTTGGTTTTTCTTCCTTAGTTTTAGCTGCTTTCTTTTTTAGTTTTTCTTCCTTAGTTTTAGCTGCTTTCTTTTTTAATTTTTTCTGATTTTCTAATTGTGTACGTAATTCAAATAATTCTTTTTTAATTTGATTTGATGTTTCAGGATCAATTTCTTTTTTTGCCATTTTATTTTTCACCTATTAACCTAATTCACACGTAATGTTTCAGTCATACTAATGTTTTTGGAATATTTTTCATTAAAAATTTCAACATAAATTTCATAAGTTCCAGATTTAGTAATTAATTCCGAATATCTTTCGTCGACAGGTAAAATATTATTATTCTGAATAAAACATTGTTTCAAATATCCACTTTGAGTTAAAACTTGTTTTTCAGGTGTAGATACATCATAAATTGTGATATAAAGATCACCACAATTAAAATCTGAATTTGATAATTTTATGCTAAATTCAAGATTAGAGTTTTGTGTGATTTCGTCATTAAAGCCAACTAAATTTATGCCACTTTTTGAACTAGTTACATATCCTTCACCGCCAAATTGTAAAAAATTTAATTCTCGATCTTGACTACTCAATGTTTCAGCCATAACTGCAGTACCTAATGATACAGAAAGTATGATTGGAAGTACATAGATTACAAAAGCAGAAAGTTTAACCAAGATGTTACAAGTTCAATTTACACGTATATCAAATTTGTCATATTTTTTTATACTAATCATGTTTATTTTAGGAATAGATTTTCATAGAATTATGGTAAAAAATGAATGTAAAGATGGACAATGTAGAGTCGACATTCCAGACTTAAGTATAGAAAATGATTCAGAAAAGAAAGTAGACAAAAAGGATTCGTCAAAACGTCTAAGATAATTTGGTCATTTGAGTTAAATTCTAGAAAACAATAATTTTTTTGTGCGATTAAGAAAGTTTAGAGTTCGTGCCTATCGTTGTATTCATGATTCAGGCGAAATTAGAGTGGGGGATCTTGCAGCTTTTGTTGGAAGAAATGAAAGTGGTAAAACTACAATTTTACAAGCATTAACTTTACTTAACAAAGATCAGACAATCTCTGAACTTGACCTATGTGATGAAATGACAGAGGATTTGAAACAAGAGATTAGACTAGCTGAAGGAGAATTTGATTTGAATCAAAATGAAATAAGACTCATCAAAGAAATATTTCCATCAATTCCAGAAATAAGGAAAATTAAGATTTTTAGAACTAACAAAAACCCAATTCCAGAATATGACTTTGGAGATGTAGAAATTAGTGAAGCTGAAAATAGTGGATTAAATTCATGGGAAAATTTCAGAGAAAAATTTCTTTCATTTTTAGATACTATACCAAATCATGTACAGATAAAATTAGATACAAAATTTTTTCAAGGTCAAGCTCCAGAAACTGAAGCGAGGTTTAGAAATGAGATGGCAGAATTTGGAAATAATTTACAGGTGCAAGCAGCTGACGAACCACAAGTTATCGAAGAATGGAATAAAATTTCTGATGAAAATGATTCTAATTTCCAAAGTTTACTTGTAGGTACTACAGAAAAAATGGCATTAGAGAATTTTATAGAGACTAACTTACATCCAAGATTTGTATATTTTTCAGATTATAAAAAAATCATAGGAAATGTGAATTTGAATGAGTATAGAAAAGAAAGATCATCATCTCCAAGTATAGAATTTTCAGAAAATGAATTCGATAAAGCAGATACTGTCGATAACTTATTTTATCTGGCAGAATTAGACATTGACGAATTAGAAAAGGTAAAAAATAGCCCTTCACAATTAATTAAGTTACTTAATACGTGCAGTAAAAGACTCACTGAGAAATTAAATCCAGCTTGGAAAGGTGATCCAATACATGTTGAATTAAGATTGAATCCAAACAATGTGGTGAGTGTAGTAATATCAGACGTACATAAGGATGGGACAGTTACAAACACAGGATTACTAAATAGACGAGCTGAAGGATTCAAGTGGACATTTTCATTTATTGTTAATTTTGCTGCAGAAACTCAAAGAGCTGAATTAAAAGAGGCAATTTTACTTTTAGATGAACCAGCAAGAAACTTGCATCCTACACAACAACGAGGAATTTCAGATTTATTGAAAAGTTTAGCAGGTTCAAATCAAGTATTATACGCAACACATTCACCTTACATGATTTTCGATTATGCGCCAGGTAATCTCTTGGTGGTAGAATTAGATAAGAAAAAACACTTGAGTCGAATTTATTATGATTATTGGAATGCAGATGATTTAACATTGACACCAATTCTTTATGGTTTGTCAAGAGGATTAGTAGAATCAATTCTAGATAGACAGATAGGATATAATTCCAGACCAGTGATTGTTGTAGAGACGATTTCAGACACAATGTATCTTAATGCATTTGATAAATTCTTAGAAGATCCAAACATTTCAATGAATCCTCTTAACATAGTAGCAGCATATAACAAAAATTCAGTTTTACCATTATCAATTTTCTATAGAAATCATGGATACAATACATTCGTATTACTAGATAATACTGAAGAATCTAAGGAAATTTCAGCACAACTTATTGCAAATGAATTTTCAAAAACTCAAACAATTTTCTTTGAAGAAAAAACAAAAGCTCTCCAATCAATTGAGGATTATATGATTACAGAAGATTATCTTCACGCAGTAAATCAGACTTATGCAATAAAATTAAGAAAAGAAGGATATGTCAATTTGACAGAACGAGATATACAATCTAGAAATAAGAGCGGAATTATTGAAAGTCTCCATTCAATATGGGAAGAACATAAGGAAGAGGGTTGGGAAGAATTTGATAGTGAAGAAGTAGCACGTTATATTTGCGAGAAGATTGCAATAAAAGAGGCTGATTTTCTTTCATCTAAGACTAAAGACAGATTTAGATCACTTTACAGATTAATTGCCGAGAGAATTAGACAACAACAAAATCTAATGCTAAATCAAAATTTAGACAAGAAAAAAATGAGCGTTTAGAAAGAGTAGCCATCTTCAAGATAGTTCTTTTTTGGTTTTCGAGGTCGAGTTTTTAGTAATCTGACACCGAATATAATAATAGGAATAGAGACGCCCATGAAGATTATAGGCGTCATCTCAACAGACGAATCTACAAGACTAGGTTTTAGATCTTTAATCATAGTATTTGCAAAAGCCATTCCAAGTAATACAATTATTCCACTGAGAATTATTATCATTGCATTGAATCTAGAACCATAATGTTTTGATAAATGAAATGAAACACCCATCATTATTGTAGCAGGGGCTATACTAAGTGAGATAAATTGGTATAATTTTGGACCTGCTTCAAATCCAAATGAATCATTATCGGAAGGATTAATCATGAAATTAAATAAAGTTAAAACTTCTGCGACAAAGAAAATAGACAATACTAAACCTGCAATTGCCATATATTTTTCTAATGCCATAATAACAAATTTTTTTTTGATGTAATAAACTATAACATATTTTTAGATAATTCCCACTAGTGAAGAAAGTTCTTTTCTACATGAAGCGCCAAGTTCTGCTGCAGCTTTTTCAGGGGTTAATTCATTTAGAAATATTCCAAATCCAAGCTCTAAACCAGACCATGGAGCAGTTTTAGGATATACCTCAACATGCCAATGAATTTGTTTACTATTTTTCTTTTCAGGAGATAAATGAAATGCAATATTAAATGAAACATCTTTTATGGAATTTGATAATCCTCCCAAAGTAGATCTAAGAATTAATGCCAGATCATTAATTTCTTTTTGAGATATTTTGGAAAAACTGGTAGTATGTTTTTTTGGACATATCCAAAATTCGTATGGGTGTGATGGAGCCCAAGGAGATATTGCAATGAATCCTTCAGTTTGAAGTATTTGACGTGGACCACCAGCTTCAGAAGTTACAAGTTGACTCATCGGATAAACACCTTTTTCGTTTAAAATTCTATGTGAAGAGTTTGCTTCTTCTTCAATTTTTGGAGGTATAGTTGAAAATGATATCATGTGGAGGTGAGGATGTAGAATTTTGGTTCCAGAATCTTTACCACAATCACCATAAATTGCAACATATGCAACACCCTTTTGAGTATAAAGCCATCGAAGTCTATCTTGAACCACAGATAAGACATAGCCCCATTGCTCTACATCAATTGTTGCTAAACTTTTAGTTTCATCAGGTGAAGCAATTACGTTATAATGATAGCCATATGAAGGCTCGCTGTACAATGGATGATCAGAATATGTATTATCAGCTTCAATGTCTACTGCAGGATTAATTGCAGGTACAACTCGAACAACCCAGTTTTTAACAGAATCAGTATCATCCTCGTCTTGTAATCTTTGAAGCATCCCATCTTTTAGAACTAGTGATAATACAGATGGATTTGTCATTTTTTCATTTCCAGGTTTAAATGGATTTTTCTTTAGTGTAGAAGGTTTAGTTTTTAATTCATTTACAATAACAAATCTTTCAGCTACATGATCTTTTCTTAAATTACCCACTCAATATTGAGGAAAAAAATCATTAAAAAGTGTTGAACCGATCTATACAAAGAATACTAGATCTTGAAGATTTAAAATGAACATTGTATTTTCAAAAACGTTGACTGATAATTCTCAGATCAAGATAGTTTACGTGCTACTAGATGGAGTAGGAGATCTACCACATCCAGATATAGAAAATATGACACCCTTACAAGCCGCAAAAACACCAAACATGGACAAATTAGCACGAAATGGCAAGATGGGAGAAGTGATTTCAGTAGGAAAAGGAATCGCCCCAGAATCAGATATTGCAGTTTTCAATATGTTAGGATACAAGTTTCAATATACAGATTATGTAGGTAGAGGAGTAATTGAGGCAATAGGAACAGGAATAGATTTCAAAGATGGAGATTTGGCACTACGTGGAAACTTTTCAACATTAGATGAAAAAGATGTAATCATAGATAGAAGAGCAGGACGTCACATTGAAAGAGATGATGCAAGAGCTGTATCTGAAGAAATTGAACAGAAATTAAAATTTTCAATTCCACTTGCATCAGTAGTTGTTTCACCAACTATTGGACATAGAGTTATTGTTAGAATAAGAGATGAACATCCATTATCCTCAAATGTTACAAACACAGATCCAGCATATTCCAGAGTAAATGGAATGGGAGTAGCAAAAGCTGTAGGAGATTTTCTAAAAATTGAGAGGTGTTTACCTTTAGATGAAACAGTTGCTTCCAAATTATCTGCAGAGTTAGTCAATGAATTTACAGAAAAATCATTAAAAATTCTAAAGGAAAGTGAGATAAACAAAAAAAGAAATGCACAAGGAAAAAAATTACTTAATGGTATTTTATTACGAGATGCAGGAAACAAATATCCAAAAGTTGAAACTATTAATGAAAAATATTCTATGAATTTTTCATGTATTGTTGATATGCCAGTTGAAATTGGTATATCACATGTTCTTAAAATGAAGGCATACAGTGCAGGTGGATTAACAGATTATGAAGAAAAAGCAACGGTTGCAGCAAAATCTATGGAAACAGAGAATGCAATTTATGTTCATTTGAAGGGACCAGATGAATTTGGTCATGATGGAGATGCAATAGGAAAAATGAAAAACATTGAAGAAATTGATGAAAGATTTTTTGGTACACTTTTAAAAAATATTGATACAAATAAGGTAACAGTTATGATTTCGGCAGATCATTCAACTCCATGTATTAACAAAGGACATAGTGATGATCCCGTACCAGTGTTAATTTCAGGAGATAAAATTGTAAATGATGGATCAGAGAGATTTACTGAAGAATTTGCCAAAAAAGGTGAAATCGGATTATTAGAAGGCGCTCAAGTAATGCGCAAAGCAATTGAGATTATTAAATCAGGAAACTAGATACGTCTTTTGAATTTATCATTACAGTGATAGTTTTTTTTATTTTATCAATGTTAATATTGTGATATTTACCATTTGAATTTTCTAATTTTTCTAACGCACGATTGAATATACTTAGACAAATCGAATCTTCATTTTTTTGATAATGAACCAATCCTGCTGCAACTAAAATTAAGCCTTGAACTAAAAACTTTTCATTACCATCACAGTTTTTCCAAACACTTTCAAGAATTTCATGACATTCCCAAAATCTTTCATTATTGAAATAATCTACACCTTCAGAAATCGCTTTTTCTTTTTCAACAATTTCTTCAATCACATGTTTTGCATGATCTAATGGACCAATAGACGATAATTTTTCGATTAATTCATCTAAATCAGATTTAGATATAGTAGTATCAAATTCAACATATTTTTTTGATACTCTACAATCACGTAAAGTTAGATTCATTCCAGATACAATAACCCTAGATTTTCTCAAAATGTCTTTTGCCATCTTACGATTTAGATCAGATGAGTTTTTGAAATGAAGCATGTACCTTTCCATGACCATTCTAAATTGGAATTTCTTAAATTTCTTGTTAATTTATTGAAGATT
>LFEZ01000009.1 GCA_001510295.1 Thaumarchaeota archaeon casp-thauma4 | reverse complement strand
TAGAAAAAATTAACTGTCCTTCTTGTAATTCTGAAATTTATCTGGGTAAAGAAGAATCTCGAGTTTGTCCAATTTCAAATTGTAGTGCTAGTTTTTAGCATGTCTTTCTGCAGCATCTTCTAGGCACTTTATCATAGGTAATTTTTGTCCTGTTAGATATCTAACTAATGCACCTCCTGCGGTGCTAACGTGATTCACTTTTTCAGTTAGTTTGTATTTTTTTAGTGCTGATGTTAAATGTCCACCACTAATTATTGATGTTGCCATAGATTCTGCAATTGCCTCTAAGATGGATTTTGTTCCAAATTGGAAGCTCTCTTTTTCAAAATATCCTGCAGGACCACTCATGAATACTGTACCTGCACTTGAAATAATTTTTGAATAATGTTCTACAGTCTTAGTTCCAATATCAAATATTTCATCATTTTTTGATAATTCTCTTACGTCTATTTCTACTCTTTTTCCATCTTTATTTACTGCGATATCCACTGGTGTTGAAAACACATCTGGATATTCTCCAATTAACGAGTGTGCTTTTGCAACCATTTTATCCTCATCTTTAATGTTTAATGGATATTTTATTCTGCCTTGTGCACGTAAAAAGACATTCGCTATAACTCCGGTTAATAGAATATGATCTGCTCGTTGTTTTTCTATAAGTAAATTAATTGCTTTTAATCTATCCTCTACTTTGGAACCTCCTAAAACTATTGCAAATGGAGATTTTGCAACTGTAAGTATATTTTCCAATTGTTTAACTTCTTTTTCTAACAATTTTCCTGCACATGTAGGTAAAACTTGTGCAAATCCAACTAATGATGGATGTGTTCTATGTGCACTAGGAAATGAATCTAAAATAAATAAATCAAATAAATCTTTTAATCGCTGAACCATTATAGTTTTGGAACTTTCTTCCAATGAAAATTCATAATTTTCTTCTGCACATAATCTAAGATTATCCAGTAGGATTATTTCTTTTCCATCCATTTTTTTTATTTCATCTTGTGCTAATGATCCGATAACATCTGCAACATATTTCACTTTTTTACCAGAAAATTTTTCTAGTTGTTTCGCATGTTCTTCCATTCCTACGAAATCACTTCTTCCAACTCTTCCTTGATGTGAAATTACAACAATTTTTGCACCTTCTAATGCATTAATTGTCTCAACAACTTCTTCTATTCTTCCAGTTCCTAGAATTTCACAAGTTTCTGGATGAATTGGACAATTCATATCAACACGTAACAAAACAGTCTTACCTTTAACATCAAAATTGTCTAATGTTAGTATGCCCACACACAGAAAACATTATTCCGCTTAAAATTCGTTTATCCGATCATGTTACTAATGATGGTAAATGACATATTATCGTCAGTTATACAATAAATGAGAAATAATTGCAAAATATTCTATTTGGCATTAGATCACGAACTTTTTTTTTACTCTTGAGCGTATTTGTTATCTGTACTCTTATTGCAGTATCTCAATCTACGCTCGAATTTGAAAAACAATTTATGACTAGTGTTCAAAAATCTGCTGGAAATCCATCTATCGATTATTCTGTATGGCTTCTAACTGAATCTGGTAATGTCTTCGTAATGCTTCCATTTAGCATAATATTCCTAATCATTAGAAAAACACGAAGAATTGGAATGATTTTACTAATTTTACTTGTACTTTCCTCAATTCTTACCGGATATATCAAATGTGGTGTAGATAGGGATAGACCATTTTTAGATTGGCTTGGTAGTGAACTTCCTTTCGAAGTCGAATCTGACAGCTTTTCACTTTTTTGTGAAGGACGAAGCTGGACCGCTGGATTCCCATCTGGACATACTGCACGTTCAGCAATGTTTGCATTTGTAATGGTATATGTATTGTCTGAAAAATTTCCAAGAGGCGTTCATTTAATCTGGCTTTATCCGATACTGATGTCATTTAGTAGGATCTATGTTTTACAGCATTATCCATTAGATGTAATTGGTGGCTTTGTCTTGGGAGTATTTTTAGCTGGTTATGTTTCAAAAAGACTAAAACTTGATGAAATATTTTTACCACGAAAAATCTAATTTTTCTAAAACTCTGGAACTGACAAAAACAATAGCGTAATTATCATTATCTTCATGATATGTCCAATACCGCACATCTCTTTCCTGTTTAGTTTTTCTTAACGCATAAGTCACAGTTGTGGTTACTATATACCCAATCCGTTTCGCAGTTTTTTCATTTTTTTTTGGCATCAAAACTTTGTAACCTTTGTTGTCTTTTTCAAAACCCATCATAACCATCTCATGTGCAGCTTCTGTTGCTTGTTTTTCATCTTTCACCTCAAATGTTTTAGAAATAGGGATCTTAGATGGATGAAATTCCATATTTTACAATATATTCTATACCTAAAAAAATTTTTTGGATTAAAACTATGTTAATTTTCTTTACAGACAAGTCAAAACCTCGTAGTCTAAATAACTTAAGCCGTAATGATTCTCATTTAATTCATGGCAGGATTAAAAAATACATTAAAACAACTAAGTTCCAAGAAATCTGAAATTAGTAAGATCAGGAAAAAAGGCGAAATTGAATACAAAAAGGTCAAATCGTTATCTAGGAAATATTCTTCATCTTTAAAATCAACTCAAAAACGAATTGAAACATTCAAACAAAATGCTGAGGATATCAATAAAATACTGAGTCAAAAAACTGCACAAATGGAAAGCGTTCAGAGACTCAAATTATCTGCCCAAGAAAGATTGAATATTGAAATTCAAAATAAAGAACAAATTGAAAGTGAGATTGATTTTGTTGATGCTCCTGAAGAAAAACAAGGGCTAGAATATAGATTGAGTTCAATAATTTCTTCAATCAAAGATATCAAAAATGAAATAAAACAACGTATTTCTATGGAGAAAAAATTCTCAGAAGCAGTTTCTGAAACTGAGAAAAAAAAGAATTCCATCAGTAAAACCCTCAAGAAAAACATTCAGTCAAAACCTGAACTTGTGAAATTAGCAAAAACTGCAGAAAAAAAATTAGATTCTGCATCAAAAAAATTCGAATCAGCAAAAAAACATGAATTGTCTGTTACTGCTCAACTTACTAAAGTAAAATCTGCAATTCCAAAAGCTAAACCAAAAACAAGAAAAGTAAATAGTAAAATAAAAAAGAAAAAGTCTCGAAGATAATTAAAATATTAAAATTCTAATCTAAATTTTTTCAAGCTTTCCGAATTTACCTTTTCCGAGTTGAACTTCGCCTTTGAACTCGTTTGTATATCCGTTCTGAATTTTGATTTTGTCACCATTTTGAATGTTGTTTGCATCTTCTGCCCACAATGTAATTTTAATTTCCATTCCATTGTCTACTAGCATTGCGTCTGCAACATCTACAGTTGAGCCAGCTTTTGTTTTGACGTTTCGTACTTCTGATTTTCTTTCAACTGTACCTTCAACATTTATTCCTGATCTCATATTTTTGGCTTCATCAATTGTTGTCATGTAATGAATTTCGTTAAAATGGTATTATAAATTTCTATGCTAAGTATGAGATTGTTTATTGAAGAAGTTATATGTTAAAATCATTAATAGCATTTGTTGGAGGGGTATCGAAGCCTGGTCAACCGAGAAGGACTCAAGATCAATCTATAAGATATCCTTTCTCTTAGGAGTTCGTGGGTTCGAATCCCACCCCCTCCATATTTTCTTAAAATTATACACTCAATAATTTTATAATTGATATATTGTGATTAGTAATATTTTTGTGAATTTTTGCTAGTTCTTCATTCTTAAAAGTTAGATTACATTTGAAGCATTTCCATGTGTTATTAGGCATGTTATGTATGATGCACTTTTCGATATAAAGATCGTGCTCTACTTATTCATATGTTACAAACCAACTAACCAATGATTTAGATATTTTAAGATAAGGTGATAGTTATGACTGATCTTTTTGAGTCTGTATTGGAATTTTCATATCTTGGAATCTTTTTTTTATTAATTCTTGTTAATGCGGCTCCCATTTTGATGCCTCCAACTTGGATAATTCTTGCGTCATTCTATGTCATAGATGCATCACTTGATCCGTTAGTATTGGCTCTAGTTGGTGCAACCAGTGCAACCATTGGTAGATTCATTCTAAAACATGTCTCTACAATATTTAGAAAATTTGTTCAAAATGAACAAAAATCTAATCTTGATGCAATTGGAACTTTTCTAAATAAGAAAAAATTTGGTTATATCATCACATCATTTGTTTTTGCTGCGACCCCGCTTCCAAGTAATATATTATTTGTAACATATGGTCTTCTTAAGACAAAAAGTATTGGATTGTACTTTGGATTTTGGGCTGGTCGTGTGTTATCATATTATTTGATGATTTCGATAAGTAACATAGTCTTAACGCCATTTGTGGAATTATTTGAAGAACAATATATTGGAATTTTAATTGCTGATGGATTGGGGGTATCTGTAATAATTCTCTTTACTTGTATCAATTGGACCCTATTATTGACTCAAAGAAAATTTAAATTGACAAAACCGAAACTATGGAAATTATGAATCAAATTGAAAATTTAAAAAATATAGCAAAAACTAAACTTCTAAATAATGATCCTGCACATGATCTTGAACATATAATGAGGGTATATCGTAATGCTGAAAAAATATGTAAAACTGAAAATGGAAATAAAAAATTAGTTTTATCTGCTGTTCTTTTACATGATATAGTAAAAACTAAAAATCGAAAAGATTCTGCTATAAAAAGTGCTAAATTATCCGAAAAAATTTTAAAAGAAAACAACTTTTTTGATGATGAAATTAGAATTATTTCCGATGCAATTAAAGAACATAGTTTTTCAAAAGGTAAAATCCCTTCTAGCATTGAAGGAAAAATCCTTCAAGATGCTGATAGATTGGATGCTATAGGTGCTGTTGGATTGGCTCGTGTTTTTTCATTTAGTGGTTCAAATAATCGTCCATTTTATGATCCAAACGATCCTTTTTCAAAAAATAGAGTTGTTAATGATAATCGATGGGCATTAGACCATTTTTTTGAGAAATTACTTACATTAGAAAAAAAAATGAATACTAAAACAGGCAAAATTCTTGCAAAAAATCGTACTAAAATATTAAAAAAATTTCTTAAAGACCTTAAAAATGAAATTTAACCATAATCAAGATATCGTTTATGCCTTTTTTCAACCTCTTCATTTTCTCCGTTTATGATTAGTTTCTTTTCATCTTCAAATCTATTTTGCATGTAGTGATTAATATCTTCAAATTCTTTTTTATTTTCAAATAATTTCATTAATGGTTCAATACTGCTGAAATATTCTACTGTCTTCTCTCTAAATTCTTCTTTTGTTGGATTTTTTATTTCCTTCATCCTAAACCACAGCATTGCCCAACTTGCACCTGTAATGTGTGGTAACAGATCTAATGCTCTTATGATTTCAAATTTTTCATCGTCTCTCATTTAGAATCTTACAATTTTTCTGCTATGTGTTTTGCAAAATAAGTAACAATCATGTCGGCACCTGCACGTTTTATCGAATACAATATTTCTTTTGTCATTTCATCTTCGTCTATCCATCCTTGCATTGCTGCCCCTTTAACAAGTGCATATTCGCCTGAAACACTATACGCTGCAACTGGTACATTGAATCGTCTTCTAGTTTCTGATATCAAATCTAAATATGTCAGTGCAGGTTTTATCATTACAATATCTACGCCTTCATTAATATCTGTTTCAACTTCTCTCATCGCCTCTCTTGGATTTGTAAATGGAACTTGATATGTACGTCTATCACCAAATTGCGGTGCACATTCTGCGGCATCTCTAAATGGTGAATAGAAATTTGATCTGTGTTTTGCTGAATGTGACATGATTGCTACATCTGTAAAGCCTTCATCATCTAATGCCTTTCTGATTGTCTTAACTTGCCCATCCATCATTGCTGAAGGTGAAACAACATCCACTCCTGCTTTTGCCTGACTCACTGCAATTTTTGCTAGTGTCTTTAAACTAGAATCATTATCAATTTTATTATCGTGAATTAGTCCACAATGGCCTGATGTTGTATATTGACAAAGACAAACATCTGCCATTATGACGATTTTATCTCCAAAATTTTTGCGAACCTCTGCTATTGCTTTTTGAACAATTCCGTGCTCTACAAATGCTGATGTTCCTTCGCCATCTTTTTCATTTGGAATTCCAAATAACATAATTGCAGGAATTCCTAATTCTGAAATGGTATTAACTTCATTAACTAATTCTGATAATGGAAGTCTTTCCATTGCAGGCATTGAATTAATCTGTTTTTTTGCCTCAATTCCTTCTTCAACAAAAACTGGACAGATTAGATCTTTTGGTGAGATAGAAACTTCTTGAACTAAATCTCTCATTTTCTGAGTGGTTCTTAATCTTCGTAATCTTATTTCGGGAAAATTAGCCATGTTTGGTACATGGGTTTAATTGAATATATTCTTAAGCAGGAATTGATTTTTCAATATTAAATTCATGCTCTACAAAATACTCTACTCTTGTCTTCTTGAATTCTCTTGAACTAAACAGAATCTTATACTCTTCAACCTCAATCTGGTTCTGTATGTCACTAGCCATCTCTTTTGCTTCGTCAAAAGACTTGCAATGAATCATTGAAAATACGTTGTATGGCCAGTCTGGATATACAGGTCTCTCATAGCAATGGCTTACCTGTGGGAAAGCACCAAGCTTGGTTCCAACTTCGGTGATTCGTTCTTTTGGAACTTTCCACACAATCATTCCGTTTGCTGTGAATCCTGCTTCTCTATGTCGAAGTATTGCTGCAAATCTTCGCATCACGCCAATACTTTCATAATGTTTCAATCTTTCAAACACTTTCTCTTCAGTAATTCCTAATGCTGTTGCTGCTTTTAGAAATGGTCTGTCTATTATTTCAAAGTCTTTTTGTAATTGCCTAATGAATTCTTTATCTTCTTCAGTTGCAACAAAATCAACTTTTTTAATATCTTTTTTTATTTCTGAAGGTTTTACATCATGTTTTTTTGTATCAACCATGTCTAGTTTAACCCCAATCTTGAATAATTGTAATGTTGGTAACATTCTTACTTTTTTAATACCATCTAATTTTGAGAATTTGTCTACCTCTGTTTCTAAATCAGAACCTGGTGGAACTGCTAATGTGAACCAAAGATTGAATTGATGTTCTCTTTCATAATTGTGACTCACTCCTGGATGTTTGTTTATGTGATATGCAATTTTCTCTAATTTGTCTGACTCAATTTCCATTGCAACTAAAGAACTGGTATATCCAAGTTTTCTAGTATCAAATATTGCACTTAACTGTCTCAACACTCCTTTTCTTTTCATTTTTGTCAATCTAGTTTTTACCTCATCTGATGAAATATTGAATTTTTTTGCAATTTCATCAAATGGTCTTGAAACTAGTGGGAAAGTCCATTGAATTTCATTTAAGATTTCGTTATCAATTTCTTCCATATTCGGCATATATTTAAAATTCATTGAATCAATTAAAAAATGTAACGTGTATTCTTGAATGTATAAATTACATTTTGTTAATTGTAGATCGTTGATAATTGATCTTCATCTAAATGGAAAAATAGTCATTGTTGTTGGTGCTGGTAATGAAGCCTTGAAACGCATTAAGTTACTTCAAAATGAAGAATGTAAGATTATTGTAATTGCCGAAAAACCAAATTCTGAAATAGTAAATCTCACAAAAACCAAAAAAATCATTCTAAAAAAAATTAAACTAACTTCTTCACTTTTCTTAAAAAAATACAAACCATTTTTAGTAATTGCATCAACTACAGACTCATTTTTGAATCAAAAAATAGTTCAAACTGCCAAAAAAATGAAAATTCTTGCATATGCATCTGATTCTTCAGACTCTAGTGACATTTCATATCTTTCATTAATTAATATAAAAAAAACAATCAAAGTTGGAATCTCTACAAGTGGCAGTAGTCCAATTATGGCAAAAAAAATCAAATCAAAAATTGAAAAATGTCTACAAAAAAATATCTCTAATCAAGATATAGAATTAATTAAAATTCAAAAATTTGCACGAAATGAATCAAAAAAATACATCTTAACTCAGATTGAAAGAAAAAAATTTCTTTATGAGTTAATAAATGATAAACGTGTTAAAGAGTTATTAAAAGATGGAAAATATAAGACAATACAGACTACGATTAAGAAAATGGTGAAAGATTGGAAATGACAAAAAATATAATAAATGCAAGAGTAACTTTTAAGAAATCTCCAATCCATGTACTTGAAAGATTCTCATTAGGAGACTCTGAAAATGCTTGCAGATACTTTAAGGAACATACTGACCTATCCGAATGTGTAATACTACAAACATGCAATCGTGTAGAAATTTTTGGTTCTGGTAATACATTTGATAAAGAACAAATTAAAAAAACTTGGGCGTCATTATCGGGTTTAGAAGAAAATAGCTTTAAAGAAAATTTAGAGTGGTCCCAAAACTCTGAAGTCTATGAACATTTATTGAAATTAACCTCTGGTCTAGATTCTATGGTTGTTGGTGAAGAGCAAATTATGAAACAAATTAAAGATTCAATTCAATCTGCAAAAAAATTAAAAGTTTCTGGTGAATCACTAAACACATTATTTGATAAAGCTATACGTGTTGGTACTAGAGTAAGAACTTCTACTGGTATTAGCAAAGGAAGTATTTCTGTTGGTTCGATGGCAGTTAAACTTGCTGAAGAAAACGTTGATGAAATGAAATCCAAAAAAATTCTTTTGATTGGAACTGGTGAGGCTGCTACACTAGTTGCAAAATCATTAACAAAACGTGGATATACATTCTCTATCTCAAGTAGAACTGTTGAGCGTTCAACATCATTCTCTAAAACAGTCGGTGGCTTACCTGTTGATTTTAACTCAATTTTAAATGGCTTTGAAAATTATGATATTCTGTTTGTAGCCACAACTGCACCTTACTTTTTGGTAACTTTTGAAAGAATACAAAAGGCTCTTGAAACTAAACATTCCGGTATGATGATACTTGATCTTTCTAATCCTCGAACTGTTGATGAAAAAGTTGCTGAACTTAGAGGTATAAAATTAATGAATATTGATCAAATTGCAGAAATGGTTGATAAGAACATGAGAAGCAGAATTGGTCAGAAAAACTCTGCAGAAGAAATTATTAAAGAAGAATTACCAGTATTAGAAGCCACTATGAAAAGATTAGAAGCTGAACCTATTGTAAAAGATGTCTTCAAAAACACTGATGCAATCAGAATAAAAGAACTTGAAAAGGCATTTAGTATGTTAGGTGAACTAAATGATTCACAGAAAAAAATAATTGAAGAACTAACTAAATCCGTTGCTGAAAATATAATGTCAACTCCTATGAATAATCTTAGAAAAGAAACTGAACATGGAAACTCTGATGTAATTGATGTAGCATCAAAACTATTTAATTTTAAAAAAGAAGATAATCAGTGATTATATCTCATTTGTTTTGATTCTTGTTTGAATCCAATTCTCTCATAAAATGGAATAAGTTCATCTTGGCAATCTAGAATTGTTTTATAACAATTCATCATTTTTGCTTTTTCTAATAATGAACTAACAAGTTTAATTCCTATACCTCTACCTTCGTATTCTTTTGATACAACAACGTCTTCAATATGTCCCACGCGTCCTCCATCATGAATAAATTTTTGTTCAATAAGTAATGTTGTTGAACCAACAATCTTTCCATCGATCTCTGCCACCTGTATTATGTGATCTGGATTTGCAATAATTTTTCTAAGTATGTCTTTCACGATTTCTCTATCAAGATTACTTGTTTTTCTTAAACTGTCTAAGCTTTCTAGAAACCCATTATCAATATCTGACTCGACTATATTTCGAATTTTAACATCTGACATTATCTATTCATACCTATTTTTTTATACTCTTCATTTGCTTTTTCATAGGTCTCTTTATCACCAATATCAATAAATCCTTTTTTAGAAATCACACTCCACACTCTCTTTTTTTTTAGAAGTGTCTTTTGTATCACACTATCCATTCCATATGACTTATTTTTTGGAATTAATTGAAGTACTTCTGGTTCCATCACATAACAACCAATGTTGATTTTTGCTGAAAATTCTGGTTTTTCATTCCATGAAGTCACCTGGCCATTATTTTTTGTATTAATTACACCGTATTTTAAATTAAATTTGTAATCATAGAGACTCATAGTAATATTAGATTTAGATTTTCTATGCTCTTTTATCATATTTCTCAAATTAAAATTATAGATTGAATCTCCATATAGACAAACAAATGTTTCCTCGATGAATTTCTCAGCAGTTTTTAACTGACCTGCTGTTGCAAGTGGCTTGTTTGAAATGGCATATTCAATTTTTACACCAAATTTTTTACCATCACCAAAATAATCTTCAATTTTGTTTCGTAAATAACTTACACATAGAACGATTTCTTTTATTCCATTTTTTTTAACCCATTCTATTTCATGTTCTAAAATCGGTTTTCCACCTAATGGAAGCATTGATTTAGGAACTGATTTTGTATATGGTTGTAATCTAGTTCCAAGTCCTCCTGCTAAAATTACTACCTTCATGAGTTTGTATGCACTTTTAAGTTCTATTTATGTTCAATTATCAAATCTTTAGTGATTTACTGTATTGACAAAATTTTCTTTACTACTTGTTCTGGATTAGTTCCAAATATTATGATCATAGGTTCTTTTCCCATGTCCCCTTTATGGAATATTATGTCAGGTTTTGTAGATTTTAAACAACTAGAAATTCCCCACGATATTGATGAATTCTCTTTTCGTTTTGAATTTTTAGATTCTTTTTTTCTGTCATAGCTTATGACTTTCATTCTTTTTTTCTTTGCCTTAACAATCATGTCTGGATTATATTTTATGTTGATTGCTGAACGAATTTCAGGAAATTTCTTAGAAACTTCCACAACTGACGTTGCTACGTGTTGTGATCCTCCATATCTGAGTTCTCCTGCCTGGATAATTTTATCTCCTGCTTTAACTAATCGTCCTGAAATCCCTAACACACTATCAATTTTCTTTGGTTTAATTTTTGAAAAAACAAAGTTTGTTTGACATTCAGGAATCATTTTTGAGCCATTTTTAATATTTTGAAAATCAACAATGGAATTCGAAAGTTCTTTTTGCATATCTGATATTTCTTTATGTGTTATGCTAATTCCTTTACCTAATTTTTTTGAATTTTTTATGGATTGAAATACATATTCTTTTGCATACTGAGCTGCATCATGAATTGATCTTTTTAATGCAAGTGATGAGGCTATTGATGCAGAATAATTACACCCACTTCCATGATTTATAATTTGAATTTTTTTACCTTTCAAAATATACTCTTTTTCTGATTCTAGAATAAAATCTTCTATGACATTTTTTGATTCATTATAGCCTGTGATTATGACATTTTTTGCTCCTAATCGCTGTATTTCTTTTGCTGCTTTTTTAACAGATGATGTCCCTGCTAGGATTTTAGCTTCTTGTATATTTGGAGTAATAATTGTCGCTAATGGTATTATATTTTTTTTATAATCTTTGATAGCTGATTTTTTCAAAAGAATAGTTTTAGTTGTAGATTCAATTATTGGATCAACGATAATTGGACACTTTTGTTTCTTAATCATTGAATGTACTGTTTTAATTATTGATGTGTTATACAACATTCCAATTTTAATGGCATCAATTTCAAAATCATTTAGTATTGATTCTAACTGAGATTTGATTATATTTGATGAAATTGGTAGAATTTTAGAAATTTTCTTTGTATTTTGACTGGTGATTGCAGTGATTACTGTAAATCCGTATACTCCATGATTTTCAAATGTTTTAATGTCACTTTGAATTCCTGCTCCTGATGATGGGTCTGAGCCTCCAATTGAAAGAACATTCATGGTGATCGTAAATTAAACGATTGTTTAAATCCACCATTTGACAATTTGTTATATGGCCACACAAATGACTTCTGCACGTAGAGGTATAGCTACTGATGAAATGAAACAGGTAGCAAAAGACGAAGATGTGACGCTTGACTGGTTAATTCCCAAAATTGCTAGCGGTTCAATAATTATTCCTAGCAACAATGTACGTAAAGAAAAAATTCACAATGTTGCTATTGGTAAAGGCACAAAAACTAAGGTGAATGTAAACATTGGTACTTCTACATTGAATGTCAATATTGATGAAGAAATTGAGAAAGCTAAAGTTGCAGTAAAATATCATGCAGACACAATCATGGATTTGAGTGATGGTGGGGATGTTGGAATTATTAGAAGAAAATTATTAGAGGTTGCACCAATTACATTTGGAACTGTCCCAATTTATGAAGCATATAATTTTGGAGTAGAGAAACATAAAAATCCATTAGATATTACTGAAGATGATTTTCTTAAAGCATTTGAAAATAACATAAAAGATGGAGTTGATTATACAACAATTCATTCTGGCATAACAAAAGAAATTGCCAAAAGAATTCTAAAGGTAGAACGCTATGCTGGTGTAGTTAGTAAAGGTGGAACTATTACTGCTGCATGGATGTTAAAATATGATAAAGAAAATCCATACATTACTCATTATGACTATATGATGGAATTAGCACAAAAATATGATGTAACATTTAGTCTAGGTGACGCACTAAGACCCGGTTCAATTTTAGATTCACATGATGAACTTCAAGTTCAAGAAATGATCAATATATCAAGATTAGCTAAACGTGCAAATGAAAAAGAAGTTCAAGTCATGATTGAAGGTCCTGGTCATGTTCCATTAAATGAAGTTGCTGCAAATGTTAGACTGGCAAAATCACTCATTGGTGATGTTCCTTACTATGTTTTAGGACCTCTTGTGACTGATATTGCATCTGGTCATGATCATATTGCAAGTGCTATAGGTGCAGCAGTATCTGCTAGCGAGGGTGTTGATCTTTTGTGTTATTTAACTCCTGCTGAACATCTTGCTTTGCCAAATGCTGAGGAAGTAAAAGCAGGTCTAATTGCATATCGTATTGCAGCACATGCAGGTGATCTTGTTAAACTTAGAGAAAAAGCAATAAAATGGGATATGAAGATGACTGAAGCAAGAAGAACTTTGGATTGGGAAAAACAATTGGCGTTATCTATTGATCCTGAACAAGCAGCCAAAATTCATGGAAGAACTGGTCAACATCCTGGAAACAATGTACCATGCACTATGTGTGGTGGAGCATGTGTGTATCTCATGTTACCACAACAAAGAAAATACAAAAAAGATCCTGAAAAATTAGAACAATCTAGTTAGTACTTTGTCAAGACTTGGAACTGTTATAAAATTATTTAATTCATTTACATGTATCCATTTAGAATCTGAATTTTCCCAATTCAATTTAATTTCTCTTTTATTACAAGAAAATAGAAATGGATAAACTTCCCATTGATGATTATCATATTGAGGAGATTCGATTAAAATCATCTCTCCTTCTTTAATTAATTTTATACTTGATTCTCCAATTCCAACTTCTTCATAAATCTCAATTTTTGCACGTTCAACTGGTTTCTCATCTCCTTCTATCATCCCACTAATGCCTGCCCACAGATTCTTCATACTTTTTACTTTTTTACTTCGTTTTAAGAGAAGAATTTTATCTGAATTTGTTAAAAATGTAGTAACAATTTTTGTTTTATGCATTATTTATCGATGGTATTGACCATCTTTGTTAGTTTTTTGTATGATTTTTCTAGATCAATATTTTGAGAAATTTTTTCTTTATTCATGTTGATATATGCAATAATCTCATCACTTTTTCCTTCTTGTGCATATGTTAACAATTTCCCTACATCTTTCCAAAACTCTTCAGCAACTCTTCTAATTTCTGGATTTGATATTATAGTTTCAATTAATTCTGGCGATTCTGTCATTATACTTTCTGCTAAAATTTTTTGAGCTTTAAATGTAGTTCCTGACATTTTTTCGGTTAGTGACATTTTATCATCTTTTGCTAAAATATTTGCAAATGCTATGTTGATTAAATGAGTTAAACCAAGAATAGTTGCAATTTTTTTATCATGTTCTGTTGAATCAATTGTTACAAAATTACCATCTGGGAAAAGACTCTTTGCAACATTAAGTTCTTTTTTTCCATCTTTAATTGGTATTAAAATAATATTGTGGTTTTTTAGACTTTTTGCACCTGGACCAAACATTGGATGAATGCAAATTGGTGAAACTTTAGCAGGAATCTTTCCTAACGCTATTGCTGTTTTTGATTTTTGTGATGTTATATCTATGAGAAATGATTCTCTTTTCATTTCTTTTGCGATTAGTCTAATAATTTCTGGTGTTTTTTTAGTTGGTGTTGATAATAAAACATAATCAACATTCAAAATTGCACTGATTAGTGTTTCTGCTTTTTTAATATTTTTTGCGACTGGATTTGCATTGTCAAAACCTGTTACTTCAAATCCTTTGGCTGAAAAATATTCTGAAAACCACAAGCCCATTGCACCCCCAGCACCAATTATTGCAATTGTTTTAGCCATTATCTATCTATAACCTAGTTTTTAATATGTCCATGCCTTCAATTAGTGTTTTTATATCCAAACATGCTGATATTCTAAAAAATTCATTATAGTCGCCAAACCCAATTCCTGGAGCTATTGCTACTCCGTGATTTAGCAATTCTTCTGATAATTTCGAAGTGTTAATTTGATTTTTAGTGCGTGCAAAAATATACATTGCACCATCTGGTCTTACAAATTCTAATTCCATCTTTTTACATATTTCTTCCAATTTTGTTAATCTCTGGCTTATAATCTCTCTATTTCCTGTTATATCATCATCCAATGATTTCATGGCTGTATATTGAATTGGTTCTGAAACATTTGTTAAACAAAGTGCTTGTAATTTTGTTAATCTATCAATAATATTTTTACTAGAAATTAAATATCCGATTCTATATCCTGTCATTGAATGTGATTTTGAAAATGATTGTGAAACAATTGATTTTTCATAATCGTATGATAAAATACTATTCCATTCTTCATTTGAATAATTACTGTAAACTTCATCACTGAGAATATACAAATTATTTTTTTTAGCAATTTCTACAATTTGGTCTTGTAGTGTTCTAGGTAAAATTTTTCCAGTAGGATTATTTGGATAATTAAGAACAATCATCTTTGTATTTTCATTTATACATGAAGAAATTTCTTTAAGATCTGGCTCCCATCTATTCTCTAATGTTGTTTTAATAATTCTCACTTTGATTCCTGAGTTAATTGCACATTGTCCGTATGCTGGCCATGCTGGTTCTATCACTATGATCTCATCACCTGCATCTAATAGTGTGGATATTGCAAGAAACACACCAAATCTCGAACCAGGTGTGACCATTACGTTTTCTAAATTTACCTTGGCGCCAAAATTATTATTTGCAAATTCTGCTAATTTTGTTCTAAATTCTGGCAAACCTTTAGCTGGACCGTATTTGCCAAATCCTTTATCATATACTTCTGATAATGATTTTTTTACATTAATAGGAGGTTGAAAATCAGGTTCACCTACTTCTAAGTGAATTATTTTTTTACCTTGCCGTTCTAATTCTTTTGCTTTAAGAAAAATTGCTAAATGTGTGTTTGATTCTAAAGATTGAACTTTCACTGATTCATTTAATAAAAAATTCAAGAATTTCAACGCTGTATTTGTTTCAAAACCAATCTTTTGACATTCTTTTTTTACTAATTCTCTAAGTTCATTTTCTCTAGATTCATTAGATACACTCATTCCTTGTTGATTTTTTATTTTAACAATTTCTTGTGCAATTTCTGTTCTTGTTTTTAACAAAGACAACATTTCAATTGTAATTGTTTCAATTTTTTTTCTTAATTCTTCTAGTTCAGTCATATTCATAATGTTGGTTTTATGTAACCACTAAGTAGTGCATGATCCGCTATAGTTAAAGCAACCAATGAATCAACTACTGGTGGTGCACGTGGCACCACACATGGATCGTGTCTTCCTCCTACTTGAATTTTTATCGATTTCATCTTTTTTACGTCAATACTGTCTTGAATTTGAGATATGGATGATGCCGGTTTGAATGCAATTCTAAGTGTAATTGGCATTCCATTTGAGATACCTCCTAAAATTCCTCCTGAATTATTTGTTTTCGTTAAAATTTTTCCTCCCTTTATTACATATGCATCGTTATTTTCTGAACCAAATTTTTCAGAACCTGCAAACCCTGAACCGAATTCTATTCCTTTAACTGCTGGAATTGAAAAAATTGCTTTACTTATGTCAGATTCTAATGAACCAAAAATTGGTTCTCCTAACCCAACTGGTAAATTGGTAGTTATGGACTCTATTATTCCGCCAAGCGAATCACCTTTTTTTCTAGCATCTAAAATAGCATTTTTCATTTTTAGTGCTGTATTTTTTTCTGGACATCTCACATCATTTGTATAAATGGATTTGAATTCTTTTTTTGTAGCTTCTTTGTTCATTTTCACTTTTCCAATCTGTGATGTGTAAGAATTTGTTTCAACTCCAATTGTATCTTTTAATAATTTTCTAGCAATTGCTCCACCCATGACATGTGTTGCAGTTAATCTTCCTGAAAATCTTCCTCCACCTCGATGATCATTGAATTTTTTATATTTCATATATGCCGGATAATCGGAATGCCCTGGACGCATTTCAGTTCTTAATTTTTCATATGCTATTGATTTTTGATCTTTATTCCAAATAATCATTGTAATTGGTGCTCCTGTAGTAAATCCTCTAAATATGCCTGTGAGGATCTCTACGACATCATCTTCTTTTCTTTGTGTGGACACAAGTGACTGTCCTGGTTTTCTCAAATCTAGCATTTTCTGAATATCTTTCTCTTCTAATTCCAGACCTGCTGGGCATCCATCTAAAACTGCACCAATACATTTTCCATGACTTTCTCCAAAACTGGTGAGAACTAGCCTTCTACCAATTGAATTACCGTTCAACAATCAAAGATCGTCTATGATGTTTATAATCGTTATATGCATAAACTTAGAGTTTATTTACAAAATTACATTCAAAAATATACATGAAAAGAATTGGCTTGCTTGGATGTGGTTCAATTGGTACCCAAATTGCAATTGCAATTGATACTGGAATAATACCTGCAAAATTAACCCATATCTTTGATGTAAATAAAGAGAAATCAGCCTCTCTTGTTAGTAAATTAAAAAATAAACCTGTAGTTGTTGAAAATGTACATCTTTTATCTTCTAATCCTGTTGATCTGGTAGTTGAAGCTGCTTCTCAAGATGCAGTTAGTGATAACGCATTAAGCATACTTCAAAATAGAAAAGATTTGGTAATCATGAGTTGTGGTGCACTTTTAGATGAATCTGTATTTGAAATAATTTCTGATGCATGTAAAGAACTAAAAAAAACAGTTTATCTTCCATCTGGTGCAATATCTGGAATTGATGCAATAAAATCTGTAAAAGATGAACTTGATTCAGTTGTTTTGACTACTACAAAACATCCTAATTCATTAAAGGGTGCAAAATTTTTTGATGATTTTAAAATAAATCCTGATGAGATTAAAGAAATATCAACAATTTTTGAAGGTACTGCAAGTGAAGCTGTAAGATTATTTCCAAAGAATATTAACGTCGCTGCATTGCTTAGCCTTTCTGGATTAGGAAGTCATGAAACAATTGTAAAAATCATTGCTGATCCAAATACATCTACAAATACACATGAAATTATAGCTCGTGGAAAATTTGGTCAAATTACCACTAAAATTGAAAATGTTCCTGATCCTAACAATCCTCGTACAAGTAGACTTGCAATTTTATCTGCTATTGAAACAATTAGATCTATTTGTACCAATGATATTAAACTTGGAACATAATTTTATTTGAAATTTGCGCCAACGCTTTTCATATCTGAAATAAACTTTGGATATGAAACCTTCACTGCATCTGGGTCTGAAACTGTACAATCTCCAATAAACATTCCTACTATTGAAAATGCCATGAATAATCTATGATCATTTTCTGAATTTAATTCTGCAGAGTGCATCTCTTCTGTTTTCTTCAAAATCATTCCGTCTTCCTTCTCTTCTACATCTAATCCTATTTTTTTTAATTCTCTTGACATTACTGCTATTCTGTCTGTTTCTTTGTATCTTGCATGTCTTACATTAAACAGTTCAATTGGTTTTTCTGATTTTAATGCTAGAATTGCTATTGCTGGTAAGAGATCGGGGGTATCTGATAAATCAAATTTTCCACCTTTCAATAATTCTGGAGATTCTGTTGTAATGATATCCTCTTCTAGAGTAACATTTACTCCTAATTTCTGTAAAATATCTACAATTGCTTCGTCACCTTGTGGCATATCTCCTAAATTTACCTCGATTGTTAACCCATCTCCTAACAAAACATTTGCTGCTAAAAGTAGTGCTAGATTAGAAAAATCTGATGGAATTGAAAATGTAGTTGGTTTGTAAATTTGATGTGCGATTTTATATTTCTTATATTTTTCTTCAGTCTTTACTTCTGCGCCAAATTTTTTCATAATTGCAATTGTTAAATCAACATATGGTTTTGATACTAATTCACCTTCGACATTAATTGTTAACCCTTCTGGTAATCTTGGTGCAATTATCATTAATGCTGAAATAAATTGACTAGAAATATCTCCCTTTATACTAATTTCTTTCCCTTTGATTTTACCGTTGATGCGTATTGGGGGTTTTCCATTATCTGACTCAGTTTTTACGCCCATTGTTTCTAACGAATCTAAGATTGGCTGCATTGGTCTTTTTCTTAGACTTTCATCTCCTGTAAGTGTTGTATTTCCTCCTGATAGTGCGGCAATTGCAATTGCAATTCTGATAGTTGTTCCTGAATTTTCAGCATTTATCACTGAATTCTCAACAGTTGAATTAATTGTGTTGTTAATTGTAACGTTATCTTCAATTTCTTTTACTTCAACTCCAAATCCTCTACATGCATTAATTGTAGCTAAAGTATCATTAGAACGTAGAATTTTTTTTACAATGCTCTTTCCGTCTGATAGTGCGGCAAGAAATATTGCTCTATGCGTATAACTTTTATTTGATGGACAGACTATTTTTCCATTTAATTTAGATTTTTGAATTTCACAGTTCATGAACATATGCCTTTTTGTTATTGATATTAGCTACTATTATTCTACCCTCTAATCCTGAAAATTCTTTTTGAACTCTTGATTTATTCTTTTTATCCGTAATTGCCATTATTGAAGGTCCATTACCTGAAATTGTTGCACATAGTGCACCTTTTTCCATCAATTTCATAATTAAGTTTGGATCTGAATTCAAAATTGTGGTTGTAGCAATTCCGTTTAGTATTGCAGCATTCCAATAATCTGAATCTTTTGCTAATTGCCATGCTTTTTCAAACGCATGTTTAAACTCCTTTAATTTTCTTAAATTACCTCTTTTTCTTGATTTTGGTAAAAATATTATTGCCTGTAGTTCTTTTGGAGCCAATTCTCTATGTAATAATTTCATTTTCAAATTATCAGTTACATTAAAACCTCCAAAATGACATGCACATGCATCGTCGTAGGCACCAGTTATGCTGACTTTTGTCTGAATCGATGTTTTTGCACCAAGTTTCAAAATTTCCTCATCACTCATAGTTTTTCCAAAGATTTTTGCACATGACAATATGACTGCAGCTGAAATTGCACTAGAGCTCTTTAAACCATAACCTGTCGGTATGTTTGATTTAAAATTTAATTCTAATTTTGTACTATCTAAAATTTTCTTTGGAATCATATTTTCAATTAATTTATTTATCAAGCGTGAACTAATTGTTTTATTCTCTGATGTAATGTGAATTCCTTTACCCTCTTTTTTTGTCAATATTGTCTCAACAAATGTATCAATTCCTAATGTTGATCCTTTTCCTATGGCAATTGCATTTACTATGGAAACTGCACCGTACACCTTTGCTATTACTTGTTCCATTAGAAACCTCCTAGAATTGATCTTTTCATTACCTCATATGGCGCTTTTTTATCTAGCCAAATTTCAAATGAACGTATTGCCTGTCCAAGAAGCATTTCATATCCAAAAATAATTCTACAGTTTTTTTCTTTTGCTTTATTTATTAAATCTGTTTTAATTGGTTTGTAAACTATGTCATAAACAGTTGTTTCTTCATTCAAAAATTTTTCTGGTATAATATTTTTTTCATTTTTTAATCCCAACGATGATGCATTAACTATAAAGTCAAAATATAAATCAAGTTCATCCATCTCTTCAATTGTTTTTGAGAATGCATTTAACCCTAATTCATTTGAAAATTTTACTAATTCATCACCATTGTTTTTTGTTCTGTTAATGATTGTAATATTTTTAGCCTTTTCTTTTTGAAATCCTGTTACAATTGCTCTTGCCGCTCCTCCTGCACCAAGTAAAAGAATCTTTGAATCTTTCATGCTAATCTCTTTTCTTTTTATTGGTTCTAAAAATCCATCCATGTCTGTGTTAAATCCTCTTAGTATTCCATCATCATTAAGAACTGTATTCACTGCACCAATTTTTTTACAATTTTCATCCACGTTATCTAAATACTTCATCATTTCAATTTTGTGAGGTATTGTTACATTAAATCCTGAAATTTTGATTTTTTTTAACGATTCTATGCCTACAGCCAAGTCTCCTTGAATCACTCTATATGCAATGTATGTGCAATCCATTTTCAGTTCTCTATATGCTGCATTATGTATTGTGGGGGATAATGAATGGTCAATTGGGTCTCCAATTACTGCATATGTCTTTAACATATCTTCAATTCAATTTGGATTGTTATAACCTATTCATTGGTAAATAAAATTTTCATAGCAAAAATTAATTCTATGAAACACAAGAAAAAGCATGCATAAGACAACTTTCTTTATTATTCTATTAATTGGATTTTCTTTCATCCCACTATCCTCTTCTGAGGGTATTCCTGAATGGGTAAAAAATAACGCTTCTTGGTGGTCTGAAAGACAAATATCTCAAACTGAATTTACTAACGGTTTGGAATTTTTAATAAATGAGGGAATAATTTACATTCCTTTAGTAGAACCTGGAATTTCTGGACCTGATAAAATTATTCCAGATTGGATTAGAAATACTGCTGGTTGGTGGTCTGATGGAAAAATACCTGATTCTGAATTTATTAATGCGATGAAGTATCTAATTGAAATTGGATTAATTGAAGTTGATACATCAAGTCCTGAAATTACTTTAGAAGAAACTATTGAAGAAATTCCTGAGACCACAACTGTTACTGGAGTGTCGTTAATATTGTTACTTGAAGGATATGATACTGTAAGGCCAGAGCAAAAATTTGTTTTGGATATTTTAGTTTTTGATGCTGAGAAATATTCTAATCAACCACCAACATTTAACAGAAATGCAGCATATACTGTTGACGGTGTTAATGTAGAAATCGAATTATATCATGAGGAGGAATTAATTCATACTTTTTCTGGAGTCACTAACGATGGATTTTTGCGTTATCAGATATTTGCACGTGAAACTAGTCAAGATGGTACATTATGGATGGTAAATAATCTTTACACTGTTTATGTCTTTATATCATTAGATGGACAAGATACTGAAAAGATTCATGAATTTTCTGTTACTTCTAATTACGATCAAGGGACATAGTCTTAGTTTTGCAGAGATTTTATTTCATCTACACTAAACTGTCCTGGGGCAATTGCTTTTCCTAACGATACGTAGGTAAATGGGCTTCCTAAATGTAAACATAATATTCTTGAAAATTTACCTTGGTCTCCCATACAAAATGCCACAGTTTTGTTCTTTGATTTGATAGAATAAAGTGATAATAACCTTGAAGCATCTGATGCGTTATTTGCCACGGTAACAATTTTTACAACATTAGAAAATTTTCTCATTTTGTTAAATCTGGATTTTAACTGTAATTCATTTGGTGTTTTTTTAAAATCATGCCATGAAATCAATAACTTGCATCTAGTCTTCTTCAAATATACTGCAAGTTTCTTATCTTTTTGAATTGTATTAAATTCTACATCCAGTAAAAATGGATTATATTCTGCAATTAATCGTAAGATTGATTTTCTTTCCTCTTCTTTTCCATTGAATAATCCTCCTTCTGATTTTGGTCGTAGTGTACATACACATCTTGATAAACTCTTTTTAGAATTTTCTAAAACAATTGGAATGTCTGATTTTTTTAAATAATCAAATCGTATCTCTGCAAAATCTGATTTTAAAAGTGCTTTTTTTAGAATTATTTTGATTTTATTTGGATTCTTCTCGCCAATTGATACACAGGTCTTATACTTCATTATTTTTCAAGAATGTACTCGTCAGCTACTTCCATTCCAAAATGCCTTCCACTTGCTTCTTTTGAAAATACCAAAACTGAATCTCCCTTTTTTAGATGCGTGACTGATACTAGCTGTCCATTTGCTTTTACAAATCGTATAGTTTCGGCATCTTGTACTATGATTCCGCCTATCTCGTTTCCAACCTTTGCTTTAATCAACAACATTGGTCTTTTTTCAATTTTACAACGTCCAATTGCAGCTCTTCTTGCCATTCCTTTAGAGTTTAAAATTAATACTTCACTTCCTGTTTCTAACTCTGATAGATATTTTGTATTTCCATCTGGTGATAATGTGTAGCAATGAACTGCTCCTGCATTAACTCTAAATGGTCTTGGTGATGTAAATGATGATCCAACTGATTCATTGTGAACTAAAAACATGAAATTGGCTCTACTTCCAATTAACATTCCTTCTCCTTTATGCAATATTGATGCTGTATCCACGCAAACTCGTTCTCCATCTCCTACTTCTTGAATTTCCGTAATCTTTGCAGTACTCAAATCAAAACTTTTTGTGCCAAGATTCACCAATATTTCTTCTACTTCTCCTATGGAACCTGTTTGAAATATTACTCCGTCAACTCCCACATCTAAAATTGAAAACATTTTTCTAACTTCCTTTTGATTTTTTGCTATTGTGAATATTTGTGTATGAATTTTATGCAATTTTGCTATAATATTTTCTAGAGGAATTATTTTCCAATCTTTTACTTCTATAATGACAAAATCTAATCCTTTTTTTGCAGTCTCAAAAACAGTGTCAATATCTTTGTTTGATAGAATTTTGAACTGTTTTCCATTTTTTTTACCTTTTACCTTCTTCCCATCTTTACCAATTAAAACATAATCTGCATTAGATGTTGTAAACAAGGTCTTCATTTTACTTTTTTTATCTGTAATGGTTTTAGGATCTGCATAGATATGTTTTACACCTTCATTTTCTAAATTTTTTATAAATTTATTTAATTGATTTTTTCCAACTTTTGGTTGGACAATCAAAAGTTTATCAGTTTTCAATTTTCTTTGCCAATTCTTTTGCCATTTCTTTTGCAGTTTCTTTTCTAAAAATTATTCCTGCTAGTGCTTCTACCATTTTATCTGGTGATTTATGTGCAAAGATATTTCTTCCATATGTAACTCCTTTTGCACCTGCAGCCATTGCATCTTCAGTCATTTGTAAAATATCCAAATCAGTTTTTGATTTTGGACCTCCGGCAATCACAACCGGAACTGGAATACTTTCTATTACTTTTTTGAATGAATCAATATCTCCTGTGTATAATGTTTTAACAATATCTGCACCACACTCTGCACCAATTCTTGCAGTATGTGCAACAACTTCTGGATCATGTGGATCTTTAACATTTTCTCCTCTAGGATACATCATTGCAAGTAATGGAACATTCCATTCATGACATTCTTCAGAAATTTTACCTAACTGTTCGATCATTTCTGGTTCTTCTTTTCCTCCAATGTTGATGTGTAGTGAAACTCCATCTGCACCCAATCTTATTGCCTCTTTCACAGACCCTGTTAGCATTTTTCTATTTGGAGATAATGATAACGAGGTACTAGATGAAAAGTGAACTAAAATTCCAACTTTCGTCGGTCTTGGTAATGTTTTGATAATTCCTTTGTTAATTATGATGCTTGTCAAACCATGATTTTCACATTTGTAAATTATATCATGTGGTTTTTCTAATCCTTCAATAGGTCCATTAGAAATTCCATGATCCATTGGAATACAAAGCATCTTGCCTTTTCGCATAATTTTGCTTAATCGAATTTCTGTACCTGTTGCCATTAGTGATATAATTGGTATACCATACTTAAAAATTACCAAAAATTGAATTTTAGGCTCATTTTTTATCTAAGATGTGTCTTGCAATAGCTTTTTTCGATGAATCTTTCATACTATCTATATGTTTTATTCTAATTCATTTTTTAAAAGATATTTCTTGTCCATTGCCAATAGGGACTGTAATTGATTGGACACTTTTAACCCCATTAATGTGGTTTAGATATTTTTTTATGTATTTTTTGAATCGCTTTGGAAAAATAATGTTGTCTGCTGCAATTATACCATTTTTTTTTAACATTGACAAGCAAATATCAAAATAAAACGGATATTCTTCTTTGTCTGCATCGATGAATATAAAATCAAAGTGCTCTTGTGTTTTTGATCTAGATTTACTTAGTTGAATCAAAACATCTCTTGCTATGCCTTCTTTAATTTCTATCCTATTTGCTACTCCTGCTTTATGAAAATTATTTTTTGCAAATTTGATTTTTTTTTGATTTTTTTCTATAGTTATTATCTTTGAGTTTTTACTCATGGCATCTGCAAACCATAATGTAGAGTAACCAAAAGATGTACCAATCTCC
>LFEZ01000008.1 GCA_001510295.1 Thaumarchaeota archaeon casp-thauma4 | reverse complement strand
GATTTTGAGGCATATGGTGATCTTTTACTACGTGATGCAGGTTCTGTCTTAAAGCAAGATGATACACCTTATCTTGTATTTACTCCATTTTATCGTGCAGCATCTCAGCATAAAGTGAGATCACCGCGAAAATTTACTCACAAAAATTTAATCAGTTCAAGTCAAAACTCTGACGATACTATTTCTAAACTGGAAAAAATAATTCCAGCTACTACCATAATCCAAGGAGGAAGAAAAAATGGTCTTAAAATTTTAGAAAATTTTGATGACATTTCAGATTATAATGTGCAACGAAACATCCCATCAAAACCTACATCACAACTTTCTACACATAATCGTTTTGGAACTGTTTCGATAAGAGAAGTCTATCAAGCAGCTTCCAAATTTTTTGGGACTGATCACTCATTCATATCTGAGTTATACTGGCGAGATTTTTTTTCACATCTAATGTTCCATTTTCCATACTCACAAAAAAAAGAATTTCAAGAAAAATATCAAGATCTAAAATGGTCTCATAATAAAAAAAAGTTTGAAAAATGGACTAGTGGCATTACTGGATTTCCTATAGTGGATGCTGGCATGCGTGAATTAAAACAAACTGGCTTTATGCATAATCGATGTAGAATGATTGTAGCATCATTTCTTACAAAGGATCTTCAATGTGATTGGAGGCTTGGTGAAAGACATTTTGCAAAATATCTAATTGATTATGATCCATGTGTTAATGCAGGAAGTTGGCAATGGTCTGCATCAACTGGATGTGATGCTCAGCCATATTTTAGAGTCTTCAATCCATGGCTACAACAAAAAAGATTTGATCCTGAATGTATATACATAAAAAAATGGATTCCAGAATTAATTGATGTCTCTACAAAAGAGATTCACGAAATTGAAATTAAACCATTGGATACATCAATAAATTATCCTAAACCGATGGTAGTTCATAAAGAAGAATCAACTCGTTCAAAAATGATGTTTAAGGTTATTTAATTGCCAAGTCTCACGTAGAACTATCCTTTGACATTGTTTGTCGTAGACGATGTTGACCCATTCCAATTTTCTTATGTCCTTGTTTGATTAGCTCCATTGCACATTTTATTGATTCTTCGTATGTATGCTCTGAAAGCTTTCTTTCACATAGATTACAACTCGGATCTGTCATGCCCTGTAATACATGTCACAACAAAAAAGTGTTACTAATAGCCCAATTATCATTGTAAAATGCTCAATATGCAAATTATACTATGAAGAAATTGCAAGAATTCCTACCATTATCACCTGAAGAAAAGAAACAAAAACTTGAAGATTATGTAAAATCTTTGAAAACCTAATCTGAATATTGTTTTATTTTTACAAGCGCATTTTTAATTTGGGACAAATCTTTTGTTGCTTCTTGCAAATCTCCCAATAATTTCATAAAGTAGTCTTTTCCTGTATCTTGTGCTTTTTCAATGTCTGCTTGACGACATTCTAATGCTTTTTCTAAAATTTCTAAATCTTGCTCTAAAGATTGAAGGGGTATTGAATTTTGTAATATCTGTTTAATCTTTTTTTCTGCTTCCACAACCATTGGGAATCTTTTTTGTGCTTGTGATTGTAAAATAGGTGCAAACATGGCAGCTGCCTCTTTTAATTCTGGACTCTCGCCTATTGTTCGTAATCGCTTTTTATAATGAGCAAGTGATCTCAAAACTATTTCGTATCCTCCTTCTTCTTTTAGAAATATTCCTCCTATCCAAACTGACATGATTTTAATTTTTTTTAACTAGTTTTTTAGTCTTATTTTATGAGATTGGTTTTTTAATAAAACAAATTGAAATCAAATCATGCTTACTGCTTTACTTGAAAAAGTCTCTAATCGTCTTTATTTAAAACTTAATTCACAATTATTTATAATTTCAATTCTAGCGGTTACTGGACCTCTAGTAATTCTTATAGCAGGAATATGGGATGCCATTAATCATCTTCAAAAATCACCTGAATTTTTCTGGTCAGATCCACATATTGTAGTATACACTGGTGTTACACTAGTTGCTGTTGCATCTCTATTTTCCATTAATTTATTGATAAAAAATTCAATTAACGGAATTTTGAAACGCGGACTACAACTTGTAATAGTTGGTTCTATAATGCAAATTGTCTCAGGTTTTGGAGATTCCATATCTCATGATATGTTTGGAATTGACGGTTTGTTATCATTAACACATCAGCCACTTGAGATTGGAATTGTTTTATCTGCATTAGGTGCATTTCTAATAATAAAATCTTTCCAAAATTCTAATCTCAAGTCATTTTTACCATTTTCAATTGTAACTTTTCTACTTATGACTTCTTGGCTTGGATTTAATTTTGCATTATACTTTGGCCATTACATTCAGTGTATGCCAATTCATCTGATATTTTCATCAGGTTGTTCTATTCTATAATTTTTCAACTTCATAAAAGATGTGAATAGTAGTAATAATCCTCCTATAAACATAATACCGGTTGGAATTATAATTTTATTGGAATCTGTACTCCCAATTTCTATCTCATACTTCATACTCTCTTGAGAAAGATTTGTTACAATCATTGTATGTATGCCTGACTTTTTTACGTCAAAGTATTTAATTGACATTTTTGTTTCAGATATTCCTTTTGATATGGTGTTGTGATTTTCATCCACAATTCTATAAAATACTCCTTGACCTTCAAATTCTGGAATTGTAATTTTGTAATATGCTATATCTCCTACCTCAAAATACAAACTCACTTCATCAAATTCGGTCAGTTTTAATGTCATGAATTTTTGTATTTTATCTGATTCTGAAAAGATAATCCCTGTACCAGATGCTCCAATTATTATTAATATAATACTGATTTTGAATAGTGATAGTCGCATTTAATTTCACATAATTCTTTCGCAATAAATAATTATCATAATTTTATTTCACTATGAGAACTGGAACTTTACTCTTATCTAAAACATATTTTGAAACACTTCCTAGTAAAGCTCCTTTGACTGAACCTCTTCCTCTAGACCCTATGATTACCATGTCAATATTCATCTGTTCATCATTTACCATTTTTTCAATAGTTGTTTTTACATCTCCAATTCTAATTTCAGTTGTAAATTTAACATCATTTACTTCACATTTTTCTCTTAAACTCTGAAATGATTTTCTAGCAATTTCATCATAATGTCCTGAAAATACATCTCCGTACTTGAGGGAATCTACTGAATGAGGTTTTACATACAAACCTAAAATTGATCTTTTACTATCTTTCACAAGACTAATTGCTATGTCTAATCCTTTTTCTGAATACTCTGAACCGTCTACTGTAACTAGTATTTTTTTTATTTCCATATTGTATCATATATTTTAGAAAATAAAAACGATAAACATTTACGAGCAAAAAAACTAACTATATTTTTCCTGTAGTCTATTCCATTCTCTATTTGCCCATGAAAGTTCTGCAAGTTTTCCTGGTTTTACGCCTGAAACATAACTCCAGTATTTAGATTTTTTAATAAATTGTTGTTTCTCCCATTGTATACTTCTTCCAGCATTTGGTGCATCATTGACATTTGCTAAAATATCTGCAATTTTCACAATTTTTGCTTTTGCATTTGAAGATTTCAAGTCTTTTGCATATTTTATTTCTCTTTGTTTTTTTGGTAATCGATTATCTTTAGTAATTGACACTACAATATCTGCAATATTTTTACCAAATCTTTCTCTTATAGAATCAAAATCGGTATCTGTATCCTCAATTGTATCGTGTAACCATGCAGCACAGAAGATATCTTTGTTTGTAACCTTCATTTTTTGCAAATTTTTTACTACATCTTTTAGATGAGAAAATGTTAGTGTTTTGTCGTTTTTCCTTAATTGACCTGCATGTTTCTTTTTTGCAAAATTTCTTGCATCTGAAACATTTGACATACTTTCATTTTAATTAATTGAGTTAAAAAATCATCTATATTGTATTGATGATTATGTAATTTATGGGTAATATGTTAAAGGCAATCTCAATGATGCTCATTTCTATAATAGGTATTGGAATTGTAGCATATTCTATTTCTATTACGCCCCCTGATACCTCAATTAATTGTGATGAACAAATCTGCACAACAGGCATAATTACTCAAGTAGTTGATGGGGATACTGTAAAATTTCTTTCAGATCGTGGTGAGGAAATTAGAATTAGACTTGCACTTGTAAATGCAGCAGAACGTACAGAACCTGGTGGAGAAGCTGCAAAAGTATTTTCAGAATCACAGTGTTCACCAGGAAGTGAATCTGTTTTTATTTTAGATAGAGGTCAAAAACCATCATTTGATAGAGAAATTGGTCTTGTATTTTGTAGTGAGACGTCACTTAATGAATTACTTTTAGACAATGATCATGCTAAACTTGATTCAAGATTCTGTGGAAGAAGTGAATTTGGCGAATTAGATTGGGCTCTTAAATATGGGTGTAATTAATTATCTCCTAAAAATTCTTTGAAGGAACTTGGAAAAATTATATCATGATAGGCATGTGGTACCATTTTTCTATTCATTAAAAGTAACTCGTGTGCTGCAGAATCAAGAACATATGTGTCAGCCCAGTCGCCATAATCTCTAATTGATCTACCAAATCCTTGCAGTAATTTCATAATTGCTTGTGCCTTATACCATAATGGATATTTTTGCATCTTTACTCTAGTTCTAGTTTCTGATAGCATTGGATAAGGTGCTTTTGCAATAATTTGAAATCTTGACATGTCTTCTTTTAGATCAACTCCTTCCCATAATGAAGATGATAGTAAAACCCCATTTTCACTTTCTGCATGTTCTTGTACAATCTGATCTTGGGTTTTACCATCTGCATTAAAGCTATGACAAATTCTAATACGCTTTTTATTTTCTTCAGAAAGATTTTGTAAAATTTCAAAGCATCTTGATTTTGATGATGTCAAAACTAATCCCTTCTTATCAGAATATTTCGTCATTATTTCATCAATTTTTTTAATTACTAGTAATTCATCATCACGTGTTGAATTGTAACTCAGTCTTTTAACATCTGAGAATTCTACTTTTCTATTTTCAATTGGAAATGGTGAGACTTGTGTATCTACAATTTCTACCATACCTGGATCAAATCCCGTATTTTCACAAAAACTTTCTTTATCGATAGTGGCAGACATGAAAATCTGAACTGGATGTTCAAAATATGTACTAACATATTTTGAGATATCAAGTGGTTTTACAGAAAGTGATCTAAACTTTCCACCTTCATCAAAATATGGTTTGTTTAAAATGAAATTTTGTTTATTTAAATAAATCTCAGAACGTGCTTCAGCATATTTTTTATATTTATTTTCTAGTGTTTGAACCACTTCATAATCTGGATTTTGAGCAAAAGCGCTATCATTTTCTAAATTACTAATTTGTCTTGCATAAGATTCAGACAAACCATCTGATAATTTCATTACATCATCAATATCTTCCAAATCATAACTTTCTACATCAATTTTACATTCATTCAAATTTTTTTCGTGAATATCAATTCCAACAAATTGAATTATTTGATCTTCAATTCTATGTGCTTCGTCAAATATTGCAACTTTTTTATTTAGATATTGAGCATATTTTTCTTTTTGATACTTCATCATTTGAAAGTAAGAAGCATAATTCCATATGGAATGTGAAGAAATCAAACTTTGATATTTTTGTAAATAGTACAAGCAGTCATCCGGTTTTCTTTTTCCTTCTGCAACTTCAGTAAGTTTTGGTTTGTATTCACATTCTTTTTTTGTTTTTTTGTCAAAACACGTACCCATGTCGCAGGTCCATTTGTTTTGTACAGCAAAATCTGTTTCTGTTAAATCTATTCCATGTTTCTCCATAATTTTATGACATGCAAAATTTGGCATTCCCTTGTTTGATTTAAACCACGGCATATCCTTGGCATATTGATCTTGCAAATGCTTTGATGCTGTTACAACAAATGAACTCCCAAAATATTCTGCAACACTTGCAGCAATAAGTGATTTACCAATCCCTGTTGGAGCTGAAAGTAATACAACTCTAACGCCTGAATCAATTTTTTCTTGAATTTCTCCTATTAATTTTTTTTGAAGTGGTCTTGGAGCAAATTCCTTTGGGAAAGACTTGAGAATTGTACTTTGTGAAGACATGTTATAAGAAAATTTCTAAACTACTAAAATTAAATCTATTTCAGCTATCTTGATTAACCATTTGTAAATAATACTGACTGTGATTACCAACACCTCAATGCTAAAATCATTAAATTACTATATTTCAAGGAGAATTCAAGAAATACCTCTAGAAATTAAAGAAACATTTCTGGAAACAAAAAAAGTTTGGAAATGTGAGAATGAACTTGATTTTCTTTATGGATATTATGTAGGAAAAATTGAGGAGGCTACATTGCATTATTTGCTAAAAGCTACTAGAGCATCAGCTGGTGGCTATGTAGATACATTTGAGATCAGGGGCATAATTGAAGAACATCGAAATGCATTACAAAATACAATTAAGAATGCATTGAATTAATTCATGTTTATTTCTTTAATTTAATAATTTTAATTAATCGAAATTCGCATCTCTCAAATTCGCATCTCTCAAATTTACATCTCTCAATTTCGCAAAATACAAATTCGCCTCGTACAAATTTGCACCTTCCAAATTCGCACTTATCAAATTCGCCCTGTGCAAAAATGCACGTATCAAATGCGCACCTTCCAAATTTGCACCTTCCAAATTTGCACCTTCCAATTTCGCACCTATCAAATTCGCATATTTCAAATCAGCACCTTCCAAATTTGCACCTTCCAATTTCGCACCTATCAAATTCGCACGTGACAAATCTGTACGTTTCAAATCTAGGTTTCCTGAATGTACCTTGTCTAAATCTTTAGGATTTGCCACAGTTACATAGAATGACTCTCATATTTAGCGTTGATCTCTATAGCAAATGCGTCTAATTAAAAAGAAGATTTAGTATGATCTGCTATTCTCTTTTCGCTTGGTTTGTGTTTTCCTGTAACGATATAGTTGATTGCATCGCTCATAAATACAGCATGATCCTCGATTCTTTCAAGATAACGTAAGAGTAAGGATTCAGCTAGAGCACATTTAGTATTGTTGATAAAAATTTAGATGATAAGTAATGATAATACTAAATTATTGCAATTACCAGTTATTCTTTATCAGCAATTCTGTATTTTAGATACTTGTCATCTGGAGAAAATTTTGCAGGGTGTACGCTTTTTGTAGACTTGTCACAATTTTTGCAAATTTCTTTTAGTGTATATGCCCCACATTCAGTACATTTTCTTAATTGAAAACGCATTATCCTTCACCAATCTTTATTGATTCTTCTCGTGTAAATACATAAACCCCATTTTGATTTTTTACACTTTTCTCAATTTTTTCTAAAATTGGTTTCAAGGATTTCTCAGCGGTTTTAAAATCCTGAGAAATTAAACTTAATCGATACTTTGGTGCACCCAAATATGTTATCTCTATTTTTGCATCTTCAACATTTTCTGCATCTGTTAATGTTTTTTTAATTAGTTCAACTCCATTAGATTTATTATTTGAAATTTCCAGAATTCCTCTCAACTCTACTGATGGAAGTTTCATTTTTGAACAAATATCCTCAATAGTTGTCATAACTTTCTTTTGTAATTTCAAATCTTCTATCTCTGCACTACCTTTGATTGCAATATTCAACATTGCATCATAAACTGAATCATATTTTGACAAAAATTTGTCTTCTATATCTTCAATTTGTTTTGTAGTTAATTCTGATTTTTCTTGAATATTTTTTAAAATTCCTTGTTCTTTTTCAAATCTTTTAACATCACGAAGTTTCTTTTTTCTTTGATCTTTTGAAATCTGTTTTAATGATAGATCGATTTCTTTTCTATCCCTTTCAACTTTTTTTACTAGTAATACTTTCTTTTCTCCTTCTCTTAGATACTTGTTTACTTTGCGTACCCATCCTGGAGCAATTTCCGAAACGTGTAAAAATCCTTGAATTTTATCATATTCATCTAGTGTAACATATGCACCATGATCACTAATTTTTGTTATTGTTGCAATTACAATCTCACCAGTTTCTGGTAATTCATGTGTATCTGATACCATTTCTAATTTTCCTCTATCTGTTAAGGTTAAAAATCAATTCCTTTCTTTGCCTTTATCCCAGATTTAAACGGGTGTTTAATTTCCTTCATTTCTGTAACTAAATCTGCTAATTCAACAATTTCTTCTTTTACATCTCTTCCTGTTAAAACAAGATCTACATTAGAAGGCTTTTCTTTAATTATTTTTATTATATCTTGGACATCTATCAAACCTAAATTGATTGCATAATTTACTTCGTCAAGTATAACCACATTGTATTTCTCTGAAAAAATTTTCTCTCTACAAATTTTTAATGCTTCTGCAGCATATTTTTCATGTTCTTCTCTTGTACTATTATCGTCTAATATCCCAACAAATCCTTTTCCTACTGCAATTAATTCAAAATTTGGTTCTAATTTCTTTGAGGAATCCATTTCACCATAATGCCATGATCCCTTAATGAATTGTAACATACACACCTTGTGTTCATAACCAATTGCTCTTAACGCTAGGCCTAATGCCGCAGTGGTCTTACCTTTTCCATTTCCTGTATACACAATTACTAATCCTTTTTCACTCATACTTAGACTAGAAAACCATCTAGTAAAAACATTGTAAATATTCAATTAAATCAATTTAAATAAAAAACAACATTAACAAAAGAAATTGAGAGTTCCAAGATTAGTAATTGCAGGTTCCACTAGTGGAGTTGGAAAAACATCCATCACAAGTGCAATTATCTATGGTTTGAAAAAAAGAGGATTTTCAGTACAACCATTCAAAGTCGGACCTGATTATATTGATCCAAGTTACTTGAGTTCTATTTCAAAAAATGAAACTAAAAATCTAGATGTTTGGTTAATGGGAAAACAAGAATTAATTGAAAGCTTTACAAGAAATTCAAAATCAGATATCTCAATTATTGAAGGTGTAATGGGTTACTATGATGGTTTTGGAGGAAAATCAAATCTTGCAAGCACACATCATGTTGCAACACTATTGGAATCTCCTGTAATCTTAATTCTTGATGCAAGTAAAACGTCTCGTTCAATTGCTGCAACTGCATTAGGATTTACTAAATTTCATAAAAATTCAAGAATTTCAGGAATAATTTTAAACAAAATTGGAAGTAAAAAACATGAGGATCTTTGTCGAGATGCTTTGCTAAATTTAAAAATTTCAATAATTGGTGTTATTCCAAAAAACCCTTTAGCTAATTTAGAATCAAGACACTTAGGATTAATTCCTGTACGTGAACAAAAAGATCTTCATAATAAAATTAGACAAATCTCAAAAGAGATTTCAGATTATCTTGATTTTGATCTAATTGAAAAAATTTGTAAAACATCATCTTCTTTAGATAAAATTAAACCCGTTAAAACTAAAAAATCCAAAATATCAGTTGCTATTGCTCTTGATAATTCTTTTAATTTCTATTATCATGATAATATTGAAGCATTGAGACGTGAAGGTGCAAAAATAAAATTTTTCAGTCCAATTAATGATAAAAAAATACCAAATTGTGATTTAATTTATCTTGGTGGTGGTTTTCCTGAAATTCTGGCAACATCTCTAGCAAAAAACTTGTCAATGAAGAAATCTATAAAGAATAATGCTGAAAATGGAACGCCAATTTATGCTGAATGTGGTGGACTCATGTATCTTACAAACTCAATTACATATGGAAAGAAAAAATCTAAAATGGTTGGTCTATTTGATGTAGACACTATAATGACAAAAAAAATGACATTAAATTATACTGAGGGTAAAATTAATTCAAATTCTATTATATCTAAACCACGTAATTTCCATGCACATGAATTTCATTATTCAAAAATAATTAATGTACCAAAGGATTCAAAATTTCTTTACGATTTAAAAATCGGTGAAGGAATTTCATCACATAAAGATGCATTAATTGAATATAATACGATAGCATCATATTGTCATCTTTATTTTGATAGTGCAAAATTTGCTTCAAATTTAATTGAAAATAGTTTGAAGATCTAGTTATTTCCCTGTCTTAACAATTTGTATAGTGCATTAATTATTGCAGATGCACAAGGACTTCCTCCTTTACGACCAATATTTGTTATAAATGGAATTTCTGTTTTTGATAACTCGTCTTTTGATTCTGCTGCAGAAACAAAACCTACTGGCATACCAATCACCAATGCAGGTTTTACCAATCCCTCCCTAACCATTTTCATTACTTCTAAAAGTGCAGTTGGAGCATTTCCTACAACGACAATTCCTCCATCGATTTCTTTTTCAGCTACTCTCATAGACATCTGTGCTCTAGTTTTTCCTGCTTTTTTTGCAGATTCCATTAAAGATGGATCTGAAATATTACAAATCAAGTTATTTCCAAAATCTTTTGGATTTTGTTTATTCATTAATCCAATAACACCATTTACATCTGCAACTATACTGCGTCCATTTTTTAACGCATTAATTCCATTTGAAATTGCATCTTTATGAAAAATAATCTTATTTTCTCTAGCAAAATCAAAATCTGCAGTTGAATGAATTATTCTTCTAACAATTGGCCATTCCATTTCGTTGTATGGATGAGAACCAATCTCGTTTTCAATGATCTGCATACTTTCGTCTTCAATTTCTTGACCCTTTCTAGTTTGCATCTTCTACCTCTTTTGCTCTTTCTAAAATTAACTCAATCATTTTTTCATCTGTACCCAAGTGTTTTGTAACAAACACTTTCTTTAAATTTGCATTGTCTAATGCTGGCAATAAATCATTATTGACATCTAACTTTACATGAGCACCTTCATGTAAAAAGTACAAGACGATAATCAAAACTTCTGGATTATTTTTCTGGCATGCTTGTATTCCTTCCTCTATTGTTGGTCCTTCAATTTCTAAATAACATCGACTCACATTTCTATAAGATGATTTTAGCTCATTTACCACATAATCGATTGATATTCCTGAATTTGGATCCTTACTTCCATGTCCAATAATAAGAACATCCACCTTTTCTTTTGAAATACCTACTGAATTTTCTCTTAACGTAGTAGTTACTCTGTTATCTACTAATTCTACTAATTTTTTATGCATAGTCATTGGTCTTGTAACTAGAAATTTGATCTTTGTATCTTTTTGATATTTCATTGCATCTGCTACTGCAATCTTCACTTTTCTTCCTGGATATAGAAAATATGGAACTATTGTCATTTGCTCTACATCTTTTTTCAAACATGTTTCCATTCCATCTTCAATAAATGGTGGAACAACTTCTAAAAAGCAAAACTCTACAAAATCATAATTTCCTTTTTCTTTAACTTTCTCACAAATCTTCTCCAGCTCTTCTCCAACTTCTCTTTCTCTACTTCCTCTATCAATTATCATCAATCCTTTCTTCATTTTGTGATCCTCGCTATAGCTACTGTTAGATTAGGAGGAAATTTTTGTTTTTCAATTATTAATTCACCTTGTGATGATTTTATTGCAGCAGCTTCTGAAACGCTTGCAGTTCCTTCAAACGCTTGAACTGTTTTTGAAGGATTTGGTGTAGTGATTGTTGCTAGGTCTTCTCTGTCAATGTATTCTACTGGTATATCCATCTCTTTACCCAATTCAATCAATCCTATGACATCTTTGTCTTTCTTAATAGATGCAAACCTAGCTATTTGTTCTTGTTTTAATCCAAACTTTTCCAATGTCTCATTTACTCCATTCAAAATAGTTTCTTTAGATGTATCCCAATGTAATCCTATTCCTACAACTAAATTTGGAACTCTATATACTACGGAATCTTTCAATAAATCCTCATCATTAATTTGATCATTTGTAATTATCAAATATCCATTAGAATCGGAATCTTTCAAATCTTCTATGTTTGAAAAAAATGTAATATTTTCTGGAAGTTTTCCCTTCCACCATTCTTTTTCACCTACATTCTGAAAAACTCCAATTTTTTCTTTGTTTACCATGAATGCACTAATTCTAGTTACATTGCTATCATCATCAATCTTCCAGCCAAATTCCCTTCCAACAAGATCTACTGCTATAGTTTTGTTAACATCTGCTGCTGTAGTGATTACCGGAGTGGCACTCATTTTCTCTGCAATTTCATTTGAAAGCTCATTTGCTCCTCCTAAATGTCCTGATAAAACACTAATCACAAAATTTGCATTATCATCAATTACAATTACAGCAGGATCAGTTTTCTTATCTTTGATGTGTGGCGCAAGTAATCTAATTACTGCACCTAATGAAAATAAACAAATTATTCCATCATTATTCTTGAACAAATCGACAATCTTTTGAGTTGTAGATTCATCATACCAATGAATTTTTTCATTATCGTTTGAAAATTTTATCGGTGCAAATATTTCAAAATATGAAAAATATTCTTTTAATTTTAAACCTATTTCTATTCCATTTTTTGTGATTGCTAAAACAACTATTTTCTTCATAATATTGAAACTTCTGAATTAATTAAATGCCTTACTATATTTTTAAAGTGTATCTGTATCCATTTTTGTTCTGGATAACACTTTGCCATCAAAATCAAATAGTATAACTTCAACCGGAATTTTTCCTTCTGAATGTTGAACCATTTGTTTACATGTTTCATTTGTAATTTGATCAAAAAATCCTTCTACTTTATCTTCCATAATGATCTCTTGAACGTTTCTTGCTGTATTTGCACCTAGAATTTTACTAATTGTTTCTGATTTAGCATCACATTTTTTTGCAAGTTCTGAAAGAAATTTCATGTCTACTTTTCCACTTTTCACATGAGTTTGTTTTACTCCTGCTGCCATTTTTGCTAATTTACCAATAAATCCTGCAACATACACTTTCTTCAATTTTTTTCTTGCACACTGTTTAATTGTATAACCTGAAAAATCTCCCATTTGAATAAACGAATGATCTGGTAATTCTATGATTTTTCTTGCAAAATCTTCACTTCTTCCTCCAGTTGTTAAAACAACATGGTCGTCATTCATAGAACTTACAACTGCAATCTGTTGTCTTATAGCTGCAGCAAACGATGCAGTTGAATATGGAATTACAATTCCACTTGTTCCTAAAATAGAAATTCCTCCCATTATTCCAATTCTTGGATTATCTGTTTTTGTTGCAAGCTCTTTTCCTTTTGGTACCGATACTGTAATCTTAATGCCATTTTTTTTAAGTAATTCTTCGCCAACTTCTCTAACATTTTCTAAAATCATTTTTTTTGGTGTTGGATTAATCGCAGCACTTCCAATTTCTAATCCTAACCCAGGCTTAGTAACTCGTCCAACACCTTCTCCACCATCAATTTCAATCTCGCCAATTTTATCTGTTAACTCAATGTCAACAATAATTTCTGCACCATGTGTTACATCCGGATCATCTCCTCCATCTTTTATTACAGAACACTTTGCAGAATTTTTTGTAAATTCACATGAATTAATTTTAATATTCAATCTTGAGCGTTTTGGTAATATGATGTCTATCTGTTCAGTCTTTTTTTGATTAATAATTGATAAAACTCCTGCCTTTGATGATGCTGTGGCACAACTTCCTGTTGTAAATCCTGTACGTAATTTTTTTTTAGTTTCTATATTTCTATCCACGTGAATTTTTTAATTTTTTATGTAATAACTTTTGTTACAAATGGAGAATTTCATTGAGAATAATCCATAATGTAACAACACTTAGTCCTCCATAAAGCAACAAATGTGTTGTTTTTTGTGATATTGGTTTTTCTCTATTGTGTGTTTCTTGGTTATGATCTCCTCCAAATTTTTGATTTTCTCTTCTCAATTTTTCAAAATTAAATCTCATTTCATCTCCCATCTTCTCTCCTTGCGTTTTCCAAAATTTTTGATAATCCTCACCTGAAACATGTTCACCTCTATTTGATTGATTTTTTCGATTAGATTTTAGATATTGATATGCTTCTGTAATCTCTTTGAATTTTTTACTAGCATCACTTTCAGTATTTTTATCTGGATGATATTTCAAAGATAATTTTCTATAGGCCTGTTTGATCTCTTTATGGCTCGAATCTTTGGTTACTCCTAAAATCTTCCTACAGCCATGTTCATTCTTACCAAATTTCACATGAATTTTTGTTGTCATGTACTATTTTTGGATATCTTTAAAATAAAATATCTTATCATTTTATTATGTGCACACAAGTTATTGATCGTATAGTTATATCTGGTGCAAGGGGGTTTGTTGGAAAAAACCTGCAAAAATTTCTTTCTTCTAATAAGATCCAATCGATTCCAATATCTCGTCAAAATTTTAAAAAAAATCAGTTCCCTTCATTAAAAAACACATCGCATTTTGTACATCTTGCGGGAGTTGGTTCGGAATCTGTTGATCAAGATTCATTTGTACAAGTTAACATTGAACTAACAAAAACTGTGATTAATCTTTGTAAAAAAAATAATATTAAAAATATTATTTATTTTAGCGGTCTTGGCGTTTCTAAAAATTCACGTTCTTCATATTTTATTTCTAAATTTAATGCTGAAAAATTAATAAAAAATTCTGGTCTTCAGTATACAATATTTAGACCATCATACATTCTAGGCGATGATGATTATCTAACAAAAAATATCTCAAAACAAATTCTAAAAAAACAAATAGTTATACCTGGCTCTGGAAAATTTCTTCTTCAACCAATATCAATTGATGATGTTTGTAGGTGCATAAATACTGCATTACATTCATCCAAATTTTCAAATAAAATAATTGATTTAGTGGGACCAAAAGAAATAACATTTGAAAATCTTCTCAAAAAATCGATCTCTCCTAGCATAAAAATTAAAAAAATAACTCTTGAACTAGCATATAAAAAAGCATTAACTGATATTAATTTTGAATATGGAGTTGAAGATCTCAACATTCTTGTCGGTAATTATATTGGAAATCATAAAAAATTACAGAATCTATGTGATTTTAATTTCAAAAAAATTGAATCATTAAATGCCTGATTCTATTTTTAATTTTTGAGCTTTATCTGTTTTTTCCCAGCTGAATTCTGGCTCATTTCTACCAAAATGACCATATGCTGCTGTTTTTTTGTAAATTGGTCGCTTCAAATCTAATTGTGATATGATTGCTGCTGGTTTCATATCGAAATTCTTTTCAACTAATTTTTCAATTTTGTCTTCTGAAATTTTATTTGTACCAAATGTATTTACCATTAAAGAAACTGGTTCTGCAACTCCAATTGCATACGCAACTTGTACTTCGCATCTATCTGCTAATCCTGCAGCCACGATATTCTTTGCAACATATCTGCACATGTAACATGCTGATCTATCTACTTTTGATGGATCTTTTCCAGAAAATGCTCCTCCGCCATGTCTACCCATTCCTCCATAGCTATCTACAATTATTTTTCTTCCAGTTAAACCAGAATCTCCATGTGGTCCACCAATTTCAAATTTACCTGTTGGGTTTACATGAATTTTAATATCTTCATTCCAAAGACTTCCACAGACCGGTTTTATCACATGTTCAATTAATTGTGATGTTATCTCTTCATTTGTTATTTTTGGAGAATGTTGTGTGGAGAGCACTATCGTTTCAATTGCTTTTGGTTTATCATCCTCATATCTGATTGACACTTGTGATTTTCCATCAGGTCTTAGCCATGTTAGTTGATTACTTTTTCTAACATCTGTTAGTTTTTTTGTTAATTTGTGAGCCAAAAGTATTGGTAATGGCATTAGCTCTTCAGTTTCATTACTTGCATATCCAAACATTAAACCTTGATCTCCTGCACCTTGTTCTTTTTCATCATTTGCAGTAATTCCTTGGGAAATATGTGGACTCTGTGGATGTAATCTTATCATTACCTCGCAAGAGTGTGAATCAAATTTCAAGTCTGGATTATCATAACCAATTTCTGTAATTGTTTTTCGTATAACACTTTCAATATCAAAACTTGTTTTTGATGTAACTTCCCCTGCTACTCCCACGAAATCAGTTGTAGCCATTGTTTCAACTGCAACTCTTGAATCTGGATCGCCTCTAAGATACTCATCTAAAATTGAATCTGATATAATATCGCAAACTTTGTCTGGATGACCTTCGGTAACAGATTCTGATGTAAATAGATAATTTTTTGTCATGATTATAAAATTAGATTTCGTCTTCTAATTTTATAAATAGTACGTTGTTGCCTCTTAAAATTGCTCTAGCAAATTTACCTACTATTTTACCGTCAACTAATTCTTCAGCCTCAGTCATAATCAAATTCATGTAAGAATCTACATTTTTCATTTTACCCTTATACTCAACTTCATTCTTTAATCTTACAACTACAGTCTTTTTCACATTCTTTTGTAAAGCTGTAAGTGGTCTTTTAGCAGATGTAGTTTGTGACATAAATTTTCTCTTGTGATGAAACGAATTTCTAGAGAATATAAAGTCTTGCTTAGATTAGAAAGAACTTTTTATTTTTAAAATTTATTATCAAATGTATGATTTCCTCACAGATCAATTCATTAGATAAAATTTTCTCAGGAGGATTACAAAATGGAATGATTACCGAGATCTCAGGTTTACGTGGAACTGGAAAAACACAACTTGCTTTACAATTTGCAATTGAGCCATTAGGTAATAACAAAAAAATATTATTTATTGACACCACCGTTGAATTTAGACCTGAGCGATTTCTCCAAATTATACAATCTAGAAATTTATCTTCCTCTCTACTTGAAAATCTACATGTTTCACATGTAACTGACACTCAAAAGCAAATTGAAGTTTTAAAAAATCTTGAAAGCAATGATTTTTCTTTAATCATAATTGATAACATAACTGATCTATTCTCATTTGAATATGCAAAAAAAGAACATCTAATTGCAAAAAACACTAATTTTGGTAATTATATGATCATACTTTCTAGATTAATTCAATTAAAGAACATTCCAATTATAATTACCAATCAAATTTTCTCTCATGATGATATTAACTATCAAAGAATGCATATGCATCTTGAAAATTATATACATCAAAAAATTCAACTGGAACAAATCAAAAATAAGTATATCTGCAAAGTTTCATCGCCATTTATCCCTGAAACAAAATTTGATTATACAATAACAAATTCTGGAATAGAAGAAACTGAATCTATTTAACATCGTTTGAATAAATTATACTATGGCTGATATCTTTGATTCTATTCCTACTATTACTGTAATTTTATTAGCATTAGGTGTTGCAGGTGTTATGATTTATGAACGAACTAGACTCAGACAAGAAAAAAAACAAGATACTTGATCCTACAATTTTAAAAAAATTTAAGTCAATAGGATTTGAAACTCTAACTGAAATTCAAAAAGAAGCTATTCCTGAAATTTTACAAGAAAAAAATTGTTTAATTATTGCACCAACTGGGTCTGGTAAAACTGAATGTGCAACCATACCAATATTTTCTAAATTAAAAACTAGAAAAATTCTAAATAAAATAAAAGTTCTATACATAACTCCATTGCGAGCTTTAAACCGAGATATTTTTAAAAGAATTATTGATTACGCTGAAAATGAAGAATTAAAAATTGAGATTAGACATGGTGATACTTCACAAACAAATCGAAAAAGAATTGCAGACAATCCTCCAGATGTTTTAATCACAACTCCTGAGACACTTGTAAATTTATTATCACAAAAAAAATATCTTGAAGCATTATCTGATTTAGAATGGGTAGTTATTGATGAAGTTCATGAACTACTTGCAAGTGAAAGAGGTTCACAATTATCTTTTAGTCTTGAACGACTACAGATAAATTCAAAAAACGAAATTCATCGCATTGGATTATCTGCTACTGTTGGTAATCCTGAAGAAGCTGGACGTTTTTTAGTTGGCTCAGAAAGAAAATTTGAATTAATACATGATAAATCTCTTAGAAATTATGATGTGGATGTTATATTTGTTGATGGAATCATGGATGATGTTGCCGTTGAAATTATTGAATATGTGAAAAAACAACAAATTACTTCTCCAGTTTTATTATTCACAAACTCACGAGGAGAATCTGAGCGTTTATCATCTATTTTAAAACAAAAAACATCACTTAATGTTGAATTACATCATGGTTCACTTTCAAGACAAGTTAGAGAAGAAACTGAAGATATTCTTAGAGAAGGAAAATCTGGTATAGTTGTTTGTACTTCATCACTTGAATTAGGTCTTGATATTGGTTCTGTAGAATTAGTTATTCAATATGGTTCGCCAAGACAAGTTTCAAAATTTATGCAGAGAATAGGAAGAAGTAAACATAATCGAGGTGATTCTGCTAGAGGATTAATCATTACTGAAAGTGCCGATGATGAATTTGAGATTCAAGCAATAATTGAACGAATTAAAGAGGGTTCAATTGAAGAACAAAAAATACACAATGGATCCTTAGACGTTCTTGCACACCACTTAGTTGGATTATCTATGCAAGTAGGAACCGTTCCTATTGATGCTGCGCTTAAATTGACAAAACAAGCGTATCCATTTCGAGATGTAACACTAGAAGAATTTTTTGATGTTTTAGAAATTCTTGAAGATCAAAATTTAATAATTTTTAATGAAAAAAAAACTGAATATAAAAAAAACAATGCCTTCTTTGCAACAAAATATCACTTCCAAAATTTATCTACAATTCCAGATATTCTAAAATTCAAGGTAATTGATACCATAGAGAATAAATTTATTGGCACATTAGATCAAAGATTTGTTGGTGATCTTGATAAAGATCAAATTTTTGTTTTACGTGGTTCTCAATGGAGAGTTTTAAACATAGATGAAAAAGCATTCAAAGTCAATGTTTTGCCTATTGGATCCTCAAAAGAAATATCGGTTCCTAAATGGGAAGGTGTAAACATACCTGTTGATTACAAAACCGCTAACAAAGTTGGCATCTTTAGAACTAGAGTTCGTAACGGTTCAGTAAAAATGATGAATAATGTAATTACAAATTTAGATTTTATCAAAATACCTGATGAAAAAACAATTGTTATAGAATCACATCGTCTTCCACAACAAAGTGTATTAATTCTACATTCATGTTTTGGAACAAAAATTAATTCAACATTAAAAATTATTCTGGAGACAATGTTAGATGCTTCTTTAGCGTCTAAAGTCAAATCTAGTTCTGATGCATATAGAATTCTTTTATCTGTTGAATCTAAATTTACAAAAAAACACATTACTGATGTATTCTCTTCTAATTTTGATATTAATGAGATAATGCCAGCAGCGCTAAAAGGAAAAAATGATGTTACATGGAAAACATTCTGTGTAGGAAAGAAATTTGGTTTTTATGATCGAGGTGATGTTTATGTAAAAAATGAAGTTAGATATGATTTTGAACGAAATATTAACACACCTCTTGTAAAAGAAGCATTTAGAGAATTATTTCATGAAAAATTTGATCTTGAAGGTGCTCAAAAAATTATTGAATTAATTAAACAAAATAAAATTGAAATTGAATGGATTGATGTCGATAAATTCTCTAAATTGGCAGAACCAGTATTAGATCAAACTGTAATGTCGTATACAAATCCTGCAAGTATAGATAATGAAATGTTGCTAAAAGTTAGAAAACGTCTCATGGAAACCAAACAACGATTGATTTGTGTACGATGTGGACTTTGGCAGCGAGTTATGACCCCTAGTGAAACGCATCCACTAAAATGTAAATATTGTAAGGGTCAACAGATCACCTGTACTTATGAATACGATCATGAACTTGTAAAAACAATTCAAAAAAAGCATCAAGGAAAAAAATTAACTCCTGATGAAAACAAGAATTTTAACAAAGCTTGGAAAATATCATCATTATTGACTAGTTTTGGGAAAACAGCTTTGATCGTTATGGCTGCTTATGGAGTTGGTCCTGACACTGGAGCTAGAATTTTAAAAAATAGATTGGAAGATGATGATGATTATTTGATAAAACAAATCATTATCGCAGAAAAAACTTATACTTTGACAAGAGGATTTTGGAAAGATTAGTTTTTCTTAATTATTTTTGAATAAGGTGTAAGTACTAAATCTAATTTTCCTTCTAGTCCAGGTCTTGCATTAACTCCTAAAATTGTAATTATATCTCCTAGCGTAAAACTATCCATCAAATCTGCTTGCTGTCTCCATCCTTTAATCCAAACTTGTCCACTATCATCTTCTACAAACATTTCAGATAGTTGTATGTTGTCACCATTTTTAGTTTGAATATCTTTCCTTTCTGGTGCTTTTAGAACAATTGCTTCTACTGAATAATCATTACCTTCACTAACTTCTGTAATTTTAGTTCTAATTTCTGCTATAGTTGGAACGGTTTTATCATCAATCTTTCTTACAAATGAATCCTGATCAAGTTGTATTGTATTCCCAAAAATCTTTGATGGCATACATTCTAAAATATCATCTTTAACAAAACTACCAATTGAATTTGCAACATCTGTAATTCTGACTATTTTTTTCGATTTATCTATAGCTAAACCTGTTGTATTGCCTGATTGATTCTTTTCGATTGCTAGAAGTCTTACTATTACAGGTTGAATTTGTGTATCACCTTCAACATCGATTATTGTTGCATCATTTCCATGAATTTCCAGACCTTGCATTCCAGTCTTTGTTCTAACTCCAAATAATTTGACTTTGGCATCTTGAGTGATTACTTTAGGGAGAATTGATTCATCTTTTCCCCAAAGTACTACGTTAACTAAATTCTTATTCTCACCTCTCAATCTAAATTTCAAAGCCTTTGAAGGTTGACCTTTTGAATTTGTAAATTCAAGTAAACTCATTGCACTGGCTAATGTTCCTGAAACAATCAAGTCTCTTTGATCGTCTTTAATTCCACTTACATCTATAATTTTTGAATCAATTGAAACAATGTCACTTTCTGACTCGGATGTTTCTATTGTTGAACCGGAACCAATGTTTATTGTAGGTGCACCTGTTAAATCTGATTTTACATATGCCTTGATAATTTTAATCAAGTCTCCCGGTTTTAATTCTTCAAGTCCTGGAAGATTTGCTTTCTCATTCCATAGCTTTACACTTGCAGTAGAATTATTATCATAAACTGTGATCGTTCTCAAAGAAAATGAAGAGCCATCTTTTTTTGTAAACTGTTTTGTAGGTGAAATATTCAAAACTCTACTTTCTAACGTTACTTCTTTTGCACCAATGTAGAGATCTTTTATCGCTATTTCTGATTTTTGTGTTTGTTCTAGTGATACGCCTAAATCTGCTGCAACTAGGAAAATAGCTCCTTGATCTGTCAAGTATCCTGCACCAACTTTTTCTTTTTTCTCATTTATTCTATCTTCGATTACCGATCTAGATAATTCAGGAACTTTTTCCAATAATTTTGATATTAATTCTTCAAATTCTGACAATTATAATTACAAAGTAAGGGTTTGTTAATAAAATTATCATTAAACACATTAGTGGTTTGTATGAATCTCAATCATGCTATGTATTGAAACAAGAAACTTGACAAAGAAATATGCCTCTACAGTGGCAGTTGATGGTGTAGACCTTCAAATAGAATCTGGGCAAGTTTTTGGTTTTTTAGGACCAAACGGTGCAGGAAAATCTACTATTATCAAACTTTTAACAACTCTAATTTCTCCTTCCAATGGAAAAATTTCTGTACTAGGAATGGATTCAGCTAAACATCCTCTTGAAATTAGAAAAAAAATTGGAGTAGTCTTACAACAACCTAGCTATGAACCAACTCTTTCAGCCGAAAAATCTCTTGAAAAATATGGGATGATGTGGAATATTGATAAAAAAATACGAAAGAAACGAACTGAAGAATTAATTTCTGCTTTTGGTTTAGAAGAAATTAGAAAAAAGAAGATGGATGATCTATCAATTGGTCAACGTAGAAGAGTACAGGTAGCAAGAGAGTTTATGCATGATATGGAATTATTGTTTCTAGATGAACCTACCGTTGGTTTAGATCCTGCTGCAAGAAGAAAATTATTAGATTTTCTTAGAGAACAAGTAAAAAATTCTGGACTCACAATTTTCTATACAACCCATGTCCTCTCTGAAGCTGAATATCTCTGTGATAACATTGCAATCATAAATAACGGAAAAATAATAGCAGTTGATTCTCCATCTGAATTAAAAAATAGATTTGGTCATGAAAAAACAATTAAAATTCATATTTCCAAAGTCTCTGAAGAACTAAAATCTAAATTATCTGAAATTCGAGAATGTCAAATCAAACTAGAACCTGAACCAACTGTTATAATCAATTCCACAAAATCTGAAATTGTGTTAATGAATATTTTAAAAATTTTAAATGAAACTGAAACAAAAATAAATGATTTATCCGCAATTCCAACAAATCTAGAGGAAATATTTCTCAAAATAGTGGGTGATTCAAATTAATCCAATAATTAGACTAGTAAATAGAAATCTAACAATTTCTATTAATCCAGGATTTATTATTTGGCAAATACTTTTTCCATTAATCTATATTTTTATTGCAGGTTTTGCTTACACTGCACTAATTGACAGTGTTCCATTTGGAGGAAAAAATCTGGATTATCCTGCATTTCTTGCATCTGGCATGATTGGTTTTAACATTATGAATAGTACATTAATTTCTGGAATAATTATCTGGAATGATAGACGTCATGGTATGTTTGAACAAATCATGTCTGGTCCATTCACAAGAACTCATTACATACTAAGTAACATTGTAACAATTGCAATTATTGGATTATTTAGTGCCGCATTAATCACAGCAGTTGGTTATCCTGTATTTTTCAACTCTGTTGAATTTAGCATTGTGACTATTCTGCTAATAATTTTTGGTTCAGTAGTTGGCGCAATATTATTTGGTTCAATTGCATCAATAATTTCTACAAAACTACGTTCTAGTGAAGGATTTAATGTAATTATTAATACAGTATTTCTTTTTTGTGCATTTGCAAGTACAGCATTTTATCCTGTTCAGGGTGCACCACAACCACTAGCAACTATATTTTATCTAAATCCATTATCGTATTTGGTAGATATTATACGAGCTGGAATCTTTGGTCAAGTTACAGATTTTGTAATTACTGAAATGTTACTATTGATTGCTTTAGCAGCCATTCTATTTGTTATTGCAACAAAATTACTAACAAAATTAGATTTTTAAAAAAGAATAGCCCGGCCCGGACTCGAACCGAGGTCAAAGGCTCCAAGGGCCCCTATGCTTGCCGCTACACTACCGGGCTTCTGAATAAAAAACAATTTACCCCTATAATATTATTTTATAATGATTTCATAGTTTTTAAAAGAACTTGGTATGGATCCTCAAATGACTCAACCATTTTTTTTGCTTTTTCTTTCTTTTTCTTTATAATTTGGAGATTATCTAATGATTGTTGAATTTCTCTACAAATTCTATCTGGATTATCACTTCTAACAATTATTCTCTTTCTAACTAAAAAGTCCTCAATTCTGTTTGGTACTGTATTTAATGAAATAGTTGGAATTCCTAACAATCCTGATTCTGCAGTCATTGTTCCTCCTGAGCCAACAAAACAATCTACATTGTTTAATAATTCCTTTCCGTTAACTGGTTTTGATAAAATAGAAATATCATTTCCAAAAATCTTCTTTAGATTTTTTGATTGATCTTTATATCTAGGCAATACAATTTTCTTCTCATTAGGAAATTCCTTAACAATTTTTTTAATGATCTTAATGGTTTTACTCTTTTTTGTAATATATGCTGCCTCTGATTCTTCAGGTCGAATTAGAATAATCTTTTTTTTATTTTTTTTATTTTTTTTATTTTTTTTATTTTTTTTATAATTTTTAATAATTACTCCTGCATCAATTGCTTTGTATCTTATGATATTTTTATAATCTATACCAAATCCATCAAAATCTTGTTTTGGAATAATCCATGGTGTTAGCAATTTTGTTGTATAAGGAAGTGATAATTTCATTACAGCTTTTGCATGAGGTGAATCGGAAAATGCTATGTGTGGAATGCCTAATCCATATGCAATTCTAGATGCTTCAGGAGAACAAAAACTGATTAGTAAATCTGGACTCCATTTTTCAATTTTCTTTGTTAATAATTTACTTCTATTCAAACTTGCTAATAATTTGTTTACGTTATTTTTACCACCATGTTTTCCGACTATTATTGGATTAATTGAACCAAATTTCTCAATACCATTTACTTGTTGATATTTTCTAGACGTACAAACAATTTTGTGTTGTTTTCTAAGTTTTTGTATAAAATATTCAAAAAACAAGTATTGTTTTGGAGTTAAAATATCAAACCAGATTTTCAAGTATTAGAACTTGATAGATAACTGCAATAAGTATTTCTTAGTCTTGATATTATAGTCCTTAATGACAACAAAAGTTGTAATTTATGGCTTAAGTACTGAAGGTTACTCTCTTGCATGTCACTTTGCTCTTAATGGGGCTGATGTTCAAATAATTGATGAATCAACTCCTTCAGCTATAACTATCAACAAAGATATTGCCAAGTCATATCCTTCTGTACAGGCTTTAAAAGACGATGAACCGCTACTTGCGATGGCATCAATTGATGCAGCAATTGCTAAAGCACAAGTACTAATTTTTGCACCACGAATTAGAAAAACTGGTCAAGATACTAAAATTGAAATAAATTCAAAATTTAAAGATGCAGTTTCAAATATCAAAAAAGACTGTAATGTTGTTTATGGACTAGGTACTGGTTTTGGTGGAAATTCTGAAAATATATCCTTACTCGAACATGTTACAGGACTAAAAGTGGGAAAAAATATCTCGTATTTCTACTATCCTCTATCCAAAGAAAACATAATAAAATCATACATAGGTTCATCAGATGGAAAAGAAAATGATATTTTAAAAAACTTATTCACAAATGATAAAAATTTTAATTTTTTAACATTAAGTTCATCAGAATATTTTCACGCTATGGATATTCTAAAACAATTTTCTAGTCAAACAAGCATACTTGAAGTTTGTAAATTTGCTAAAGATTCAGTAACTAAATCTGATTTGAATTCAGAAAAATTAGGAGAACTTTTTCTTGATGATCTAATTGATGATCTATTTGATTTAAGATCTCTAAGTAGCTCATTTGAAAGTGCAAGTAGTTTGATGTACCTCATTAATGGAAGTATGAAAGGATTAGATGGATACATTAAACGGTTAATTGATGAAATCAGATTAATTCTAAAGAGAAATGAATTAAAGGCTAGTAGAACAAAAATTCTACTTTTATGGACTTTAGATCAACATGAAATGAAAGGTGAAAAAATTGAAAAACTTCAAGAATTGGAAACCAAACTTAAAGACTACATAGGTGATGTTGAATCAATCAGTCAACCCACTAATATTTTCCAAAATAATAAAACTACAATTGTAGTTATTTGTTCAAAGCATGATTTTGATTATATGATGAAACATAACAAAGATGATAGCCTAATCATGCTAAAAGCTAATCCGTTGTGTCAATTAATAGCACAAAAATAATATGTTGAAAAATTAAGTGAACTATAATGTCTCAAGATAAAAAATCAACCAATGAAGAAAATATCGAAGAAGTTACAGAAAATTTCGAAATAATTAATGATGAAGTTAAGAAACTACAAGAAGAAAATTCTGATTTAAAAGATAAATGGCAACGTGCATTAGCTGATTATCAAAATCTAGAGAGACGCACAAAAGTTGAAATATCTCAAAGAGTTTCTAGTAAAACTAATGATTTACTTCTAAATTTTATTAATATTTATGAAGATTTCATTCGTGCTGAAATTTCTTTATCCAAAGAAAAAATTGATACATCTGGAATCATTGCTGTCATAAAAAACATGGAAAGTCTTCTATCTGAAAATAATATTAAACCTATAAATGCTGTAGGTGAAATTTTTGATCCACAAATTCATGAGGCTGTTTCTATGATTGTAGATGAG
>LFEZ01000007.1 GCA_001510295.1 Thaumarchaeota archaeon casp-thauma4 | reverse complement strand
AATTCGGCTAATGAGAGATTTACTTTACCAATGACATCCATTTTACTTGATGAGATGATTGAAACAATGATTAAAATAATTAGTAATCTAAAAATTAATGATAAACAAATTCAAGAAAATTTGTACATTACAAAGGGTCAAATTTTTGCAGAATTTGTTTTAGAAGAATTAATCAAAAAAGGTATTCCTAGATTCATAGCATATAGAGATGTACAAAGAGTTGCATTTGAAGCTCACGATAAAAAAATGAATTACATGGACGCATTGATTAAAGATAAAGCTATTTCAAAATCACTTACAGAAAAAGAAGTTAGAGGTATATTTATTGCAGAAAAACATCTTGGAGCATCACAAATTATCATAAACAATGTAGATAGACATGTAAAATCAGATGTGAAAAAATTATCTAAGTTTTAAAAGTTGTTTATGAATTTTAGAACCATACTGTAATGCCTTTTTTTGTTTATGAGCAGATATTTGTGGTACACCACAAGATATAGCAAGTTTACGTATAGCGTGTTTCCTTTGTAAATCATCAGAATCAATTATTTTTTCAGATACAGGAATAGTTTTTGCAAAGGAGATAAATTCTTCATTCAACAGCGGTTGTAATATTTTTACATTGAAATTAGAGGCAACATTGTTTACTGCAATCATCATTTTCTTCTCATTTTCTAATTTCTTATTCATGACATTCATAACTTCATCAACACCGATATCTATCGCTTTACGATATGCATTATAACCACAAAATAATTCATCAATTCCATTTGCAGTTACAACTGCAGAAATTCCTAGATCTTTAGCTAATTTTGAAACATAGTAAAATGCAATTGAATTTTCATTCCAAGAAAGGTCATCTGTTTTGATTATTCCATTGATTTTTTCACTAATCTCTTGAAAAGATTCAGGTTCTATTTCTAAAATATCATGTTTGTATTTTAGAATTTCATTTACTTTTTTTGCAAAATTAATGTCATGTGAATCATGAAAACCGATAGTCAAAAGATGTATATCGTATCCATTATCATGCAATAATTTTGCAATTAAGGTACTATCAACACCACCTGAAAATGCAACACCAACAAAATTATCTAAAACAGTGTTTTTGATAGCACGCTGGATCTCATCAAGTAGTTGATTCATAATTTCATGAATTGGATTGTATAATTTATTATTGTTCATATGTTACATCATAATATGGGATTGGTGAAACTTTCAGATAATGAGATTCAAGAGAGTCTAAAAGAATTGAATGGATGGACAGTTCTAAATGGAAAATTACACAAAGAAATAGAATTCGTCGATTTTGATGAGGCATGGAAATTCATGACAATAGCAGTTGCAGAGATTCAAAAGATGAATCACCACCCAGAATGGTTTAACGTCTACAATAAACTTGTAATTGATCTTATGACACACGACGTAGGAGGAATTTCTGAAAATGATATGAACCTAGCAAAATTTTTAGATAAAATACCGGGAATTCCATCACTTTAGAGATTTATAGACAATAATGAGTTTTTAGATATGGAACCAAAAATTGCAGAAAAAGCATGGGATCCAAAACTTGAAAATGCAATTTTAAAAAAATGGGAAGAAGAAAAACTCTACGATTTTCAATTACGTGATAGTAATTATACAATAGACACTCCACCACCATATCCATCAGGAAGACCATGGCACATAGGTGCAGCATCACATTATGCACAAATAGATATGATTGCAAGGACCGCAAGAATGTCTGGAAAGAATGTTTATTTTCCAATTGGCATAGATAGGAATGGTTTACCAGTTGAGTTGTACACAGAAAAAAAACATGGTATACGAATGCGAGAAACAGAAAGAGGTGAATTTTTAGATTTATGTAAAAATGCATTAGATGATTTAGAAGCTGAGATGATTCAGATAATGAAAAGTCTAGGATTAAGTGGAGATTTTAAAAATTATTATCGAACTGATTCAGAAGACTACAGAAAATTTACACAAGAGACATTCATTAATCTTTGGAAAAAAGGAGTAATCTATCTTGCAACAAGACCAAATAATTATGATTGGGTTTCGGGTACAACAATTGCAGATGCTGAAATTGTGTATGAAGAAATTCCAACAAAACTTGTCTACATGAAATTCATCACTAAAGAAACTAAAAAAGAAATAATCATAGCAAGTACAAGACCAGAATTACTATGTTCATGTAAAACAGTGATAGTTAATCCAAACGATGAAAGATATTCAGATTTAATTGGAAAAGAGTTGATTGTCCCACTTACTAATAGTGAAGTAAAAATTACACCACATCATTCTGCAAAGATCGAATTTGGTTCAGGCGCAGTAATGGTTTGTAGTTATGGTGATCAAAATGACGTGGCATTGTTTAGAGAATTAAAATTGGATGAAATTATTGCAATTGGACTAGATGGCAGGATGACAGAAGCAGCAGGAGAATATCAAGGATTGAAACCAAAACAAGCTAGGACAAAAATTATTGAAGACTTGGAAAATGCAAATCTTGTAGAAAAAATTGAAGACATATCACATAGAACTCCATTATCTGAAAGAAGTAAAACCCCAATTGAGATTATTCCTATGGAAGAATATTATCTAAAACAGAAAGATTCACTAGAGAAAATGAAGAAATTAGGAGAAGAAATAGAGTTCTATCCAAATATGCACAAACAAATTTTGATGAATTGGTTGGAATCAATCTCTATTGATTGGCCAATTTCTAGAAGAAGATTCTATGGTACTGAGATACCAATATGGTATTGTAACGAATGTTCAGAACCATTTGTTCCAGAACCTGGAAAATATTATCGCCCATGGAAAGATAAATGTCCGGCAGAAAAATGTGAAAAATGTGGTAATACTGAATTTACAGGAGAAGAAAGAACATTTGATACATGGATGGATTCTAGTGTATCACCATTATTTGTTACAAAATTCAACAGAGATGAAGAATTCTTTAAGAAAACATATCCTACTGCAATTAGACCGCAAGCAAAAGATATCGTCAGAACATGGTTATACTATACGCTATTACGATGTGAAAAATTAACTGGACAAAAACCATGGTCTGAAGCATGGATAATGGGTTATGGATTAGATGAAAAGGGAATGAAAATGAGTAAGAGTAAAGGTAATGCAATTGATCCATTACCGGTAATTGAAAAATCAGGTGCAGATACTTTCAGATTTTGGAGCGCAAGTGAAATAAATCAAGGGTATGACTTTAGATGCTCAGAACAAAAAATTGAATCGACTAGAAAATTTTTGAGTAAATTATGGAATGTTTCAAGATTTCTATCAAGTTTTCCAGTAATCAAATCAGGTCAATTATCAGAATCAGACAAATGGATATTATCTGAACTTGATAAATTAATTTCAGTTTGTAAAGAAGGATATTCAAAGTATAACTTTTTCATTCCTTCTACAGCAATTAGAGAATTTACATGGAATATTTTTGCTGCACAATACATAGAGATAGCAAAAGCAAGAGCATATGGAATTGGTTTTACAAATGAAGAAAGAGATGGTGCAATTTTTACATTACACAAAGTTTTATCCACAATATTGAAACTTTTAGCACCAATCACACCATTCATTACAGAACATCTTTGGCAAATATTATACTCTCAAAACAGTATACATAAAGAAAATTTGCCAGATATGGAAAATGTAACCGATATGTCAGAAATGACACAATTACTTATGGAATTTAATTCAAAAGTATGGAATGAAAAGAAACAAAAAGAACTTTCTTTAAAAGATTCGATAAAAATAGATGTTCCAGAAGCATTAAGTCAGTTTAAAAAAGATTTAATCGCTATGCACAATTTAGAATCTAACTAAGATTAGCAACTAATTTTACAAACAATTTATGTAATGAAATATCACTTGTAAGTTCAGGATGAAATGCAGTTGCAAGAATGTTTCCTTGTTTTACTGCAACAATTTTTTCATTGAATTTTGCCAATATTTTAACATCTGAACCAGTTTCAGATACAGATGGTGCGCGAATAAACACCCCATTAAAAGAAGAGATTCCAATAGGCTCCATCGAAATGTTTGCTTCAAAAGAATTTTTTTGACGTCCAAATGAATTTCTTTCAATTTTTACATCTAAAACATCTAAAAGAGGTTGTTCAACTTTGCCTACAACCTTATCTTTAGAATTTTTTGATAAAAGTATCATTCCTGCACATATTCCAAATACTGGCATTCCAGATTCAATTTTTTCTTTAATTTTTTTTAATCCACCATTTACAAGAGACATTTGACCAATTACAGTGCTTTCACCTCCAGGAATTATCAAACCGTCAAGTTCAGATATTTGTTCTGTTGTTTTAACTTGAATTACAGTTCCATCAATACCTAATTCACTCATAGAAGCCATGGTAGCTAAAAAATTTTCAGTTACATCTCCTTGTACAGCAAGTATGCCAATCTGAATTTTACTCATACAGTACTACCTCTTTCTTGCATTTTCAAATCTAAATTTTTTACATCCAAACCTAGTAATGATTGTCTTTCATCAATCATTTTTTGCGCTTCTTTAACTTTATCAAGTTCATCCCAGAAAGTTGTAGCTAAAACAACAGCACGAGCACGTTCTTGAGCATCTTCAGCTTTGAATATTCCTGATCCCACAAATATTCCATCACAACCTAATGACATGAGATAAGCAGCATCAGCAGGAGTTGCAATTCCTCCAGCGGCAAAATTTACAACAGGTAATCTTCCAAGTTTTGCGGTCTCTTCAACTAAATCATAAGATACTTTGAGGTCTCTAGCCATCTTAACAAGTTCTTGTTTGTCATCAGAATCATAGATACTTTTGATAGTACGAAGTTCTTCATTGACTTTTTTAATATGATAAATTGCTTCTGCAACATTTCCAGTTCCAGGTTCACCCTTGGTTCTAATCATTGCCGCACCCTCTTCAACTCTTCTTAACGCTTCGCCTAAAGAACGCGCGCCATTTACAAATGGAGTAGTATAATCCCATTTCCAAATATGATGATACTCATCAGCAGGAGTTAGAACTTCAGATTCATCTATCATGTCTACATTAGTTTCATCTAGAACACTTGCTTCATACACATGACCAATTCTACATTTTGCCATAACAGGTATGGTTACATGATTCATAATTTCTTCTATAATTCTAATACTTGCAGTTCGTGCTACACCACCTGCTTTTCGTACATCAGAAGGTAATTTGTCTAATACCATTACAGAAACTGCACCTGCTTCTTCAGCTATTTGGGCTTGTTCAACATTTGTAACATCCATAACAACTCCATTTTTTAGCATATGTGCAAAACCACGTTTGAGTGTGGAATTACCACGAACAACTGAATTAGAATCGATTTTTTCACATATTACACCTTTTGAATCAGGAATATCTCCAGAAAGTGGAATCATAGACTATCTGAGCCTCATCGATATTTATTCCCTTATAATCTCCATTATTAATTCCAATTCTTCTTGAACCATTGTAATAATTGGAGGAATCATTTGTTCGGTTGCATTAGGTTCAGGCCAGTATAGTTGATTAGTATCTTCATTTAATGTAATTTTAAGACCAAATTTTTGATATGTTTCAATTCCTTCTTTTATGGAAAATGATTCAAATGGCAATGATAAGAACCCAGTTTCTTTAATCATTGCGACAAGTTTGATTCTTTGGGAGTTATCAATTTTAATGATTTTCGGTGTACTAACTTTTCCATCTTTAGTAATAGAGTAAGTTACCGTACCATCATTTTTTATTACAATAATTTCTGTTTGGTCTGCAGTAATTCTATCAGTTATACCTGGCGAGACATTTCTAAGATGATGTGTGGTGAATTCTATTTCTGATTTATCAGAAGGATCTATCGCAGTATTTGGTATTTCTGGTGCAGTGACTAAAGGAATTACAAGTATTATTGCAATAATTATTGGAATCGCACCACCAACAAGAATTATAGGTTTTACCATTTTACTGCAAATATTGTGAATTTGGAAATAAACCTTGGTAATAGTTAAAATTCCCGCTCAATATTTCAATTCTTGTGGGTTCGTAGCCTAGCCTGGTAGGGCGACGGTCTCCAAAACCGTCGATCGTCGGTTCAAATCCGATCGGGCCCACTTACGATGTTTTATTTTTTAAGACATTCAAAGCGGAGCCAGCTGTGAACCATTCAATTTGAGATAAGTTGTAAGAATGTTTAAGAATAATTTTTTCAGAATTTCCATCATAGTGTCGTAATTCACATTCAAATGATTTATCAGGTTTAAAATCATCTAAACATAAAATACTAATTTTATCATCTTCTTTAATTTTATCATAATCATTAGAGTTTTCAAATGTTAATGCAAGAATTCCTTGTTTTTTGAGATTTGTTTCATGTATTCGTGCAAAAGATTTTGCAATTACTACCGCACAACCTAAAAATCGAGGAGTCATTGCAGCATGTTCACGACTGCTGCCCTCACCATAATTATTATCACCTACTATAACCCAACGCATATTTTTTTCTTTGTAACTTCTTGCAATATCTGAACAGTTTTCAATATTATTTGAAAGAATATTCTTTGCTTTGCCAACTTCATCATTGAATGCATTTACAGCACCTAAAAGTAAATTATCACTTAGATTATCAAGATGACCACGAAGACGAAGCCAAGGACCTGCAGGAGAAATATGATCAGTAGTACATTTGCCTTTTGCTTTTAAAATTAGATATAATTCAGTGAAATCATTTCCATCCCAAGAGGAAAATGGTTCAAGTTTTTGTAATCTGTCACTATTAGGATCTATCATTACATCAACATTTTCAGGGTTTTCTGAGGGAGAGACGTAAACTCCTTCAATGATTACAAATCCATTAGCAGGTACTTCAGGTGCAATTTCTGGTGGAGAGAGTTTAAATTTTTTACCATCTTTTCCCTCCAGTAAATCCTCTAGAGGATTAAATGATAAACTTCCTCCAAGTGCAAGTGCGGTTATAATTTCTGGACTTGCTATGAAATTCATTGTATCACGTTTCCCATCATTACGTCCAGGGAAATTTCGATTAAACGACGTAACAATGGAGTTTTTTTCTCCCTCTTTAAGTTCTGGTCTATGCCATTGACCAATACATGGACCACATGCGTTAGCAAGAACCGTTGCACCAATTGATTTTAGAGTATCAATTTGTCCATCTCTCTCAATTGTAGAACGAATTTGTTCAGAACCAGGAGTTACTAATAGTGGAATTTTTGCTCTAATTCCATGTTTTTCAGCCTGTTTAGCAACACTTGATGATCGTGACATGTCTTCATAAGATGAATTTGTACAACTTCCAATTAAAGCGACAGATATTTTATCAATATACTCTTTTGATTTTACTTCATCAGATAATTTTGAAATTGGTCTTGCAAGATCAGGAGTATGAGGTCCAACTACATGTGGTTCAAGAGTTGAAAGATCAATTTCAATTACCTTATCAAAGAATTCTTCAGGATTTTTTTCTACCTCAGGATCAGCTTGAAGTAAAGTAATATGATCATTAGCAAGAGAACTAATCTCTTTTCTATTTGTTGAGTTCAGATATATCTCCATTCTTTTATCATAAGGAAATATTGAACATGTTGCACCAATTTCAGCACCCATATTGGTAATTGTTGCTTTACCAGTACAGCTAATTGATTCTACACCAGGACCAAAATATTCAATAATAGAATTTGTACCTCCAGATACGGAAAGTTTTCCTGCAACGTATAGTATGACGTCTTTAGGTGCAGTCCATCCACTCAATTTACCTTTGAGATAAACACCAATTCTTTTTGGATAAAGTAATTCCCATGGCATCCCAGCCATAATTTCTGCTGCATCAAGACCTCCAACACCAACAGCTATCATTCCCAAGCCACCAGCATTTGGAGTATGAGAATCAGTTCCAATCATCAAACCACCAGGAAAGGCATAATTTTCTAAAACTACTTGATGAATTATTCCAGCACCTGGATTCCAAAATCCAGCACCATATTTACTAGATGCAGTTTCAAGAAATTTGTAAACTTCGTTATTTTCATACATTGCTAATTTTGTGTCAGATTTTCCTTCAGTTCTTGCTTGAATTAAATGATCACAATGAACAGTTGTTGGTAATGTAATTGATTTCAAACCAGCTTGCATAAACTGCAACATTACCATTTGACCAGTGACATCTTGTAATGCTACACGATCAGGTCGGAGAAATACATAATTCTTTTTTTCATCTAAATGTTTATCTAAAAATTCATCTTCAAGATGTCCAGAAAGAATTTTTTCGGTAAGAGTAAGAGGTCTTTTTAATGTAAGTCTAAATTTTGAAATATTTTTTTCTAATTTGTCATATACTTCTTTGACCATTTTAGGCGTGGTTTCGATTGCAATTTTAGACAATATTTCATAATGGAATTTTCAGTTTATAAACGGTCAGTGATTAGATTTTTCGAATTTTAACATACAGTTATAAGAGAAAATGGAATATTTGCTTTGTGTTTTTAGCATTAAAATGCCAATTAACTAGGAGATATAACATCCATGGTTAAGAAAGGTTTTCCAAAATTTGGAATGTCACAAGCTGGTGCTTATGTAACAGCATTAAAAAATTATAATTTACCAGATTTTATTCTAAAATTAGTCGCAAAAGATACAGATTCTGAGCTTTTAGAGAGAGGAAGAATAGATGATAGATTACAAAGTATGAATGATACAGCATTAGAATTATTAAATAAAATTTTTGTCGATTGTGAAGAAGATAAAAAAGGAGAATATGCACAGTACAGATTTTTTGCATACGTTTCTAGCATGTATCATAAATGTGAAGTTTTGATTAATGAAACTATTCCAGGAAAATCTGGAAAAGAACATAAAATTCCAATTTCAATAAAAAATAACGGGATGTATATGGCAATTGCATTTAACAAAGGAACAGGTAATGCAATAAATAAAAAAGATGTTGATAAATTTTATGAAATTGCTGACGATGTAAAAAGTGGAGAATATGGAACACAGCTTATTGATGCAATTTACGGTTCATCTGTGGGTTTCAAAGGAGATGCATTAATTGAATTAGGAAATCTCAGTAAATCAAGAAAAGATAATGTAGAAAATAAATTAGAATTCAAAACTGCAAATTTTGAAAATAGAATATATTCAGTAGTAAAATGTTAGTAATTTATTGTCGATATATCCATTGAAAGAAATTTTGGTTTATTTTCAGTAACTTGGAAATTTTCATCATATTGAATGAAAGGTAAATCATTGAAAAGATGCTGAGTCTGTAAATCATGAACATCTTCGATGTAACGTTTATGTTTTTTCTGTCTTAGCATTTCATGTAAAATTTCATGACAAACAATTGTACAGTTTTTTTCTGCAAGAAATAATTCATCATAACCTTTTTTTGGTTTTTGCCAAAGCGCCATTCCAAAATTCTCAGCGTGAAACCCTTCACATGTACAATCAGTCCAAAAAGGTCTAAAATGTGTCAAGTAAAAATGATAAATTTCTTTTCCACGTTGACGATGATCATCCAATAAAGTATGAGAATCAAGTTTTTGCAGTATACTACGAGGTTCTGTGATCATTTCATCACATTGAATTTCATATGATTTTAAAAAATTTTCTTGAATCCATTTTTGGAAAAATTTTGCCATTGATTTTACATATTCAAATTCTTCTTTACGATGTGAAAGATCTTCTTCTTTGATTACAAAAATAAAGTGTAAGAGCATACAAACAAAAAGGGTAGTGGATTAGTGTTGACCTTCTATGCCCATTAGGGTTAGGGTGGATCTAATCTTTTCTATTTTTCTAATCTTCCAGGTGATTGTTTCACGTAATGCTTCAACTGTTGACGATTCAATTTTTGCCAAAATGTCGTAAGCACCGAATGTACCGTGAACCTCTTTTACTCCTTCTAGACTTTTTAACTGAGAGATGATAGATTCCTCAGAACCAAGCTCACAATTAATGAGTACATATGCTGTTGCCATAGAAAAACTACAACGTTCATGTATATCAATTATCCTATTGAGAAAATTATTTATCAGATAATTTTAAAATAGTTTTCCAAATATTAGGAGGGACGGGCATGAAAGATAATCTCATTATTCGCAATAGTTCCCAGTTTTTGAAACTTTTTTGAAGTTTCATTTCGTCAAGTGTGATAGGAGTTTTGAATAATTTTTTAAATTTTACATCTACAACGATGAATCGTTTGTTATCCTCTTTTGGGTTAGGATATGGATCAGAAGTAATTGTCATTATACCAACTGCCTGTCTTTCAATACCAGTATGATAATAGACAATTTCGTCACCTTTTTTTGCATAATGCATGAACTTTAGTGCTTGATTGTTATGGATGCCATCCCAAACAGTTGTCTTGTGTTTTTTTAGATCAAGAATATGAAAACCTCGAGGTCCACTTGGTTCCTGTTTTGCAAGCCAATAATTTACCATTTTAATCAAAATTATTTTTTGAGATACACATTTAAAATTTTAAAAGATGTTCCCCGGTTCTGACTCGCAAAAAATCATTGGTTTTAGCCAAATCCTCATTTCAGATCTGAAACCGGGGTTGCCCGATATGTCGCAAACCTGGGTGAATTAGAAATCATTGTAATCCGTACGATCTCATCATCCTAATCCGTCTGAATGCGTGCTCTTTGGGCATTTACTAATTTCAATTAGTCAAATATTAATCCAGATAATTTTATTTCAAAGCCCACTACAGAAGTTCTAATTCTGAAATTTTCTAATATATTAGAATCAATTTCTCCTATTTCACCGATTTTGTTCTCATTAACAAAAATATCAGCATGCCTACCTATAGAAAATAATTCATTATTCTTAGAAGTTTTTGTTTCTGAATTAATTTTAAAATTAGTTCTAAGAAGAGACTGCATTATTGCTTTAATTTCAGAATAATTTGTATCCTTGTATGCAATTATTACTGCTAAGTTAATTGATTCATGAATAGGCTTTCCTTTAGAAAATACCACACCAGTTTCAAATAATTTTTGAGGATATGATTCATGAATATTTTTTGATAAATTATCCAATAAACTAGGTAAGAGAGAATCACGAAGAATTTTATGTTCTTGACTTTTTGAATCTAATACAGAAATTATTTCAGATGAATCTCTTTTCGTCATTTCATATAGAACTTTTTTACTTGTAAGACTAGAATTCATTGCTTCAAGGAATCCAAGACCAACTGCAGTTTGACTAATCAATTTTGTTTTAATTGTCACATCATTTTTTTGACCAATAGTTGTAGATGGAGATAATTTTGGTTCAATGTTTGCAATTCCAAATCCAAGTACAATTTCTTCAGTTAAATCCATTGGACTGAATATGTCAAATCTATATCGAGGAATAACACATGTTATTTTTTTACCTTTTACTGACGCATCTAATCTACATTTTTTTAGACATGTAACCATGTTTGATGGACTCATCTCTATTCCAATTATTTCAGAGGTGAATTTTGGATCATAAATCATGATTTTCTCCTTTAACTGAGGTGTAGAATTTTTGTTTCCAGTGATTTTTAATTCATTAAATTCAAATCCAGCAGTTTGTAAAATTGATACCACTACAGACAACATGTCTTCTGTGGCTTCTTTATCAATTCCAGTTACTTCAATTAAAATATTTCTTGTGTTTGATGTAACAGTTGTTAATGCAGAATTTATTATCGGTGGAAAAGAGATGGTATTTTGTTCTGAATCAAAAATTATTGGTACATTTTTGCTATCCCCTATTACATAACCATAGTTTTGCCCGACTTCAGTATTGGCTAAAATTTCATCAATTGATTGTTCAGTACTACTGTTTAATGGAGTAAATTTGTGTTCTCTTGATACAGTTGTATACGTTAGAGGAAAAGAGATCTTGTCTGCATCATGTAATCCAATAGAAGATTTCTTTCGTTTTCTTCCTATTCCAAAATGAAGATCCTCTTGCATATTCATCAATTGTTTGATTGCAACATCATCTAATTTTCCATTTGTTGCAACAATCCCAGTCAGATATGGTCGAATCTTTGTTACAGTTGAATCAACCTTAATTGCAAATTTACCTTTTTTCTTGATGTAAGTTTTTTGAATTCCTTTTTTTATTCCTAACAAACCTTGTAAACCAGTTGCAATTCCATAATCAGTAGAGTAATCAGGTCTGTTTGGACTATATTCAATTCTTATTTCATCACCAACCTCAGACTCAATATCTAAACCAAGAAATGGCAAGACATCAAGAATTTGTTTTCGTGTTACATTTCCAGAAACTAGTTTTCTAATTCGATTGATGTTTAATTCAACAACAGGCAATTATGCACTCCTCAACCAACTTAGATTATTGTTGTAAAATTCTCTGACATCATCTAGCTCATACTTTAACATTGCAATTCTTTCAATTCCTCCACCCCAAGCTAAAACAGGTTTGTCAATACCAAGTGGCTTTGTCACTTCAGGTCTAAAGATTCCCATTCCAAAGAGTTCAATCCATTTTCCTAATTTTTCATTGTACACCATTGTTTGTAAAGACGGTTCAGTGTATGGAAAAAATGTTGGCCAAAATTTTATTTTTGTTAACCCTAATTTTTTATAAAATTCTTTTTGAATTCCCATTAAATCTCGTAATGTAGTATTGTTTCCAATTACAATTCCCTCAATTTGATTAAATTCAACTAAATGTTTGTAACTAACTTTTTCATTTCTGAATACTCGACCTAATGAAAAAATTCTTGCATTTTCAGGTTTTTGTTCTGCAAGATGTTTTATAGTAACACAGGTAGTATGTGTTCGTAAAACCATTTTTTGTGATTCAGATAATTTCCAATCATATTTCCAGTTTTTATTATGAGATGAAGATACGTTTTTAATTTGAGACAAAGTTGCAGGGTTTTTTGATTCTAGATTTTCTAAATAAAATGTATCTTGAAGTTCTCTTGCAGGATGATCTTGAGGAGTAAACAGAGCATCAAAATTCCAGAAACTGGATTGTGTCATATTACCTAGAATTTCAGAGAAACCAAGATTGACAAAGATTTCACGTATTTCATCAATAGTATCTTGTAATGGATGAGTTCTGGCTGCAAAGATAGAAGGTACTTCAGCTTCAACATCAATTGCACCACTAGAAGAAATACTAGTGTCAAGAGAAAGAGCAGCATCAGTTAACGAAATAGTTTTTAATTTCTCCGAAGTTTGTATAATATAATTTGGTCTAGAAAGTAAAATTTTCATAGCCAAAGGATTTGTAACTTCTTCTTGCGTAATACTATTTTCACCTATTAATGAAAGAAGTTTTTCTTCAGGTGTCTCTATTGGTTTTTCTTTGATTGATACTAAAGAATCAGAATTATTTTTTTCAATTTTGATCCAACCATTTTTTTTAGCATTTGCAATTGCCACATTAAATCCAGCACCGGATAATGCAGAACGAATTTGATCAAATGTTTTAGGTTCATCTTTAAGCATGTTGATGAGTTTCCGTTCAGGTAATCCGTTTTTTAGAGAATCAAGACCATTAAGACCTAAAGAAAAAGTTATCTTTTGAGATTCATCTACTATTGCAAGGTCTTTTAGACGTAACCATTCAATGCCTCTACGAACTTGATCAATTGAAAGTTCAGTATTTATGGATAATTGTTCAGGAGTTTGATTTGGAACTTTTTGTAATGTTACTAAAATTTTTTTTTCTATATCATGAAAAACTTGTGACACAGTACAACGTCCCAAAAAGACTTTTTAAAGCTTAACCCAAGTCAAACTTGAATGTCATCAGATGAATTTGTCGTAACACCATGGAATGTAGAAGGAGACATAGATTATGAGAAATTAACTAAACAATTTGGAACTCAAAAAATTACACCTGAAATTTTATCCAAAATTAAGCAGATTACAGGAGAAGATCATTTCATGTTAAGAAGAGGAATTTTCTTTTCTCATAGAGATCTAGATGTTATTTTGGAAAATTTTGAAAAAGGAAAAAAATTCTTCTTGTATACAGGACGAGGTCCATCAGGTAATACGCACATAGGTCATTTGATCCCATGGGTTTTTGCAAAATGGTTGCAGGAAAAATTTGATGTGAATATATATTTTCAATTAACAGATGATGAAAAATTTTATACAAAATCCGACTTGACGTTAGATGATACAAGCAAATTTGCATTGGAAAATGCACTAGACTTTATTGCACTAGGATTTGATCCAGAAAAAACAAAGATCATAATCAATACTCGAAATATCAAAAAATTATATCCTATTGCAGCTCAAGTTGCAAAAAAAATTAATTTTTCAAATACAAAAGCTGTGTTTGGGTTTACAAGTGATACTAATATTGGAATGATTTTCTATACATCATTACAATCTGCACCATGCTTCATTGAAGATTTACCAGTTTTAATTCCACTTGGAGTAGACCAAGATCCTCATTTCAGGATTACACGAGATGTCGCACCAAAAATAAACAAACCAAAACCAGCGTTGATACATAACATTATGATTCCATCTCTAACAGGACCTGGTGGAAAAATGTCAGCGTCAGATGAAAAAAGTACTATCTATACAACAGATTCTCCAGAAGTAGTTAAAAAGAAGATTAACAAATATGGATTTTCAGGTGGACAGGTGGATATTGAAAAGCATAGAGAACTAGGTGGAAATCCAGATATCGATGTCTCATTTCAATATCTCAGAATATTCTTTGAACCAGATGATGAAAAATTAAAGAAAATCTATGAAGATTACAAATCAGGTAAGATGCTAACTGGAGAATTAAAATCAATCTTAATTGAAAAAATTAATTCATTTTTGAAAATACATCAGCAAAAAAGAGAAGAGGCAAAAAAGAATTTATCAAAATTCCTACTATCAGATGAATAAGGTTAAGATTCTCACACAAGATAAGTATGAAGCACTGAAGTTATCTAGCTTAATTTTTGTAAAAGAAGGTAATGAAACATTCATCACCGGAATAATTGATGTTTTTGAAACTGAAGTTGTAATTTCTATAAAAGACAAGTCTGTGCACAGCTTAGTCTTGAAGGATAAAGAACAAGTTTCTAGATTTATAGATTTTATGCAATCAATTATTGAAAAAAAAGCAAAAATCATAGATACTTCAACAAGTGAAGAACTTGTGGAAATTACTAAAGAAGATTTAAACTAACGATTTATCCATTTCAAAACCCAATATTTCTTGAACCTTCAAGAAATAAAGCTGAGTAGAATAAGGCATTTGTGCCAGATTATTTTCAACTGCAATTATGAAGTATTGAACTGCTCTTTTGGAAATATCAAGATTAAATTTCATCGGCAAAATTGGATCTTGTTTTACATTAATTTTATCTTGTAACCATGGAGGAGCCATTTCTTTTGTATCGGCAATAATTTTCTGGTACCAGAAAGACAGATGATCTGGTTGTAATCCTTTTTGTAATTGTTGAACATCATTCTGCAATTTTTGTAATAATGGATGAATTATTGACATTGTCAGATAGTGAAATTTTTTTGTTTTAGTAGTATTACTCAATTTATGAACAGCGATTAGTCAACTAAGACATTTCCAAAACTATCAATTTCAGAATTTCTTATACGGGTAGATGAAATTCGATTTCCATCAGATGCCATTTTCATAGGAACAGTGATGATTTCTACAGGGTTAAGTTTCCGTTCTTTGCGCAAAGCATTCAAAATATCACCTTTTTTACGAGTTTCATCACTAACTACCAAAGCATCTACATCCCCTTCAATCACTGCAGGACCAAAATCATCATCTAATTTTGCAATCTCAAAATAACAATCAGGGAATTTTTCATGTATTATTTTTTCTAGGTTTTCAGATCTTCGTTCAAAGTTATTTATGATTTTTTTGCCATTCTTTGAAATAAAGGCATCAGATGTCAGACCAATTATTATTTTGTCAGAAATCGATACTGCTTTTTGAATTAATGCAATATGACCAACATGAATAATATCAAAGGTACCACCCAATGCAACTAAGTTAAACATCACGTATAGTGATGGTTTTGTTTAACATAAACTCTCGGATTTTATAAAATATCAGAATATATCTAATAATATTGAATTAAAGAAAAATAAAATAAGTAAAAGAGTTTGATAGAAGATTATCTTCTTTTTCGCATTCCAGTAATTGCGAACCAGTAAACTAGTCCCGGTGCAAGACCAACAATTAGTGGAATCCAAACTGCTATTGAGGCTTCATAACCTGCCATAGTAATTTTCTCATATCAATGATATTTAAATCCACCTTCATGTTCGATGTTCGAAAATGATCGATTAATAAAAAATGGTGGACTCGAGGGGATTTGAACCCCTGACCCCTCGCGTGCAAGGCGAGTATTCTACCAGTCTAAACTACAAGCCCATTAACTGCATGAATAATCATGAGAGTTTAATTGTTGTCTTTTAAAATATCTGCAATCCTTTTATTTGTTATAGAAATTGATTTTTTTATGGTAAAATTAGAATCAGTTATTTTATTAAAAACAGGAGACAGTGCACCAGAATTTAATCTTAAAGGAATTGATGATAACATGCATTCTCTAAATGATTATTCAAAAAAGGGATTGTTGGTAATTTTTATGTGCAACCATTGTCCATTTGTAAAAGCAAAGATTGGTGCAATTAAAGAATTACAGAATAAATTTAAAGACAATATTTCAATTGTAGGTATTAACAGTAATGATTCTGTAAAATATCCAGATGACGATTTTGATAGTATGAAGGCTGTTGCCAAAGAGAAAGGTCTAGAAATCGACTATCTAGTTGACGAGACCCAGGAAATTGCAAAAAAATATGGAGCAGTTTGTACACCAGACCCATTCTTATTTGATTCAGATAAAAAATTGATTTTTCATGGACGAATTGATGATGCAATGAATCCAGAAGCAAAAGTTAGTGAAAAAGTAATGATAAATAATATTCAGAAATTTTTAGATGGAGGAAAAATTGAAAAAGATTTTGACCCTTCCATTGGATGTTCAATCAAGTGGAAATAACAGCAAACTTAAATGACCAAATCCTCGAAAATTTTCGAGGGCTCGTAGCTCAGCTTGGCTAGAGCGTTCGACTGATAATCGAAAGGCCATGAGTTCGAATCTCATCGGGCCCATTAATTTACTATAGATTTTCATATTTTGTATTAGACCATTGAAGAATATCTTCAAGTTTTGTGGTTGACAGATCTCCTTTAATTTTGACTTTTTCCCCAGTTTTTCCAGATAACACAATGAACAGATTATTCTCAGATTTTTCCTTTACAGAATAAAATGAATCAGAAATGAATTTCAAACCTTCTTCGGTTGTAGAAAATACAAGAATTATCATTACACCTTCCTTTGATTTCCAAGTTTTTGAAAGTAATTTTCTAAGTTCAAGATCAAACAATACATCAATTGATGATGACATATCACCAATAGAAAATACATTCCAATTTTGAGAGCGAAATGCAGCTCCTGCAGCTTCAGAAATTAGGGAAGATTCAGAATCGGCAGATAATATTATGATGTTTTTTCGAGATTCAGAATTACTTGAATGATGAGTGATCATTTGAATGGAATTTGAGATTATCCCAGTCATTAATTGTTCTTCAGATTTTCCAATTTTTCCATCATCGAATAATTTTTGTACTTGAGGAATTGTTGGGAGAATTATTTCGGTAATAATTTTATCCATTTTTGCTTTGGAATTAATACAGTTTTTTATTAGATTGTAAGCAGGTTTTTCAGTACAATCAATTACATGTGAAGCAAATTTTTCTTGAGCAAGAAAATAATCGTCTGGAAAATTTAATTGTTCGATATCCTCATCGACAAACCATAGATTCAAGTTTCCAATGCTTTGTTGTGTTAAGGTACCCTCTGCTGCAAATTTATTTAGATACTTAGACATTGTGACACGATTAATACCTAATTTCTCAGAAATTTCAACTCCAGATATTCCAGATTTTGATGAATGAAGTAATTTGATCAGACGAAATTTCACTTCAATCTCATCATAACCACGAGCCATATGAAAATACTAGATACCTATCGTATAAATTCTAATTATAATAAAAAATTATTTACGCATAAGGTAACAAATTTCACTAATAAAACATTATATAGATGGTACTTCAAAGTACGGTAAGAGAAGGTAAAATGCCAAAACCAGGATTCAAATCAATTACAATTTCAGAACAAGTGTATGAAAAGTTCTTCGACGTTTACGAAAAAAATAAAGATAAACTAATAATGAAAGGTGTGAATAGTTTCGCCGGCTACATCACATACATGTTAGAAGATTCAATGTTAAAGGACAAAACATTTGCAAAATATGCTCCAAAATTAGAATTAATCTCAATTGAAGATGAAAGAGTAATAATAAAAAATAATATTCAAAATAGAATTGCAGAAGTTGTTCTGCAAAGGGGAGAATTGTATTGCCAATTATGTGAGGCAAAAGATTGTCATTGTATTGGCTATGTATGGTCAATACCAGAAATTTATGAGAAATTAAATTCCAAAGGTCTCAGAAATCATAGATAAAGTGGAGGAGGAGGGATTCGAACCCTCGAACTCCTGAGAGACGGGATCACCCATTATTATGATCTTAAGTCCCGCGTGTCCAAAAGCATAATGCTTTCTTTGGCCAGGCTTGACTACCCCTCCACTAAAAAAACAACAATTTACGAGAAATTTAACAGTTGATGTTATGATAAAAGTAATCAAGAATTATAAGGATTCCAGATAATGAAAAATTTATGCTTCGATAGCTCAGCCTGGTAGAGCGTTACATTGGTAATGTAAAGGTCGTGGGTTCAGATCCCGCTCGAAGCTTTAATAATTTTTTATAATAATTTCCTTATGTCCTGTACGCTTTTTTGAATCGGAGTTAATTGCTCTATTTGCACTAATTTCAGAGATTGACCAATGTTTTTCTGAAAAGAAATCTTTAACAATTTTTGAATTTGAATTTGATATTAATACATGACAACCTTTAGTGTTAAGCTGATTTGCCAAATCAACTAATCTCTCAAGGTCTTTTTCTGTGAAATCTCGATGAGTGTAACTGGTGAAATTTGCGGTACTGCTAATTGGCTGATATGGAGGATCAAAATATACCAAATCACCATTCCTAACATCATTCAAAACTGCTTCAAAATCTCTACATGAAATTTTTATTTTTTTAGAATGTAAAATCTTACTTACAGCCATCAAATTTTCTTTATTGATAATATTTGGATTTGTATATCTGCCTAGAGGTACATTGAATTGACCTTTTTTATTAACACGGTATAATCCGTTAAAACAAGTTCTATTGAGGAAAATTAATCTAGATGCTTTTTCGATTTGCTGTTTTGGCTCTTGCTTTCGTACCTCATAATAATATTCTGTAGAATTTTTGTGATAGTTTTTTGAGTGATTTTCTAAAGATTTTATTAATTCTCCAAGTTTGTCACGAATTGTCACATATGCCAATATTAGATCAGAGTTAAAATCAGATACATTACAGAAGAGTTTTGGTTCTTTTGATAATAGATTGAACATAACAGCACCTCCACCCAAAAATGGTTCATGATAAGTACTAAATTGTTTTGGAAAATTATCTTCCAATACTTGCATAAGTTGTCTTTTACCTCCAACCCATTTTACAAAAGGTTTTGGTTCGGTTATAGAAATTTGACGGTATTCTTGAGCCAAGACTAATTACTTTCATAATCAGGTTTTCTCTAGCCGAGTGAATCTATGATCACCAACTGTGAAGAATTAGTTGATTTACGAGAAATAGGTTAAATACAAATTTCGTTTTTGGATAAATTTGTTGAATAAGGTATCGCCTAAGAGGTGTTCAATAAAATGAAAAAGGAATGGGTATTTCTAATCCCACTTTGACCAAGCGGCCATCCATCTGTATGTCCAAGTTGTAAGTTTACAACCTAAAGCCGCAAATGTACAGGCTAATACTGCACCAGCACCTGCACCAAGTGCAACTGGGCTGTTGTAGAATTTACCTACCTGCGGTTCTATTGGGGTCATATATGGTGGTAACGTTGGTCTTGGATACTTGAATGCAGTCTCTAGTGGGTCAGCCACTGTGATCAAATTGATCATGTTGAATAGTGGTAATGACATTCCAACTAAGACTCCGCCGAACAGTATCAGAGAGTGCTTATTCTTCTTTGTTGCCCAGTACGCCAAGTCCAACAGCATTGCTGATGGTAGCCAAACTGGTGTAACGATGAAGTCATATGGGTAACCTAATGCGAACCATGCACCTTTTGCAATCCAAGTGTAGACTGTCATAATTAGTGCATAATACGTTGCGGTTCCTGGAACTCCAGTGAAGGTGAGATAGTAACACGCACCTACAGTGAGCATAAGAGTTTGTGATATTGAAAATACTACAAACGATGTCCAGGCCCAATCAGTATAGAAGATGTAGTCCCCTGCATTAATTGTTAGCAAAGTTGAGTTGACTGCGACTACTACTATGAATAAATAGTGAGTACATCGTCTAAGCCAGACCATGAAAACAATCCTGCCTGTGAGTATATAAAAATTTGGTAAATTCATGAGATCGTACACACGTAAACGTGACTAGAGAGATAAAAAGGAAAAAGTCCTATAGGACTGGTTGATTATTTACCTACGAACATAACGATTGCGATTGTACCTACGGTAACTCCGCCTAATACTCCGCCAATGATACCGTTACTTTTCTTAGTTGTTCCTTCTTCCATAACTTTGACACAGAAGAGGTAACCAATTGATTCTATAATGGTCAGGACGATAAATGCATAATGTCCGCTTGGTGTTGGATATGCCCAAGGATATACGAAATATCCTGCTGCAGTACCACCAAATGTTGCTAACCATGCTGCAATAAATGATGCAGTTATCATTCCAGTCATGTTTTCTACACGACGGCCAATCATTTTCTCGACGTCAGCAGAGCCTGCTCCGCCGCCGCCACCTGAACCAAATCCTTTTGGAAGTGTCATATAGAATTATCAGTCGACGGAATCTATTAAAGTCTTTCCTAGATTCAGAGCATAAATCGATCTACAACTAGGTATGAAAATTAAAAAAACAAAGTACGAATTTGTACTTGATTATGGTATGGATCTGCTGTACAATTTACCCTCAAGGGCCATTTTGTACATTTCTGCAACATATGGGTTTTCACCAGGTGTTTCTGCACCTAATTCGACGAGTCTTGCATAGACTCTAACTACATAAGCTAGAGCACCCATGAAGGCTACGACGACACCCATGTTAAACATCCAATGATTTGGAACTGCGAAGATTTCTTCGACGAACCAAAAGTGCCACATCTCGTTAATACCAATAGTAAACATGGTTGCAAGATAACCTAAGATTGTCATCTTTAGACCTGTGTTCATAGAGTTGTTTGGTCCTCTCAATACTGGGACTTTTCTATCATAGATTGCTGCGAATCCCCAACCGAGTGGTAGTGCTACAAAGTGAGAGTATAACCACCAGTGTGCTGGAGTAAATGCTGAATCTCTAATAGAAGTCTGATGGAGCGAACCGTCGACAAAGTTATCGACTTCTACGGATGCGGCTGTTGATCCCATAGCGATGACTACTAGCCAGATTTTTTTCAATCTCTGGATTTCGACTTCTTTTGGGAGTAATGCCGGCATTTGTGCCATAGATACAATATGTGCTTTTTGGAATATAAGCCACGAGGTTCATGTTTGAACATTTTTTTTGGAAAAAATTGTTTTTTGATCTTTTAATTTTATAAATTTTATATGATTTATGTGATAAAATGTGATTTTTCTATTGTTTTTTTTCACAAGTTCAATGATTAACATTAATGATTAACATTGAACTAGTTTATGAGTGAAATAACGTGGATCGATCACCGTACTAAAACTTAAATCCCTCATTTCTGTCGTTTACAATTAAGGGATAACAATGGTAAATAGAAAAGTTATGGCATTTGCACTTGCAGCCGTTTTCGTAGTAGGAGTCTTTGGACCTAATGTAGCAACAATGATTCAAACTGCTGAAGGACACGGTGTACAAGCACAATTGCAAAGTCGTTTCATTCGAATTGAGGATGAGACATTCAACAGACAATCCCTCCAAACCGGTGAAGTTTTGACTTTGAGCGGTGTATTCGTAAGTTTGATTGATACAGACATGCGTGCATGGTCATCAATATTTTCAGAGTCAACTAACGCAGGTAACAGATGGGAGATTCTAGCAAGAGATCCACCAGGTAATGTCTTTGACATTCCAGGTAATGAGGTTGTAGATTATGAAATCTCAGCTCGTGCTCTTGAACCAGGAGTTTATCACGTCCACACTCAATTGAACATTGAGCACGTCGGACCTGGACTTGGACCAGGACAAACAGTAGTTGTAGAAGGGGATCCTATTATGAAACCAATTCCATACACCAACATCGCATATCAATCAATTATCATTGCAGTTGGTTATGTAATCACATTTGCAACACGTCCTTGGCAAGTAATCTAAACTCACTCTTTTTCTCTTTTATTGAATTACTAATCTAAGTTCATACACAGAATTTCATATACTTAACTTTTTTATAAATAATTAAGTATAGATTAACATTTATTCATGATTAAAAATTACAATTAACTTTTATCTTCAAAAAGACTAAACAGATTATGACATATGTATTCAAAATTGATCATCTAAACATTCATGAAAGTTACTTTAAAGGTAAAGTTGAATTTCGAGGGGATGTTTATACGATTAACATACAAGATGAAAGAAGAGGTAAAGTTCTCAAACTTCCATTCAAATTAAAAAAGAAGCAAAAAGTTCTAGTTAGATTTTCAGGTCCAAATAATCTAGCAGTTGAAGATCTTCTACCATTTGAAGGAGAATCAGAATGGGTCGAAGTTGACTCTACGCCAATAACATTTTTCATAGCAGACCATCAAGATCAATTCGATACTTTAGAGATAATCGATGATTTAGCAGAAATTTAGAAAAGACTTTATTCCAAACCAATTCAGTTTTGCTATGATTTGGCCAGGAATGGGAGACCCAACAAAGCGAAAAAAGACTTTGAAATTTTTAGCAATTACTGCAATAATTGCAATTTCAGTAGGAGTAGGAAGTAGCCTAATCCAGGGTCAGATAAGTCAAAATGATCCTCTCAAAGTTTGCATAAATAATAGAGATACACTATATGTAATTTCAGCCAAATTTGAATTGTATATTGATAAACAGAGAGTAGAGATTCCTGCAAATATTGGATTCGAAGATGGCTGTCAAAGATCGCTTTACACCCTAACAGATGATGGAACTATCTATGCAGCATGGACTGAAGAATACCCATTTGAGATAGGTCATTTCCTATGGTCATGGGAGTTTCCTATGAGAGATATGGAACAGAGTAAATCAAAGATCATAGTCAACGGTAAAGAATCACCTCATTTCATCAATGAGTTACTAGTTGACGGAAATACATACAGAGCAGAATTTACTTCAAAAGACTATGATACATCAAAAGATGCAGACTTCATGCCTCCAGATCTTTAGAAAAATCAAGTTAACATAACATCAGAGTTTTAACTAGAAAAATACCTAAAAAAATTTTCAACCAAGTTTACACTAAAGATGAATAAAATAGAAAAGAAAGAGATTGAAATTACCAGTATTTTCCGTTATCAGGAATTAAACCGATGCCCTCATTCTCAAAGTGTTTGTCAAGTTCATCGACCCATCTTTCACGATTATCTTTGTATCCCCATCCGTGAATACGTACCCAGTACGCAATTAGTGCGAGTAGGAATATTGTGAACATGATTGTTCCAAAGATGTATACCATAACATCGAAGAATAGTGGGTCATAGTTAGGACCGAGTTGTCCGGTCAGACTAGACAATATACTCAAGATTGTTCCGAATACAGGAATCATCAATGTTTTGAATTCAGAGGTCGATATAAAGATTTTTTATGATTATGATAAGCCGAGATCAACCAATGCTATGTTTTAGCAATAAAATAAGAAGGAAGGAGATTATCCTGTTCCTGGTTTGGCATATTTTCCGGTTCTTCCTCTAATGAAGAAGGCACCAGCAATACCACCAAAGATTGCGGCTGCAATAGCAGATGCACCCATAACACCACCAGCATCCATGTATGGAGTACCGGAACCTGCGCCTGGATTGTTTGCTGCATAATCAACTTTTCTCTTTGCGAGTTCTAAAGTATCCTCTAAAGACATTGATGGATGTCCACCGTCTTGACTACCACTTCCACCACTGCCCATGTATTGAGCAAATGCCGGAGCAGCTCCCATTGAGAAAACACCTGCTAGAAGTGCGCCTAATACTATTGATTTATTCATTTGTATCTGCAATTTCTGACTATCGTTATTATTTAACTTTTTTCAATAATTTAGCCAGATACATTTAATTTCGTACGTAATTTAGGCAAGGAAATGGGAAGATTACACACTCACAATCATGGAAAGTCACATTCCATCAGACCTGTCGATCCAAAGAAACCAAAATGGGTCAAACAAAATAATGAGGAGATTGAAGCACTAATTATCAAATATGCAAAAGAAGGTATGACTACCAGTCAAATTGGAATGAAACTAAGAGACCAACATGCAATTCCATTGGTAAAGCCAATCATTAACAAGGGAATTAAAGAAGTTCTAATAGAAAACAAATTGAATTCAGAAATTCCAGAAGATTTGAACAACATTGTGATGAAGGCAGTTAACCTCCAAAACCATCTTAAAGGAAATAGAAAAGATAATAGAAATACAAGAGCATTAGAACTGGTAGAAGCTAAAGTTCACAGACTATCAGTTCACTATAAAAAAACAGGCGAGATAGATCAAAAATGGAAATATAAGTCTGTAGTAGCACAGCTAGAGTAATGGGGAAAGTTTTAGAAGAATCATTATCTAATTTTTCAGATCGTATTTCAGATACAATTAAAGCTAAAAAGAACATTCTTGTTACAACTCACATAGATTGTGATGGAATAACATCAGGCTCGATAATTTCAAAAGCACTAATCAGACATGGAGCAAAATGCACAGTTAGAACAACTAATGAATTTAGTGAGAATCTAGTCAATAAAATGCAAAAAGAAACTAGAGATTTACACGTAATTACAGACCTAGGAGGAGGTTTTGGAAAAATACTAGATGAGAAATTATCAGATAATTGGCTCGTGTTAGATCATCATGAAATTTCAGAAGATGAAAAAGATAATGAACGTGTGATAAACGCATGGAAGTTTGGAATGGATGGGGGAATTGAAATTTGTGCCGGAGGAATGGCATATCTAGCATCAAATGCACTAAACAGTAAAAATGAAGATTTGTCAAGAGTTGCAGTAGTGTCAGCATTAGGAGACAGACAAGATCAAGGCGCGAGAAAAGCGTTCACTGGAAAAAATTTAGAGATTGTGGAAACCGCAAAAAAATTGGGATTGGTAAATATTGATTTAGATTTGCTATTAGTAGGTAGAGAAACAAGACCACTTCCAGATGCAATTGCATTTACTTCCCAACCATTTATTGAAGGATTGACATGGAATAGAGATGCATGTATTGCAATGTTAACAAATGCAAAAATTCAGCTTAAGGATGGAGCAAGATGGAGAGTTCCAGCAGATTTAACACAAGATGAAAAACAGATCATTATTGAATCAATAACTAAATTTGTACAAGGTGAAAATGCAACTCAAATTATGGAAGAATTGATTGGATACACATACACATTCCCAAGTGAAGAAAAAAGGAGTTTTCTGAGAGATGGAAGGGAATTCTCTACTATGTTAAATTCCTGTGGTCGCATCAACAAATCAGGAGTTGGTATTGCAATCTGTATGGGAGATAGAAATACAATGTTACAAGAAGGTGAGAAGATTTTGTCAGAATATAGAAGCATGATTAGAAATTACATGAATGTCTTGTCAAATGAAAGATGGAGAACAAACAATATGGAAGATTGTGTGATGGTAAATGCAGAAGGATTAGTTCCAGAGACAATGACAGGTACCATTTCATCATTAATTGCAGGATCTCCAAAAAATTCAGGAAAAATAGTAATTTTGAGAACAGACGGTTCAGAGGGTACAATCAAATTTTCATCACGTAAATCTGCAAGTTGTAAAAATTCTATAAACCTAAGTCAACTTATGAGAGGAGGCGCAGAGCAATTTAACGGAATAGGTGGCGGTCATGAAGCTGCTGCAGGAGCAAAAATAACTAGAGACAAATTAGATGGATTTTTAGAGTATCTTGAAAGCAATGTTACCAAAATGCCAAATAGAAATAGTAATAAATAATATTTCTAAAGAAAAAGCCAAAGTTATTGAAAAGGCGTTAGAACCAGATAATGTGGATTTTCCTAAAGGATTGAGTTTGACAATTAATGAAAAGAAAAATCAACTTGTATTTTGTTTTTCAAATGAAGGAGATTTACGAAAATTGATTTCTACCGTTGA
>LFEZ01000006.1 GCA_001510295.1 Thaumarchaeota archaeon casp-thauma4 | reverse complement strand
CCTTCTTCATTATTATTTTCATTTTGAATTTTTTCTCCTCCGACATTAATTGTAAAGTATGTTGTTTCTAGTGGAATTGGTTGAAACAAAATTCCCTCCATCTCGACTTTAATTTGATGTTCTCCATTTGATGTAAATTCTACAGGAATTTTTACAGCTCCTATAGATGTGTGTGTGAGAGGAATTGGCCCAAAAATGTTTTGACCATCTTTGATAACTGTAATTTTGTAATCAATATGTTCTTGAATCTTGTTAAATCCAGGTTTAATCCATCCAATGTGTAATTTTGAAACAGAGTTAGCTTCTGCTTGAGGAACTACTGATAATCCAATGTTTAATGTTCCATTCTCTGATGGTAAAACTTGGTCATAATCTTCTGTGCTTTCAGCAAGTGCAGGTGTTAACAACAAAGGAAGTAACATTAATCCTAAAAGATACTTCATAGTGAAAATTTATCTGAATATAATAAAAATGATCTCGTAATAATCATCAAAATTCATCGAATCATTAATAGGTGATTTAAGATAAAAAATGGCAATTGTACTACAAAAGTTTCTTACTCATTGCAACTGTCTTTGTAACTTTACCATTTCTAAGTGAAGATGCTTTTGGTCATGGTTTAGGTGGTGACATGGCTCCTCCAGTAAGTTTTGATGATATGAAAGTTACAGTTTTTACTAAATTAGATCCTGCTGACCTGACTGCAGGTGAAGTTGATTCAGCAAATATTTCAATTCGTTTCTTTGATACTTTAACTGATAAAAACTTGGAACAAGTTACCTATCGTGTTGAAGTTTGGCGAAGTGGTGATCTTTTAGCTAGAAATTATTTCTATGATGAAGATGGTACACTAAATGTTGAAGTTAGACCAAAAGGTGATTGTTATGAAGCAAAGCCTTGGAAATGTACCAAATATTATGGCGAAGTACATGGAGTGGCTGGTGGATTTTTTGCAAGAGGTGATAGTAGACCACTTATTGATGGTCCAATCTTTGAAAAAGGTGGATTATATAATGTCAAAGTTTCAATTGAGGGTGCTACTAGTCCACGATCTCTAGTAGCAAAACCATTAAACTTTGATACATTTGTCAGTGTTGCTCAAGACCAAAGTTTCTTTATTAAAACTGCAGCAGCAGAAATTCCTGTAAATGTTAAAACCTATTATGACGATGTAGATAATTTTTCATTTAATCAAAGCAACAATGCAATATCATTTGATATGTCTTTTGATTGGACACCTAAGTACATTGAATTAGTTCAAATGGTTCATGAAGAAATTCGTGTTCCAAAATCATTTGAACCATACAACCCTGAAAAATCATTCAAGGGTTATGTAGACGGTGTTGAAGTTGATCAAAGGGTTCTAGTTATGGATCCATATTCCTCCGAGACTGAAAACATTATTCACTTTTTAGTAACTGGAACTGAACTACAAAGAATTAATGAAATTTTAGGCACATCTCATCAATCTTCTAAAACAATGAACTTTGAATTAATTCCTCAAGGAAAAACTGAAAAAAATTCATTTGACATGTCATTTGATAATGGATATAGAGCAATAATTTCATGGGACTCTAAATATGGCGCTGGTGATAAAATTCCATTTGAATTTTCTTTCTTTGATAATAATGGCGGTTTAGTAAAAGATGTAATCTATGCATTTGGTTTAGTTGATCCACAAGGTCGTCAATTCAATTTGATGACAGGTGATACTCCTGAACTATTTCTAGGTACAAAATCATTAGAAGGAATTGCCACACATTTGATAACCATACCTGATGATGGAATGTACACTTTGAATTTGGTACTAACTGGTCAAGGATTATCTAACTATGATGAATTCTTCCAAGCATCACAAATGTTTGAGGTAGGTGTATCTACTAGTAGTTCATTTACACCAACTCCATCTGTACAAAAATCTGTAAACATTCCTCCTTGGGTTAAAAACAATGCAAAATGGTGGTCAAATGGACAAATTGATGATAACACATTTGCATCTGGACTTGAGTTTATGATAAAACAAGGAATTATCTCTGTACCAATTACTGCAAGTGGTGCACAAAACGATAATGCAACCATTCCTCCTTGGGTTAAAAACAATGCAAAATGGTGGTCAAATGGACAAATTGATGATAACACATTTGCATCTGGAATTCAATTCTTAGTTAAACAAGGAATTATCTCAATTTAGTTCTATACCTGAAAATTCTTATACAAACCAAACAAACTTTGATTGATTCATGATTCCATTAAGAGATGAAAATCCACACCCACCCGGATTTAAACCAAAACTAACAATTGCACTAATTATTATCAATGTTATAGTATTTGGAATTGAAGTTTCAATTACTGGTCAATTCATCGAGTTTTCAAATCTTGAAGCAATGAACATGTTTTTGACTTGGGGTGCAGTTCCTGGATGTGTCACAGGTCAGATTAATGGAATTGACACTGGTGCTGAAATTATTAATTGTCCTGCAGTTCCTGAACTGACTTTGATTACCTCGACATTCATGCATGGAGGTATAATGCATCTTGGAGGAAACATGTTGTTTTTGTGGATCTTCGGTGATAACATTGAATTAAAGTTTGGTAAAGTAAAGTATATTGGAATTTATTTAATGTGGGGAGTCGGTGCAGGACTGATTCACATTTATGGTGATGCAGGTAGTGGAATTCCTGCTGTTGGTGCATCTGGTGCAATTGCTGGACTTTTGGGTGCATATTTGGTAATGTTCCCACGAGCTAAGATCATGACGTTTTTAATGTTAGGATTTTTCTGGCGCATGATACACATTCCTGCAAAATTTTTCTTACCATTTTGGTTAATCTTTCAAAATTTGTTACCATTTTTCATAGGTGGCTTTGGTGTTGCAGGTGGCGGTGTTGCATTTCTAGCACACATTGGTGGATTCTTTTTGGGATTAGGTGTCGGATATTTCTATAAGAAAACTAACCGGTCTGAGACTTATGGTTCTAGGTATGGGTATTGAGATGACTGGAGTTAATTCAATCAATTAAATTATCATGTTTACTTTCACAAGTTATGCCGTACGTACACGTATCACTATACCCTGGACGTTCTGAAGAACAAAAACAGGCATTTGCAAAGGCTGTCACTGAATCTGCAGTTGAAATTCTAAAAACAAAGAAAGAACATGTGATTATAGTTTTTGACGAAAACCCAAAAGAGAACTGGTTTCTTGCAGGAGATCAACTCTAAACTTTCTTTTTTTTCTTTGATTGCTTCTTTTGAGAGAGGAGGAATTTTATTCATTTTAAAAACAATTCTACAAGCCTAAACAACATAACAAATTGATACAGTATTTATCAAATAACCCTATGTGATAGTTGATATTTCAAATAAACTCTAAACATTACTAATGCTAGTATTATCAATACTGCTGCAACTCCAAAAGAAACTGAATAATTCGTTGCATTAGAAACGAATCCTGCGGTCAAAGAGCCAAAAAATATTCCTATTCCAATCATGAAGCTATGAACTCCTAAATATGTTCCTTCAAATCCTCTTGGAATGGCTTTGAATAAGATTAATGAATTTGCAGTACTGTATATCGAAAATGCACTTACCATTATACATGATGACATTACTGCAGCAAGAAATGGTTCTATCCCAACCATCTGGGGGATTAGAGTAGCAGCAATTACAATTCCAAATATTCTTGGTATGTAAGCTAATTGTATGGCTCGTTCTTCTGAAATTTTTGCTATCAATTTAGGAACCAAAAAGAAAATCACAAGCAATGTTATTGATTGGACCATGTATACTAGAAAAACCTGGGAATCTGTAAACTCATATTTTTTTAAAAATGGAATGAATGCAGTAAAGTACGTATTACTTCCATAATAAAATAAAAAATTTGAAAACAATAAGATTCCAATCTCATGTGTGATTTTTCCTTTGAAAACTGAAATGATGTGTTTAAAGTCATGAATTTTTGGAACTTTTGGGTATATGATTTGAAAGTGATATCTGTTATAGCTGAAAATGTGTTTTAGACCATGAATTGAATGAACCAGCGTCTCTCTTTCAATCAAATTTTTTCTTTCCACTGTCATACTTAGTATTACAGCAACGGTGCTTACTATTGCACAGAAAATAAAATACGGTCTTAGATCAAAAAATGATTCCCATGTCGCTCCCACCAAAAATGCTATGAGACTGCCAAAACTTGAAATGATTGAAATTCTTGAAAACAAAACACCCCATTGGTTGTTTGAAACTGATTCCATCACTAAAAGATGTGTAACTGGGTTTTTTCCAATTATGAAAAACCCCATAATTGCTGAAAGAATAAAGACCATACTAATTTCTGACACAAAAAACATTGCCAAACTAGATATGGATATTGCTGAAAAACAGACAATCAGTATTCCTTTTTTTATGTTATATCTATCAATTATTTTCCCCCAAAAGATAGCACCCAATGAAGAAAATCCATAATGTACTGCTATTACGATTCCCACGTCTGCAACATTTCCACCAAGAAATAGCACAAACAACGGTATTGCAATATGTATGCCTTCAGCTGCAATGCTTGCTGGCATTATGAAGAACATTCATTTTTTCTTTATTGAGATCAAGAGATAATCAAATTAAGATAAAATACTATTTTGAGCTTTGCTAGTCAATTTTATAGTACAAAGAAATAATGTTTTGTTTAGCATTGTCACAACTAGACTTTAAATTTTAGTTTTTTGCCTAGCTCAGATCGTGAAACAGTGAATCATTTTGTATATCAATCAATGCTCTATTATTCTTCATTGCTGGGCAATTTAGTAAATCTTTTCAATATAAAAAAACCTTAGTTAATTTGTATTTTATTGACAAAGCATCATGAATTTTCGTTGTTTCAACGCATGGTATCTTTTTATTTTGATATTTTTTCTATATATCATGTCAAAAATTGCTCTAGTTCAATTCAAAGCATCAACTGAGAAAGAAAAAAATCTCACAAAAATTTTAGATTACATCAAACAAGCAGCAAAAAATGGTGCTGACATGTGTACCTTTCCTGAATACATGATGTTTTACACTACCCCAAAGCAATCAGCAAGACAAGTTGCACAGGAAGCGGAAACTATCAATGGAGAATTTGTATCTGCTATCGCAGAATCTGCAAAGGATAACTCAATTGGTTTAGTAGGTACAATGTATGAGAAGAGCAGAAAAAAAGATCGTGTATATGACACTTCATTTATCATAAACAAAAAAGGAGTCGTAACTGGAAAATACAGAAAAATTCATCTTTACGACGCTTTAGGTTTCAAAGAATCTAATAAAATGGAATCTGGTACAGAAATTCCACTTCCAACAAAAACCTCTGTTGGAAAAATTGGAATGCTAATTTGTTATGATTTACGATTCCCTGAAATGTCAAGAACATTAGCATCATCTGGTACAGAAATTCTAGTTGTACCATCTGCATGGGTGAACGGTCCAATGAAAGAAGAACATTGGTTAACATTAAACAAATCACGTGCAATTGAAAATGGCTGTTACGTTATAGCACCTGATCATTTAGGTCATGTTTATTCTGGACGAAGTTTAGCAGTTGATCCTTATGGTCGTATTTTACTTGATATGAAAAAGAGACAAGGAATTGGCTATGTTAACATCTCTTTAGATAAAGTTCATGAGACTAGAAAGAAACTTCCACTCTTAAAAAATAGACGAACCGACATTTACTCTGATTTTAAGATCTAGTTTTACATTTCATATTTACGCACTGTCTTTTCCATTCTTGTTTTCTTGTATATCTGAAAATTACAGTTGGCCATTGACACTCTGTACATTTAGCTTTTAGAACCTTTAGCATTGCTTTTTGTAAAAGAGGTGCTGATGCTTTACATCCATTTTGATAATTTGTACATCCAATGAATCGTTTTTTTGTTGCATTTGATTTGATTACTGATAACTGCCCTGTATGACACTCTGGACATTCACAAATACCTTCTTTTGGTGAATTTGTTCCTAAAATTGTATATTTTTTACTCTTTGCAGAAAATGAAACAAATCCGTTTTCATCATAGTATTGATCAATTTCTATCTTAAAATTTTCTATAATTTTTTTACTTGTATTTGTTACATTTCGTTTTTCTGATTTTACAATAGAAATTTGGTTCTTTTTTCTCACACCATTTGGTATTGGTTTAAGTTTATCAAATTACTTGATCAATTTTTATAGGGACTAGGTCAGCAATTTTTCGTGGAAAGAGAAAGCGTTTGTGTTTTAGGTGGAGGTAGCACAAAATATGGTAAACTCGACGATAGTCTCTCTGATATTACTCTTCAAGCATCTGTTGGTGCAATTGAAAGTGCTGGAATTGAACCTAAAGAAATTCAAGCCGGTTACATTTCAAATGTATTTGGTGTAGCAGACAAACAGGTTCACTTGGGTCCTGTAATCATGAGTAATTTAGGAATTTCTGAATGTCCATCATTATCAATTGAATCTGCATGTGGAAGTGGTTCTGTTTCTTTTAGGGAAGCATTTGCAAATGTTGCAGCAGGATTTTATGATGCTGTACTAGTTACCGGTACTGAAAAAGTTACACACACCGGTACTGATTGGACTACTACTTACTTTTCTTATTGTTCTGATTTCTTTTATGAAGGTCAAGCAGGTGCATCATTTCCTGGTTTGTTTGCATCAATGGCACGTGCATATCTACATGAATTTAATGCAACTGAAGAAGATCTTGCAAGTGTTGCAGTAAAAAATCATGAAAATGGTTTATTAAATCCTAAAGCACACTTGAGAAAAAAAATTAGTATTGATGATGTAATGAACTCTGCAGTAGTTGCAAGTCCTTTAAAATTATATGACTGTTGTCCATTCTCTGATGGAGCAAGTTCTGTTATCTTGTGTAATGAAAAATTTGCTAAGGATCATTCAAAAGACTATGTTAAAGTAATTGGTTCTGGTCGTGGAGGTTCTCCTGCAGCATTACAAGGACGTGAACAATTAACAACTATTCCAAGTACAAAGATTGCAGCAGCAGCAGCATACAAGATGGCTGGAATCACTGCAAAAGATGTTGACTTTGCTGAAGTTCATGATTGTTTTACTGTTGCAGAGGTAGTTGATACTGAAGACTTGGGCTTTTTTGAAAAAGGAACTGGTGCAACAGCTGCAAGAAATGGTGAGACTAAATTAAATGGTTCAATTTCTATTAATCCATCTGGTGGTTTAAAATCAAAAGGACATCCAATTGGAGCAACTGGTGTTGGTCAAGTTGTTGAAGTATTTGAGCAACTAACAGGAAAATCTGGTCAAAGAACTGTTAACGACGCAAAAATTGGATTGACACAAAACTTTGGTGCAACTGGAGCAAGTTGTGCAGTTCATGTGTTTCAAAGTGTGTAAATTGTCTGCAAAACCTGAATTCATAGAAGCAGCAAAGGCTGGTAATGTTTTAGCTAGAAAATGTACTAAATGTGGCGAATTGCATCTGGCAACTGTTTACTATTGTAAAAAATGTGGGAATAAAGGATTTGAAAATTCTATCCTAAAAGGGACTGGAAAGGTTATCACATATACAATAATGACCGTTCCGCCTGCAGGATTTGAAAAATTGACTCCATATGCTTGGGTTGTAATGGAATTAGATGATTCTGGCATTAGAGTGTCTGGTTTTTTGGGCAAAATACCCTCTCCTGAAGATTTGCCAATTGGAACTTCTGTCAAAATTGCAGGATTTGACGAACGTGGAATCGTCTTAGAAAAACGGTAAATCATTTTTATTGAATTTATTAAAAAAAATTTTCAAAATTTTTAATTGTCATATAAAACTTGATCTATCATGTCAGTAGATGTTGTTTGTGGAAAATGTGGAGAAAAAATCGCTACAATGAAAATGCTTAAGTCTGTCAAGGATATTTTAAAACATTACAATAACAAGTGTCCATCATGCCATCAAACTCTGTCGACGTCAGATTTTTCTCTAGATGTTGAAGAGAAATAATCTTTTTTATCCAAGTTCTAGTGACGACAAACCTTAATAGCTAATTTTTTCAATATAATTTCAATGGGGAAGCAGGGCGCAGATTTTGAAGAAGAATTAGACATGGATGTAGATGTCGATGTCGATGATGACGATCTAGATCTAGATCTAGATGATGATTCTCCAGGAGAAGGTCGTTTGCAATCTACATCAAAACGTGTTAGAATGATCTTCTCTGTTATGGCTAGCCCAAATAGAATCGATATTTTAAGAATTTTAAACTCTAAAGGTCCTTTGACCTATTCTGAGCTAAAATCCCTAGCAGGCTTTAAATCAAAAAAAGAAAGTGGAAAATTTGCTTATCATCTAAGAAAACTTTTGAGACAATCTCTTGTTGCATTAAACAAGTCTGAAAGACGTTATACTATAACAAATCTAGGAAAGTTAGTTCTCAGTCTAGCGAGACAAATCGAAGAACGTTCTATCATAGAAAGTGGAAAAATGTATGTTCGTACATCCCACGATTCAATTGAAGAATTCAATTCTGAAAAAATTATCCAATCATTGGTTCGAGAGGGAAGTCTTCCACTTGAATTAGCACAAAAAGTTACTGAAGAAGTAGAAAATAGAATATACAAATTCCAAACTACATATCTTACCGGTTCACTAATCCGTGAAATGGTAAATAATGTATTATTAGAGCATGGTCATGAAGACTATCGAAATAAACTGGCAAGACTTGGAATGCCTGTATTTGAGATTCAAGAAATGTTCACGAATGTTGAAAACATTCGAAATGGTGTTGAAGACATACTTTTCACTAGTGGAAAAAACACTCTGGCTGAATATTTACTCACAAATACGCTACCAAAAGATGTAGCTGATTCTCATTTATCTGGAGAATTACACATCTCAAATCTTGGTTTATGGTCACTAATTCCTGATACTATCTTTCTAAATCTTAAAGAACTAATTGACTATGGAATTGATCTCAAAGGTAAATGTCCTAATGTTACACGAGTTTCTTCACCAAAAACACTTGATGATCTGAGAACATTACTACCAATGATATTTAATTTAGTATCAAAAGAATCATCACAAGAAATAGTACTTGATGATCTAACTACAGTACTAGCAAAATTCTCAAAGGGTACAGATGATATTGAAAAAATGCTTGTTGATGTTTTTACAATGTCATCTACATCCACTAGTTTAGATAAATCTCCTGCAGTCTTATCTTTTAGGATACCACTTTTAGGTGATAAAAAATTAATAAATACAATTTTTTCAGCATACAATACTTTTGTTAAATCAACTCCTTCACCAAAAATTGGTTTAGTTATTGATTATGAAAAAGGAAAAGTTATAGATCATTCACAAATACTTGCACAAACTGTATCACTTGGTGGAAATATAACATTCTCAAAAGGCATGTGCTCAACTAATGCAATTAAAAATTCTAACAAAACTCCTGAACCATCAATTAAACTAGGATCATTAACAATTAACCTTCCGCGTTTGGCACTAGAATCAAGTAAAGATGAAACTTACTTTAGAGCTAGACTTGTATTATTAATGAAACCTGCAATAGCTGCAATGGCAACTCGTAAAAAAGATGTATCGGATCTAATCAGACGTGGTGTAAATCCAATTTTAGCCGAAAAAACACAGTTCATGCAAAAAAATAATACATCTCTAATTCTAAATTTTGTTGGACTAAAAGAAGCGGTACACAAAATACTTGGACATAAAGAAGATAAAGAGGGAAAAGAAATTTTAAACAAAGTTTTGGAAACCGCAGTTGATATTGCTCATAAAAAAGGTCAAGAAATGGGAGTTGATGTCTCTATTTCTATGGTTGACAGTGATGATCTAAAAAGATTTGTTACACTTGACGGTGAGAAATATGGTAAAAATCCTATCATGGATGTTTTAGATAACAGCGTTCATTATTCACAAGGATTAGAATTAAACTCTACAGAACTTGATAAACTAACTGCTAAAAGTGAGCTTATATTGGATTATAACAAAATCTCAAAAATAATGGATGGCGGTGTACTTGTCAAACTGTCATTTGATTCAAAAGCAAAAGAATCTGATATCAAAAAGGCAATTGAGAAAGCCTCTTTACTAATTCCGTCATTCAAGCCAATAAAATAAAATAATCTAAATTTTCTAGACACAAAAACTTTTTAATTTTATTTTAGTTTTTGTCATTATACTAATTTTAAAACGAAATTCGTCTCGATCATTTTATAATCTACTGTTCAAATCTTTTTTTTGCTGTTTGCACCATGAAAATTACCAAAACGAAGTTTTTCGTACTGTTGTGAAATTAATTTACCCATTGTTAGAATAATAATTGCCAAAGCGTTTTTTAGCTAATCAATTTAACATCAATCTTGGGGATTATAATTGGTTGAAAATTCACAGATAGAGTCATCTTTTGCGGAAATCCGAAAGAGAAACGGAGGCACAACAAGGTTTGATCAGGATAAAATTACAAATGCGATCTATAAAGCATTACTTGCAACAAGTGAAGGCGATCGTAATCTTGCCCAAAACTTGACAAATGGAGTTTTAAATAAATTATCATCTCAAGGATTTGGTACTGAAAACCCACCTAGCGTAGAAGATATTCAGGATATGGTGGAATCTACTTTGATAGAGCAAGGCTACAGTGAAATCGCAAAATCATACATCTTGTACAGACATGAAAGACGCAAGATTCGTGATGAGAAGATGAAGGTTCTTAACACCAAAGTTCTCGATTCTGTTTCAAAAGATTTTGATCTTAACTGTCTTAGAGTATTGGCATCTAGATATCTATTCAGAAATAATAAAAATGAGATTACTGAAAGTCCAACTCAATTATTTGAAAGAGTTGCAATTTTAATCGCAATTGGTGATCTTTTACATGACTCGTCAATATTTAATCCAACAGGAAATACACCACAAAATGTTGAAGAGGCAAAAGAATATCTTACAAAGTTAGATCAATTCAACTACAAATTTAAGATTGATGAATATTATCTTAATCAATATCATTTTAGAGGTTTAGTAAATGCCTATGTCGATATTGCACAAAACGGACAAGCAAAGATTAGCTTTAAAGATCTATTAACAAAACTTGCAGCAAAAGAATTTACTGATTACGGTGTAAGAATTAAAGAATACTTTGATCTAATGGTTAACCAAATTTTCTTACCAAACTCACCTACTATGATGAATGCTGGTGGACGTCTTGGACAATTGTCAGCATGCTTTGTATTGGGAATGCCTGATGACATGGGTAAAATTATGAAAACAACTTCTGATGCAGCATTAATTTTCAAATCAGGTGGTGGTGTTGGAATAAACTATTCAGAATTAAGAGAGGAGGGTGATATTGTTGCATCAACATCTGGAGTTGCTTCTGGACCTGTATCGTTTATGAATATTATCAATACTGTAACTGATGTCATTAAACAAGGAGGAAAGAGAAGAGGTGCAAACATGGGAATTATGGATGTATCTCATCCAGATATTGAGAAATTCATTACTAACAAAACAGAGCCTGGCGTTCTAGAGAACTTTAATGTCAGTGTTGGAATTTGGGGTGACTTTTGGAGTGCACTTGTAGATAGTGATGATGGTGCATATACACTACGAAGCACTAGAGATGGTAGTCCAGTACGCGAAATTAATTCACATCATCTAATTGATCTTATTGCAACATCTGCATGGAAAAGTGCAGAACCTGGTTTAATCTTCTTTGATTTAATTAACAAGTATAATGTATTTGCAAAAGCACGTGGTGGACCACTTCGTGCAACAAATCCATGTGGCGAACAAAGTTTGTATCCTTATGAATCTTGTAATTTAGGATCCATTAACTTAGCAAATCTCACAAAAAGAACTGTAGATGGTCAATACGAATTTGATTGGCAAAAATATGAAGAAATTATTAGAAAGACAACTCGTTTCCTAGATAACGTAATTGATGTGAATCATTATCCGGTTCCAGAGATTAATGTTGCATCTAAAGAATCACGAAGAATTGGTCTTGGTGTAATGGGTGTTGCAGATTTATTATACAAATTAAGACTTCCATACAACTCAAAAGAAGGTTACGAGTTTATGGGCAAACTATCGGAAGCATTATCATATTATTCAATGGAAGAAAGTGTTGCTTTAGCACAATCTCGTGGAGCATTTCCACTTTGTCCAAAGACTGAATATCCTGAAGGTAAAATTCCAATTGCAGGATATTATGAAAAACCAAAACAACGACATTATTATGATTGGGATGCTTTAATTGCAAAAATTCAAAAGCATGGAGTTAGACATGTTCTTACAACAACTGTTGCACCAACCGGAACATTGTCAATGCTAGCAGATTGTTCAAATGGAATGGAGCCAACATTTGCTCTTGTATTTGAAAAACGTGTTACAGTTGGAAGATTCTTTTACACAAATAAAATATTTGAAGATGTTCTAAGAGAAAACGGCATTTACAGTGAGGAATTATTATCTAAAGTTGCTGATAACTATGGTTCAGTTAAAGGAATTGATGAAATTCCAGAATGGATTCAAAATATCTTTGTTACCGCCATGGATATTCACTGGACTGATCATTTAATGGCTCAAGCAGTATGGCAAGACTGGATTGGAAATGCAATTGCAAAGACAATCAATATGCCAAATGATGTATCTGCAGAAGATGTTAAAGCAGCATATCTCTTAGCACATGAATTAGGTCTCAAAGGAATTACAGTTTATCGTGACGGTTCAAGACATAAACAAGTTCTTCACATGACAGGCGAAAACTCTAAAAAAATCTTTCAAGTTACAGCAACTGATTATCTACATGATTACATTGCAAATAATGTCAAAAATCCATACATCCTAAAACAAATCAATCAAGCACTCAAAATATCAATTCCACAGGAACTTCCTTATGAAAATCGTGTTGTAGCCGAGCCTGAAATTGAAAGAAAATTATGCCCTACTTGTAAAAACACACTTATTTTAACTGAAGGATGCCACCTTTGTATTGAATGTGGATATAGTGGTTGTACATCTGGATAATAAAACAACAACATATTAGAAGACACGTTAAATCCAAGACACATTGAATAGTAAAATCATTGGAATTGTAATCTTAGTTGTTGCAATAGGCGGCTCATCTGCCTATTTCTTCACAAAAAGTGATTCAATTGATCTAACTCCATCATTATATCAAAATGAAAAAATTAGTCTAGTCATTAATACAATTAATCCTCCAAAAAGCATAGATGATCTAGAAGAAGCATACAAGGTTGCATCAACATCTGGAGCTGGAAGAACAAATTTGTATGTATATTGGACTCAGCTTGAACCTGAAAAAGGAAATTTTGATTGGCGTGTTACTGATATTATGATGAAATTAAATGAAAAATATAATTTTAAAACAACTCTTTACTTTTCAGTAATCAACGCTGATAGATTAGGACCATTTCCATCATGGATGGGAAATCAAGCATTAGGGCAAACGTTAGAGAATGAAACAATTCGTGTGTTAGATTCAATTCTTTCTAGATATGAAAACATAGACTATGTAATATTTGCAGGAGATATCGATTATCATTTTCAAAGAGCAAGCGGTTCAATACCAACATATGTTGAATTTTTTGATGGTGTTTATTCAGAAATTAAATCAAACCACCCTGATGTAAAAATAGGAAATAGTATTTCACTTGAGAACGTATTAAACAAAGGAATGGAACCTGGCGGTACATTTGAATTAACTCCTAAATTAGAAATGGGTGATTTTATAGCTCTTTCCTACAAACCTACTGATGTTGTTGGTGACATTAACAGAACTCCACAAGAAGCAATAAATGATCTTAAACAATCAATTGAAATGTTTCCCTCTCATCAACTAGCATTTTTTGAGATTAGCTGGAGTACATCTGGTTTTGTGAATGGAAATGATAATGATCAAGCAGAGTTCATTAAATCAAGTTTAAACTTTTTTGAAGAAAATGAATCTAAAATAGAATTTTTTACATTATCTCGTTTATTTGATAAACCAAAAGGAAGTTGTGTTTCTCAAGATATTCAATCCGTAGAAGGTTCTGGTTTTTCTGCTAACACATATCGTCTTGAACGAGTAGATGAGTATGTTTGTAATTCTGGGCTAATTGATATAAATCAAAATGTAAAACCTTCATGGTCACAATTAAAAACAAATATTCCTAAATGATGAAATGCTTACTATAATTTTAGTAGAATCATCACTTGAACTAATTCCAAAAGAATTGTCTAATCATCAATCTGTTTTGGCATATTCAAAAAAATTCAAGAAAACAATTTCAAACACATTACTTGATAATTCTTGGCATTTTGGAGCTATGAAAGGATTGGAAAATGAAATTAAGCGTGGAAGGCCAGATATTGTACATCTAACATTATTATCAATTTGCACATCACCTGCATTTTATGAAAATAAAATTAGAGTCTTTGTTCATACTGTAAATAATAAAATTATTTCAATAAATAACAACACACGTTTACCAAAATCATATCACAGATTTCAAGGATTAATGGAAAAATTATTTCTTACTAAAAAAATTGAATCCGAAACTGAAATCTTGATGAAAATGGAAGATTCTTCACTATCAAAATTAATATCGAGAATTAAACCCAACGAAGTAATTGCACTTACAACTGAAGGTAAAAAAACTACTTTTGAAAAATTAATTCATGAAACTAAAGAAAATTCATGTATTCTTATAGGTGGATTTCAAAAAGGACATTTTAACAAAGAAAATCAAAAAATAATTCAACAATCATTTTCAATACACGATTCTTCCTTAGAAGCGCATCTTGTAGCAAGCAGACTTGTTTATGAATACGAAAAAACCATTTTTATTTAGGTAAATTTTTTTCATTTCTTATGCAGTCATAGTATAGCCTGGTTAGTATTCGGGGTTTCCAACCCTGTGACGCGGGTTCGAATCCCGCTGACTGCATCTATTCATTTATTTCTAAATAATTCTAACACATTACACCATGAAAAACTCGAAAAAACAGATAGCGATGAAACGTATGGAAATTCTATTTAACAATGCATTATCAAATGCAAAAAATAATCCTGGGTTAGCTCAAAGACAGGCTGAAATTGCAAAAAAAATTAGCTTAAAATTTAAAATTAAAATGTCATTTGAAATTAATTCAAGTTTCTGTAAAAAATGTAAAAAATTTATTCCACCTGGGATCGCATCAAGAATACGTCTTGGTTCAAAACCAAAGGCTATACGAATAACTTGTTTGTATTGTAACCACACATATCGGAAGATTATTTCTCAACAATAGACCACTTTATGTTATAAACATCAAATTACATCATATGTGGCAATAGAACTCCTAACACAGAGACAAAACAGCTCATAAAGAGCAAAACAGATGGGGCCTCAAACTGCTAATGTTCATAAAAGATTACATCAGATTGAATCATTACTTACAAAATGGAAAGCAACACTATCTCCCGGTCATTCTGCACTTATGTTAAGATAAAATGATTATATGATAATTGGGAGAATGTCCAGTACTACTGGACACAAGAATCTCGTTCAATTTGTCAGTACAGTAAATAGATCCAAAATTTATTTTTTATTTATGAAAACCGATTTAGAAATCATGTCAATATCATCATCTGTTTGGTGTAATTTTTTTCATATACCATATAGAAATCACAGTATTCTAACGCTTCACTATGGCAGCTAAAAAGAAATCAGGAACAGGCAAAAAAAAGAAATAAAAACTTCAAAGAAGTAGAATTTTTTAATTCGAGGATTAATTCCTCTTTCATTTTATTTTCAAAGTTATGAAAATTGATATTTACAAGTTAAAATAAATCATTCATCATGTTTATAATCTAGACTTTTCAGACACATTTATCGTGAGTAATTCCCACACAGATGAAAATGGTTTTGACGATGAAGATATCGATTCAGAATCTGATAATCGTATGAGGACTAAAATATGAAATGCAGGTGTAACATAGACAATTTGTGTTTGTTTCATTACATTTCAAACTATCCTAATTCGATAAAGCCAAAAAATTGAATAGATGAATTTTATGGCAGACGATAAATCAGAAAACACTGAACCTTCATTGGATCAAAGATTTGAGAATCTATATCCAAATTATGATTATTCACTAGAATCATCATATAATGAAAAAGATTCAAGAAAAAAGAAAAAAATGAAAGCACAATAAGAAATACTGTTTTTTTAAATTCAAATTATTTTTTTAGATAAGCAATACATTGCAAAATATGTCGGAAATACGTCAAAAGTGTATAACAAAATTTAGGCAATAGCTCAATGATTTATAAGACGATTATCGAGATTTTTTGCAATGGCTAAAGTTTACGATGTACCACAGCATGAATTTATCTCACGACTTACTGAGATATTAAAAAATGAAGAGATTCCTGCACCTGTTTGGTCATCTTTTGTCAAAACTGGATCACATACAGACAAACCTCCACAACAACCTGATTGGTGGTATAGTAGATGTGCATCAATAATGAGAAAAATATACCTTCACGGTCCTTTAACTGTTAATGATTTGAGAACTATTTATGGTGATGGTAAACGCAAAATGTACTATGGTGCACGTCATCACAGAGACGCTAGTGGTGCAATAATTAGAAATGCAATTCATGGATTAGAAAAATTGGGTTATTTAGAACAAGTAGAAAAAAAAGGAAGAGTTGTTAGTCGTCAAGGAATGCAAAAGTTAGATAAACTTGCAACTGAAATTTTAGGCGAATTAATTCAAACAACTCCTAAACTAAAAATTTATTCTTAGTGTTAAAAATGAGTGAACCCGCACCTGATGATAATTATGCAAATGAGGAACAAATTAATGCACAAAAAGATATGTTGCTAAAACAAATTTTAAGTTCTGAAGCTAGATTGAGATTAAATAATGTCAAAATGGTTAAACCTGAACTAGCAAATATGGTCGAAAATTATCTGTTAGGTCTTGCTAGTCAAGGTAGATCTCCTAGTCAAATCACAGATATTCAATTAAAACAAATACTGTTATCTGTTCAACAACCAAAAAAAGATTTTAAAATAAACAGAATTTGATCTCAAAAAAATATAATTAGGGGTAAATCAGGTTGAAATCATGAAGGCAGTTGTATACCGTGAATATGCACCTGATGACGATTATGCAAAAATCCTCAAGGTTGAAGATATTGATTCACCAAAACCAAAACCAGATGAGGTAATTTTTACAAATAAAGCATCTGCTTTAAACTATAATGATATTTGGGGAATGAGAGGAAACCCAGTCCCAGTTCCATTACCACACGTTTCAGGTTCTGATGTTGCAGGAGATGTTATTGCAGTTGGAGAAGATGTAAAAGGTTTCAAAGTTGGTGATAGAGTTGTTTCTCATTCTAATTTATCATGCAGAGTTTGTAGTGCTTGCACAAGTGGAAGAGAATTTGATTGTACCCGAAGACAAGTTTGGGGTTTCCAAACTGGCCCACTATGGGGTGCATATAGTGAAGAAGTTCATTTACCAGAAGTTAATGTCTCACATATTCCAGAAGGTGTATCATATCAAGATGTAGCCGCAGCATCCATGACACTTTTAACTTCATGGCACATGTTAGTTGGCAGAGGTAAAATCACTCCAGGTCAAACCGTACTTATCATGGGTGGTGGTTCTGGTGTTGGAAGTTTTGCAATTCAAATTGCTAAATTATACAACTGTGACGTAATTGCAACTGCTAGTCCTGACAAACTTGACAAATGTCTTGAATTAGGGGCTGATCATGCAGTAGACCATAGAAAAGACGACTGGAATAAAGAAGTTTTTAAAATCTCAAAAGAAATTGCTAAAAGAAAAGGTCAAGCACCAGGAATTGATCTATCCTTTGATCATATTGGTCAAACTCATTTCAACAAGCAACTAACATTGCTCAAGTATGGTGCAACTCTAGTTTCATGTGGTGCAACAACAGGTTATGATGCACAAATAGATCTTAGACATATATTTTTCAAAGGAATTAATGTCCTAGGTTCAACACAAGGAACAAAAGCCGAACTTGATGAGGGTCTATACTGGATGGGTCAAGGAAAAATAAAATCTGCAGTTGACTCAGTTTATACATTTGAGCAAGCAGCAGAGGCTCACAAAAAAATGTTAGATGGTAAGTTCTTTGGCAAAATCTTAATGAAGCCTGAAGCCGCATAGTCATTTAATGACAAATCTTTTTCGTAGTCTAATTTTTGTACCAGGAAATAACCCACGTTTCTTAGAAAAAGCTAAATCACTTTCTGGTGATATTGTTTGTTTTGATTTAGAAGATTCGGTACCTGACAAAGAAAAACAAAATGCTAGAGTATTGATCTCAAAAAAATTAAAAGAACGAAAAGAGTTCAAAGCATCTGTCTTTGTTAGAACTAATTCTCCACAGTCAGGTAAAATTCCTATTGATTTAGAAAAAATTCTACAGAAAGGCTTGGATGGGATAGTCATACCTAAAGTTGATTCAGCAGAAGAATTGAAAAAAATTGAAAAAATCATTTCAAATTTGGAAAAGAAAAGAAAATTAAAAAAAATACGTCTAATTCCTTCTATAGAGTCTGCTCTGGGTGTGATTAATTGTTATGAAATTGCTTCAGCAAGTAAAAGAATTGATGCTTTAGTATTTGGAATATTTGATCTATTGAACGACATGCAGATTGAATATACAAAAGGAAATCCAATTGGTGGAAAATATTCTAGATACAAAGTGCCAGTTGCAGCAGCTGCAGCAGGTGTTTCTGCTATAGATGGAATTTGGCAAGAAATTAAGGATGAAAAAGGTTTAGAGCAAGATTGTAAACTAGGAAAAGAATTAGGATATTCAGGAAAAAGTATTATCCATCCTGATCAGATTAAGATAACTCATAAAATTTTTCATCCTAACTCTTCAGAAATCTCTTGGTCTAACTTAGTGGTCAAAGAATATGAAAAGTCAACAAAGAATGGAAAAGGTGCAATTGTAGTTGATGGAAAAATGATTGACGAAGTTCATTATAAATGGGCTAAAGCGTTACTAGAAATCATCTAAACATTATTTATACAGAAAATGTATTGATGTAATATGTTCACTGGAATAATTACTAGTACTGGAAAAATTAAGAAAATAGAACAAAATACAAAAAATCGTAGTGCAATCAAGATATCTGTTGATCTTGGCAAAGATTCAAAGGGATTGAAAATTGGTCAAAGTGTTGCATTAAACGGTGTATGTCTTAGTGCAACAAAAATTGTAAAAAATATTTCTACATTTGAAATGATTGATGAAACAATGAAAAAAACAGATTTGGGAAATCTTAAGGTTGGAAATATTGTTAATGTTGAACGAAGTTTGAAAATAGGTGAAAGACTAGAAGGACATTTTGTATTAGGTCATGTTGATGGTGTAGCACAAATTAAAAAAATAGAAAAAAAACCAAAGGAAGTAAAAATTTGGTTTAAGGTTCCAAAAAATCTAAAAAAATATGTTGTTGAAAAAGGTTCAATTGCTTTAGATGGAATAAGTCTAACCGTTGTTGATGTAAAAAATGATTTATGTTCTGTTTGTCTCATTCCTCATACAATTCAAATTACTAATTTTAAAACAAAAAACATCGATGATAAACTAAACATCGAGACTGATGTACTAGGAAAATACATCTTAAAATAAATATCAACTACCAATTTATTGGTAATAACTATAAATCTAGTAAACTTTATAATGACTAAAAATTCATTTTTTTATATGACATTTGATTCTGCACTTTCGTCATTAAAACAGGGTGAGTTTGTAATGATTCATGATTCTAATGGTCGTGAAAATGAAATTGATATGGTAGTTGCAGCAGAGTTTGTTACACCTGAACATATTGTCAGAATGAGAACACATGCTGGAGGTTTACTCTGTCTTGCAATTGATAATTCACTTGCAGAAAAATTACAACTGAAATATATGCACAACATATTATCTTCATCAAATCAACTTGATGAAGAATCAAAAAAAATGATTATGGGTACTGCACCATATGGTGATCATCCAACATTTTCAATTAGTATTAATCATAAACAAACCTATACTGGAATTACAGATAGAGACAGAGCATTAACTATCAAAGAAATGTCCACATTATACAAAAATGAAAATCCAAAAAAATATTTTAATTCAACTTTTAAAACTCCTGGACATGTTCCATTATTGATTGCATCAAATGGTCTTCTTTCTTCTAGAACTGGTCATACAGAAATGTCAGTATACTTGGCTCAATTAGCAAATCTTTCTCCAATTACTGCTATCTGTGAAATGATGGATTCTGAAACATATTCTGCATTATCAGTCGATAAAGCAGAAAAATATGCAAAAGAAAATGCAATTCCTTTCATTGATGGTAAAGAATTACTTGAATTCGCCAAGGTGAATTAATTTTGAAAATTGCAATAGTGGTAGCAGAATTTAATCAAAAGATTACATCACGTATGTATGATGTTGCATTAGAAACTGCAACAAAACTCAATGTTGATGTTATACATACAAGTAACGTGCCAGGAATTTTTGATATGCCATTAATTATTGATAAATTGTTACAAAGAAAAGATATTGATGCTGTAGTAACTTTGGGTGCAGTAATCAAAGGTCAAACAAAACATGATGAAGTAATTGCTCATTCAACTGCAAGAAATATTGCTAAATTATCAATCAAACATCAAAAACCTGTTTCACTTGGAATTACAGGTCCAGGCATGCAAGTAAGACAAGCATATGCGCGAATTAGACCCGTTTCTGAAAACGCAGTCAATGCTGTATTCAAAGTATACAATGAGATTAAGGAAATAGAAAAATGATTCAACTAACAATTATGAAAATTACAGGATATGGTCCTTGGACTCTAACTTTAGGAAGTGACCGTGAACATGAATTACAAATGCTACAATCAAAATTATACAACAAGCTTCAGGAATTATTTTCAAAGAAAAACTGTCTTGTATTTCTCAATCGCTTTGATGAATATTTCTCAGTCACAAATGGTCTTTCACTTGATGATCATGTTGCAATACAAAAGGAACTAGAATCCACTTTTGATGTAAAACTCTCAATGTCAATTGGATATGGTGAAAATCCATATGACGCAAATTTAGATGCATATGAAGCAAAAAAATCACAAAAATTCCTAAATGAACAATATTCTATTTTTGGAACGTTAAACGGTCATTCAGAGCATTCTGTAACAATTATGCATCTAGATGTAGATGATTTGGCATCTAAACGAAAGCAGTCAATGTCTCCTTACGATACCTCTTCACTGATGTTTAAAATTTATTCAAGAATGTCAGAATATTTTCTATCCAAAAATTCACTTACATTTTTCATGGGTGGAGATAATTTTATGGTTGTAACAAATTCTGAATTCAAAAACTTTGCAAAAGATTTTATCAAAATAAGTAAAGATGAATTTCAAATTGAACTAAACTGTGGAATCGGTACTGCACAAACATCTAGAGATGCTGTAAAGCTTGCAACAAAATCACTTGATATAATACGAGAGATTAGAGATTCAGGAAAAGAAAAACCTGAAATCTATGAATTAAATTGATTCTAAAAAATATTAGTATACTATATGGAACTGAACTAAAACTCATAGAATCAACTAATGTACAAATTAAAAATAAAAATTTCACAAAAATTTCTAAAACCATTTCATCAACAGAAAGATCTGTTGACTGTTCAAATTTATTATTAATTCCAGGTTTCATAAACTCACATACACACATAGCTGATTCAATCGGAAAAGATCTATCAATTGATGCTGATGTTGATTCAAAAATTCATCCAATGATTGGTTTAAAACAAAAACTTCTCAAAGAAACTCCTACGCCATTATTATCAAAATACATAAAAAGTTCTGCAAAATCAATGATCAAAAAAGGAATAACAACTTTTGTAGACTTTAGAGAAGGAGGTTTGGATGGAGTTTTACTCTTAAAATCATCATTATCTGATATACCTATTCGTTGTATAATTCTAGGTAGAATTGAATATTACAATACTAAAAATGAAATTAAGAAAAATCGACCATTACCTGAACAAGTTCCTAGAGAATTAACTAAATTATTGAAAAATTGTGATGGAATTGGAATTAGCGGCGCAAATGAAAATAGCAATTCTAATCTTCAGTCATACTCAAAAATAAAAAAAATACGTGCAATTCATGCCGCTGAAACAACAGATAGTGCTAGTGTCTCAAAAAAACTAACATCCAAATCAGAAACTCAAAGAGCCATGCTACTAAAACCATCATTTCTAATTCATATGACTTTTGCAACAAAAAATGATCTGAAGCTAGCAGCAAAAAATACACGCGGAATAGTTGTTTGTCCACGTGCAAACTCTTCGTTAGCCGAAGGAATTCCTAACATATTATTAATGCAAAAATGCGGTTGTAACATCACGCTTGGAACAGACAATGTAATGATTAATTCTCCTGATATTTTCCGAGAGATGGACTATTTGTGGAAGGTAACTATGGGCATGTCCCAAAATAGATTTAATCCAAAATTAATTTTACAAATGGCTACAGTGAATGCTGGAAAAATGCTTAACCAAAAAATTGGTGTCATTAAAGAAAATTATCTTGCAGATTGCATTTTCATTGATAAAAAATCACTTGATTTGGAGCCGATGAATAATGTTTATGCGTCAATAGTTCATCGTGCTTCTGAAAAGTCAATCAAAGCTGTCATGATTGGAGGAGAAATTGTAAATGGCAAATTGTAAACCAATTGTTGTATTAAGTGCAGCAATGAGTATTGATGGGAAAATTGGTCACAGAAATAAAAAAACTATTCTTTCTTCTAAATCTGATAAAATTAGAGTTCATAAACTTCGTTCTAAATCTGATGCTATACTAGTTGGAAAAAATACTATTGAAGAAGATGATCCCCTCTTAACAGTTAGATATGCTAAAGGCAAAAACCCAATAAGGATAATATTAGATTCTCGTGGTACAATAAAAAATACTTCCCAAATAATTAAAACATCTAAAAATATTCCGACAATTATTGCAACATCTGATCTTATATCAAAAAGAAATCTCTATCGTTTGAATAATTTACCTTTAGATGTAATTATATGTGGAAAAAAGCAAGTAGATATCAAAAAACTACTATCAATTTTATTTAAAAAAGGAATAAAAAAAATATTGTTAGAGGGTGGTGGAACATTAAATTATTCATTTCTAAAAAATAATCTCATAGATGAAGTAATTGTAACAATAACTCCTTTTGTTTTAGGTTCAGAAAATTCTATTAATTTATTTGAAGGGATTGTAAAAGGAACAAAACAATTCTCATCTTTTAAATTAAAAAAAGTACAAAAAATTAAAAATGAAATTATCCTAAATTATAAAATTTAAACTCGTAAATCAGCTTTAATTTGATCAATTTTCAATGAAAATCTTTTTCTTGTCTTTTCATGTTTTCTAATATCTGCATCCTCACGTTTTAGAATTTGGCCACATGCTGTACATTTGAAAAATAATTCTAGTGAATCTTCAAATGTCACTCTTGCACAATCTTGATTACCACAATGGTAAAAGTCAGAAGAATTTTCGTAATCTAATCTTTGTTGTAATCTGTTGAGGATTTTCTTTTTTTGATTCTCTATAAAATTCTCAACCTCATCTCTTCTAGAGCGCCATCTGTAAACAAACCAACCTTTTCTCTCATCTTTTACACGAATACCTGTAATCAAGCCCTTTCCAAACAAATCATACAATACTCTTCTAACCATGTTTATACGAAGACCTGTTGAACTAGCAATTTCTTCATCTGTTGCGTCTTCTGTTTTTAACAAAGAACGTGCAACTTTGAGATATTCATCTCCTCCAATCATTGCTGCAATTTTTACAAAAGGGTCTTCATACTTGTCAACCATATTTACTCACATTTTGCCCTCTATTTTTACTTTGAAACAACTTTTTTCCCTTTTTTAGTAGGAACAATCTTTCTTATAGAATTATTAAATTTCATATCAAATTGCTTTCCTTTATACAGACGATCTAAGATAATTGCCAATGCGCTAATTTCTGAATGTGGTTGATTTGAAACTGATACGTTATAATCAGATTTTTCATAAATTGTTCTAGGTACCTTTTCAGCTCCAACCACAATCAGAATATTTTGATTTTTTCTAATCTCTTTTGCAACATCATCAATTTTCTCGCCATACATTGTTAAATGAACAATTTTGTATTCTTTGATTTTTGAGTTTAAAACATTTTTCCAGTCCTCAAAAAACTCCACCTCAAACTCCCCTCCCCATGTCTTATTCATTCTCTTGATGGTATTTTCGATCTCAGGATCAACTTCATTCATATAAATTTTTGATGCTCCAAATGCTCTAGCCACTAGTGCAACATGAGTTGTCACTCTATCATCTCGTACAATTCGCTGCCCAATTCTTAAAACTTCAATCTTCATTTCATTTAATTTTTCCATAAAATCTTTCTTGTAATTTTTGTTTTAGTTCAACTATATTTTTTCCGGTAAGTGCTGATATATCTAAACAATTCTCAATTTCATCAATTTTTAAATTATTCATGATATGTAATATTTTTTTGTCATCTATTGACTCTGATTTGTTAAACAGAAAAATCAATTTTTTACTTTCTACTCCTAATTCAACTAGTGTTTTATGGCAAGTAGAAAATTTCTTTTTCATTAATTCATCATCATCTAGTGAATCTATTACTAATAAGATAATGTCTGTGAAAAGTAACTCTTCTAATGTTGATTTGAATGCATCAATCATGTATGCAGGTAATTTACTGATGAAACCTACAGTATCTGTAATTAATGAAATCTCTCTTCCAAGCTTTAATCGTCTAGTTGTAGTTGTTAGTGTTGTAAATAATGATTCGCTACTCTCTTTTGTTTCTCCTGTTACATTGTTGAATAGGGTGGTTTTTCCTGAAGATGTATAACCTGCTAATGAAATTGTTTTAAATCCTAATCTTTCTCTTCCTTGTCTGTGTAATGCTCTTTGTTTTCCTGCTTTTTCTAATTTTGTTCTTATTACGGCCATTCTATTTTTTATGTCATCATTATACGCATCAATGTCATACTTGCCAATTCCCATAAAGCCTGGTTGTTCTCCACCTTTAGCTAATCTGATTCGTTCTTTAGCTCTTGCCTTTTCGTATCGTAGTTGTGCTAGTTTTACCTGTAATTTTGATTCAGCACTACTTGCTCTACTTTCAAAAATTTCTAGAATTAAGGATTCTCTATCTACAATTTCTAACTTTAATTTTCCAGCAAGGCTGTAATTTTGATACGGTTTCAAAAGTTCATCAAATACTATAACATCTGGTTTCAACTTCTCAATTTTTTCTTCTAATTCTTCAATTTTTGATTCGGAAATTCCATATTTCCTTTTTTGTAAATTTTCTACTTTTATTGTGTATACTACCTTGTATTGAGCTGACTCACACAGTGATTTTGCCTCCGAACTGATATTTTCATTCACATATGTGATTAAAATGCATGATTTCAAAATTATCTCTAGCTCTTCTTGGCGACTTTCTCAATATTCATGTTTAGTACGATTTCACCAATATCGCTTGCATATTCTGCAATTCTTCGTATATTTTCAGCAATTCGTCTAACTCTAAAAATCTCTTCAGAGTTTTTTGCTTGCTCTAGGGCTTTTAGAACCTCATTTTCATATTTCTTAATTTTTTTTGTTTCACTTATTGCATTTTCAGCCTCTAGGTAGGAATTTTTGAATAATGCCAAACATGCATTGTCTATGGTTGTTAGTGCAAACTCATTCATTTTTTCAATACTAGTCATTATTTTACCTTTGATTGGTTTTTTAATATCTATTGCATCTTGTGCTAAAGTGACTGCATGATCTCCAATTCTTTCTATATTTTTTACAATTACACGATATCCTAAACAATCTCTTGAATTTTTAAAGCCAATTTCTTTAAGCATGTGTTGATTTTCAATTGCTATTGTTAATTGTCTAATTATATAGAAACCAAATCTATCTACATCATCATCAGAGTTAATTACCTCTTGTGCCAGTTCACCATTATTTTCTTTTAGAGATAGTAAAGCATCTGTCTGCATGGATTTTGCCATAGATAGCATTCTTTTGAAAGCACCATCAACTGATAATCCCGTTAAATTGATCAAAATCTGAACAGTTATCCCCTCTGTAGAATCTGCTGTAATCTCAGAACCCATTAAGACCTTTTTGACAGTATTTCGAATTGCAATTCTATGAGTAGGAGAAATTCTTGTACCTGATATTGGTTTGACATTGATAGTTTTTAAATTCAAAAAGTATAATCCTATAAGTTTTCTAACTATTGTAGATTCATCATCTTCTGGTGAAATAACAAGATTTAATGAATCATCAGATGAAGATTTTTCAAAATTGATAGGCTTTACTTCTAATGTGGTGCTCCCCTTTCTTCCAACTGTAACTTGGTCTCCTTGTTTTAGACCAAGGTCTTTAATCCAATCTTTTGGCAATGATACAATGTAAGATGATTTTCCTGTAAACTGGATTTTTCTTATTTGGTCCTTATCTGACATAATTCGCAACACTATATAGATTTATTAAATATATGGTTTTTTGGGCGATCTATGTGTTTTATGAGGTTACTAATCATTCCAGCAGAGAACTGAAAAAGTGTCATTTGAAACATTTTTCCTTCACAAAATGAAACTTTTAGTTACATTTTTCCTCAGACTAATATTTACGAAATAATTCTGAAGAATCATGGATCCATTTGAAAAAGTCTCACATTCAGTAGATGCACTTTATGGAATTGGAGTATCAAAGAATATTCCAAAGGATATTGATTTCAAATTGTCAAAAAAGACTGGAAGGATTAGAGCAGTATACCATAACGGTCTGTTATTATTTACTCCACGTACTGATGGTGGAATTGCCATGTCGATTTATTGTGCTGAACTGTTTTCAAAAAACAAGAAATTTACGACTGATTATTGCATTGAAGTTGATGCTGATTCAAAGCCATTTGTTGAGCAAGGAAAATCTGTTTTTTGTCAACATGTGAAACGATGTGGTTCTAAGATAGAAATTGGCTCAGACGTGCCTATATTTTTCAAAAAACAGATAATTGCTGTTGGAAAATCCATTCTTTCTTCAAAGATGATAAAGACTCAATCTAGAGGTATGGCAATTAGAGTTCGGGATAGTTTAAAATCTCAGACTGATGAAGGTCAATCATTATGATGGGTGGACGTGGCGGAAATCGAGAAATGAGGCGCATGATGGATAAGATGGGCCTTAATATGGAAGAGATTCAAAATGTACAACAAGTAATCATCAAGACCGATAAAAAAGAGATCATAATTAGCAAGCCATCAGTTACCGAGATGAAGGCAAAAGAGAACTCAATATTTCAAGTTGTTGCTGAAAACATAGAGGAAAAGGAGTTAGAGGTTCAAATTTTCAGCGATGATGATATTTCACTAGTAGCACAGCAAGCTAATGTAGATGAAGAAACGGCCAAAAATGCTTTGGCTGAGGCAGAAGGCGATCTCGCAAGAGCGATCTTGCTACTTACCACAAATTGAAGATTTTAATAATGGAGTTAGAGGTTTAAATCAAAATGAGTCAAAAAGTTGATGGAATTATCAATTCGTTATCTGATCTAGAGTCTGATATTGACTCTGTAAATCTTAGTTTGGTTGACATGAAAAAATCACTAAATTCCATTGCTCAAAAAGAGATTAATTCTCTTCTAGAGCAGACTCGAAAAATGGCCACTTCTGAGGCAGAATCCATGATTGCTAACTCTAAATCTAGCGCCGAATCAGAATCTCAAAAAATCACTCAGAATGGTGAGTCTAAAGTTGCTGAAATTCAACAAAAAATTGATTCTAACTTTGATTCTGCAGTAGATGATACAGTATCTACAATTCTAAAATCCTAGATTCTAGAGAAATTTTTGACAAGTTGTGTAGCAATTTTACGCCCAAAAGTACTAAATTCGTTCAAGTAATACACAAAGCATCACTCGTATAGAAAATGCAAAAATTGGAATAGCCACAGAGTATGGAAAACCATATTTCAAACTATCCAAAATTTTCAAGGAATTATCTATTCCATTTGATTCAATATTGCCTAGTGAAATTAGAGATTTTGACGGCGATTTAGTAGTAACTACTGAAAAAGAGGCTCCAAAACAAATCTCAATACCAATACTATTTGATGAAATTATTAACAAGGATCCAATTGTTATAAAGGGAATTATAACAAAAATGCTCAATACATCAACTAATTCAAGTAAGCTAGTTCTAGGAATTGATCCTGGTAAGAGAATTGGCGTCTCTGTAACATATCTAGAAAATGAAATTGCTAGGGAATTTTTTGTTTCACTTGATAAATTAATCAAGTACTTGATTTCTATTTTAGCCGAATTACCCGCAGCTAGAAAAATTATTAAAATTGGAAATGGTGATATGAAAACTGCTAACAAAATCCTCCAAATGTTAAACCTGCAATTTTGTTCCAAGTTTGAAATTGAATTTGTTGACGAATCAAATACTACACTTAAAATTAAAAATCATAATCAACGTGGAAAAAGAGATATGCTAGCTGCACAATTTATTTCACAACGAAGTGGCATCTCAGAATCAATTTTACCACTTTCAATTACCGGTTAGTACAAAGTCCGAAAACACAAAGATATTTATATTTAATTTCGTTTTTTTTGTAATTGATCAGTTTTTAAATATAAATCAATAAAAATTTTACATAAAAAATTGATTTATTTATAAAAAATTACGCGATCCGTTTTATATACTTATAAATTCTATAGTATATGCAAACAAAATGACATGTAAAGGAATTTGTACAAGATACAAAGCACAAAAACCAGTAGGAACTGGACGTTATGCATCTGGTCAAAGACGATGTCAAATCTGTGAAATCTTCATTAATTGGGAAGGACTTTGGTGCCCATGTTGTGGTTACCGATTAAGAACTAAACCACGTAATTTGAAGTACAAGGCTAAACTCAGAGCACGAGTTGAAGCTGACGCAGCATCAGTCAGACCTCGAACTATTGAGGTGGCACAAGTAGCTACAGTAGCGGCATCATCATCTAATTTTGTTAAAACAACATTAGAAACTGCTGTTTCTGAAGGATGGACAATGACAAAGACCGTTGAAGAACTCAGAAAATCTAAAGAACGTATAACCATCAAAACTGCAAGAGAATTAACAAAAAAAGCATTTGATACAAATAATGCACCTGTTGAAACTCCTGTTAAAGTTGCAGCATCATCATCTAATTTTGTTAAAACAACATTAGAAACTGCTGTTTCTGAAGGATGGACAATGACAAAGACCGTTGAAGAAC
>LFEZ01000005.1 GCA_001510295.1 Thaumarchaeota archaeon casp-thauma4 | reverse complement strand
TGAAGCAAAAGCAGCTGAAGCACCTGTTGAAGCAAAAGCAGCTGAAGCACCTGTTGAAGAAAAGGAGAATAAATAATGCCTGTAAAGAAAAAAGGTCACAAAGGAGTTAGTCCTAAAGTAAGTCAATATTACAAAGTTGATAACGGCAAAGTGACAAGAGAGAATAAATCATGTGCAAGATGTGGAAAGAGTGTGTTTATGTCAGAACATAAGAATAGAAGAACTTGCGGTAAATGTGGAAATACTGAATTTATTTAGTAAAGTTTTTTCTTTCGTAATTTAGAATTTTTTGTTTTAATAATTTCTAGTTGCTGTAGCAATAATTCATCAAGTTTTATGTTTGACAATTGAGTAGCATTTAATTTTATAGTATTGGTGTCGAGAGATATTTTAGATACAGGTAATTTTTTGTCAATCCATAATTTAAGAACTTTATCTTCTAACTTATGATCACGGAATCCAGAAGGGAATTTTTTTGTGATATGTGATATTAAAGTGAGGTCATTGAAAACACTTCTAGGTTCAAGTAATCTAGTGTTATCAGAATAAATATTTTCGAATAGATTGCTTGAAATTTCATCAGAGATTAATTCATTATTTGATAAACGTGTTACTAATTCGAGATAATGTAGAAATTCGTGTGCCAAGATTGCATGAATAGTTCCTTTGAGACCATAAGCGACTAGAGGAGCAGATACTTGAATTACCACGTGGATTGAATCATCGATAATTAATGGAATTGTTCTAGCATACAAAATTCCTATATCAAGAGAATTTGTAGTTCCAGAAACAATAATTGATGGTTCTACGTAAACAACTGGATATTTTATTGAGGATGCTTTTTCAATTCTTATAATTCCATCTGATAGCAAAGAAAATCTTTTTTGAATTAATTCATATGTTATTTTTGGTATTATTCCATTTTCAAAAGATTGTAATACTTTTTGTAGTGGATTCATGATTAAGATTGAAAAATTACTATAAAAAACCTTGATTTATTCAAACAATGATATTTTTGAAGTCAATTTTTCTACATTGACAACGGTTTCCTAATAATTCAGATATGTTAGGAGTTACATCAGAATTTTGTATGAAAAATTTGATAGGAATACCACCATCCGCAAATAAATCTAAACGGAAAGATGTTTTTCCTAATTTTTTATAACGTATTTGATAGATTTGTTTGTTAAGAATTTTCTTATCTTTTGTAGGATCATGGATTTTGGTATTTTCTAGAATATCTAATTTCTTTAAATTTGTTAATGAAATTGGTTTTTCAGTATCAACAATTACGGATACTTTAGATTTAAACGGAATTGAACCTTTAGGTTGTATTAGTATTTTTTTTAATTCTGATAAAGTAATAGCATCCAAATTCAAAGATTTGCGTAGTATTCTATTACGTTTTTTTGGATTTAGTATTTTTGCAAAAAATGGCCTTCCATTACCAAGAACTAGACTAGATTGATCTTCGCCACCTATCCAATTAATTTTTACTTGATTGCCCTCAAATTTTTTTATTAAGAGATTTGAAATTTTACCTTCTATACTTTCTATATTTTCTAATCCTTTAAAATTACAATTATGACAACCAATGCCATTGCAACTTTTGCATAACATCTGTTTTTGAGGAAGTTTTCTAATTTTTTTATTATATCGTCCATAAACAAAAATGGGTTTTGTTCTGATAATACAAGATTCATCCTTGAAATTTGCTTGTATGAAAAGATCAGGATTATTCACGATTTGTGTAGATTTTGTTCTTCGAGATATTTTTTTTGCCATTTCTATGGATATACCAAATTTGATATTTTCAATTCCCTTAATTTTGAATTTTGATTTAATGTGATCATCGCGTTCTAAAAATGAATTTTTAAGAATCAAACCAAGATTGAAGGTTTTAAAATCAAGATTACTTGATTTTTCAAAAATATTTGATAGCATGTAATCAAGATTTTCGAAAATATTTTTACAAACATAGCATTTTGTATTAGATGATTTACCAAACTTTTTGAGATATTTTTTTCCAAGTGATTTAGATGAAGGTTTTCCAATTAATTTTGAAACCAAACGACCTGCACAATATTCGCACAGATCATAATTTTTTAAAATTTTAGAAATTGGAACAGATTGTGATTTCACATAGTTAGATAGATTATTGATTTAATGAGTATTTGTTACATAGATTAGCATTAAATATGAGATTTCTTAAAGATGTTTAATGGAATATGTGACAAGATATCCAAAAACGGTTTCGCTTGAAGGTAACGAAAATAATGAAATTCATGTTGATAAAATGACGGGAGTTGAGGAATTACATTTGATTGTTAAAGAGAGTGCAGAAAAAATGCGGAAAATTCTATTTAATGAAGGATTTACTACAGTGAAATTTGAACACAAACAACCACTCCAAATTGGTAATGGATTATCATTGAAATTAAAAAAACCATGGGAAATGCATATTAGATTATTTTCTAATACAGAAAACAGTATTTCGATTCAAGGTGAAGTTGAAATATCAAGAGATTATTTGCAACATTTGTTCAGTCAACGTACGGCTGTTATCTACGAAATTGAAGCAATCTTGAAGAAAAATGGCATAACATATGATATTTTGAATAAAAGAATTAGCAAATATGTCAACAAAGTTTTAGATGAATACAAGATAAAATTAGTTACGCCAAATATTCCAGTTTTTGCATGGAAGCCAATGTTGTTTATGATTGGAACTGTAGGTGTAATGTATTTGTGGAAATATTTACACACACTTTGAAGCTTTAATTATTAATTAGAACAATAGACTTCGTGTCAAATCAAATAAAACCATTAATCATGAAGCATTATGGTATTTCCCCATGGGAGATTAATGTAATTACAAGCATTTTAGATACGAGATTTAAAACTGAAGATGAAGAAATTGAAAATACATATGAAGATAAATTTGTCAGTCACCTAGAGATATCGTTTCCATATTCATTCAATGAGGAATTTTTCAAGTGGTTTGATTTTAAAGAATGGGACAGACTAAAGGGAGTTTTCAAAGAAATGAAACGAAGACGTGGTGATGGAAAAGCAATAAAAATTGAATTGAATTTTTCAGGTGAACCAGATATTAATTTTATTCTTCAATCAGATCAAAGTCAATGGTTTAAGATGGAAGTTGAAAAAATAGATTTTGTTGTAGAATTACTTCCATATCATCTTGATAAAAATAAGATTCCAGAAAATGTGAAAAGTGTAATCTATAATTTTGATCGTGAAGCAGCTAGATGGAAAATAATCACAGTATTTACAGATGAAAAGAAATTTATGAATTCTGAAAATGGTTGGAAATTAATTACTTGATGTCTTTTTCAAGTGGTTCAACTAATTCGTGTAATTCTTTATATTTTGATTCTATAAAATCAAGTGATTCAGCTAACTTTTTAGATTTTCCATATTTGTAACGAACTAATTCACGATGATGCCAGAAATATTTTCCTTCTTCTATAGATATAGTCGTAAAATAATCAGTTCCCTTTAGTGTATCAGGTAATTTCATTTGATATGGAAATAGAAACTCTGCAATGAACCATTCATCTCCATCAGGATAGTCATTGCCAGTTTCAACATCAAAGAAAATATGAAGTAAATTAGATTGCATTAAGCCATCCGCAGGAATTTCGGGATGTTTGACATTTGATTTTTTAAAATCAAGATTTGTTAATTCAGGAATAAAAAATTCATTAATAATTGATTTTCGAAATATCCTGTTTATGTCAGTTATATTCAATAGTTGTAAAATAGAAAAAACTGTCTAATAATCATTTGTCAGTATGACTAAACTTTGTATGAATCAAGAATTTGATTAATTTTTGTTATAGGAACGTTATTTTTTGAGATATTTTGTAATGCTGAAGGATTTTCTATATAATTTGGAATTTTATCAGTTAATCTTATGGTGTATGGTGTGATTAGTTCATTTTTGTAAAATATTCCAGTTGGAATTTTAGTATCCCATTCAAGTGACTTAATCATAGCCTGTGTTTTTTTCTGATTTAATTCAGTTTCATCACTATAGTGTACAACAGGATCATAATCAGTATCTTCTAATTTGTAAATACGAGGCATAGTCTTTTTGGTTGTTTCATCAATTCTATCAACCCCACTAAACCAATCTTTTGTATTGATATCATTGTACGTTGGACAAGGTTGTAAAACATCCACAAATGCTAAACCCTTATGGTTAACTGCAGCAATGATTAGATCTTTTAATTGACGAACATCATATGAATAACCCCTAGCTGCAAATGTAAATCCACTAACAATTGCAAGTCCAATTGGGTTTACATTATAATTTGTATTTGGTGTAGGTAATGATTTTGTTTTTTCACCTAATCTTAGAGTAGGTGAGGCTTGACCTTTAGTTAATCCATATACTGCATTATCAAAAATTATGTACGTCATATCCACATTACGTCTACCAGCTGCAACAAAATGACCTGCCCCTATTCCAAGACCATCACCGTCACCACCAACAGCAATGATTTTTAAATTTGGATTTGAGATTTTTGCACCTTGTGCAAAAGTTAAAACACGTCCATGCAAAGTGTGAACTCCAAATACGTTAATGAAATGAGATGTTTTTCCAGAGCATCCAATACCAGAAAATATCACAGTTTGATGTCGAGGAATTTCCATTTCTGCCAATGCCATTTGAATTGAATTTACAATTCCAAAATCACCACATCCAGGACACCAATCATTATGGACCTCTGTTTTGTAGTCTCCTATCTTAAGCGCCATATGTTAAAACCTCTCTTTTTTGTGCAGTACCACTAACAATTTTCTTTAATGTATCGTATAATTCAGTACATGTCATTGGTCTTCCTGTGAATTTTAGAATATAATAATCAGGATCCTTTTCTAAATTTTGTCTAATTAATGATCCCAATTGACCAGTGTAGTTTGCTTCAATGTCAATAATAGTTTTAGAATTAGAAAATAATTTTTTTAAGAGTTCTTTTGGAAATGGGTGTAAAAGTTTTATTTCAATAAATCCAATATCGATACCTTCATTTTTCAGCATTTCTATCGCATCAAGAACTGGACCTTGAGTTGAACCCCAAGAGACAATACAAAAATCACCTTCAGAATGTTTTATGATTTGTTCAGATTCAGGAATTTTTTCAAGTATGTAATCTAGACGTGATTGTCTTTTATCCATCATCTGAACACGGTTTACAGGATCTTCAGATATGTGACCTTGTATGTCACTTTCATCACCAGTATTCCAAAATATTCCATTTTCTAAACCTAATTTTGACCTTGGAGATAATCCATCTTCTGTGTGTTCAAATCTTCTATAATTCTTCGAAGAAATTTCGTCCAGTAATTTTCCTCTATCAATATGGACTCTAGTTTCATCGAATCTTTGACAAGTTGTGACAGAACTAGCAATGAATTTGTCCATCATGTGTATTACCGGAACTTGGAAAACATCAGCGTAGTTAAACACTTGCGTTGTATCATAGAAACTATCTGAAACACTACCTGATGCATAAACAATTCTAGGAAATTCCCCTACACCTGAATTAATTGCACATAATAAATCATCTTGACCATGACGTGTAGGCAAACCAGTTGATGGTCCACTTCTCTGATAAAATGTAATTACAACTGGAACTTCGTTAATTCCTGCCCAACTCAGACATTCGATCATTAATACAAAACCAGGTCCAGATGTACATGTGGCAGAACGCACACCGGTTAATGATGAACCAATAGCCATACCTATTGCAGAAATTTCATCTTCAGTTTGAATGACAAGTGTCGAGCCAGGACGATCTTCATTAATTTCAAGTATTTCATTGGTTTCAAGGAAATTGCTCTCATCAGTTGCAGGGGTAATCGGATAATATGATTGAAATCTACATCCAGCAATAATTTTTCCAATTGACGTCCCATAATATCCTTGAACCAAAAGAGTGTTTTCTTCTATTTCTTTTTCCTCAAATTTGAGGCCAATATTTTCGAACTTGGCAGTAGCATAATTGTAAGCAAAATTTGCTGCAGACACATTCATTTCAACAATAGATTTTTTCTTTGAAAAAATTGAATTTACAGATTCAATTAATTTTTCTGAAGGAATCATTAACAATCCTAGTGATAGAGAAACTCCTAAAACATTGAACATGCGACTCATGTTTTTAATATGTGGATTTTCTAATTTTTCAGATAATTCAGTTAATAGACTACGAAAAGAAACAGAGTGTATGGATGCACCATTTTCAGATGTTAATTCCAATATTCCTTTAACAGTATCCTCTTTGTTTTTAGATTTCAAAAGATTTTCCAATCTTTCTTTAAAATCATTATCAAATGTAATAACATCTGAAACTTTTACATTTTCTAATGTTGAATCGTAAATTACAATTCCATTTTCTAAGACATCATCTGCATGACGGAAAATAGTTTCAGCATCAAACGCAATCAGCATGTTTGTACCTTTTACACTGGAATGAATTTGTTTTTCAGAAACTCTTACGGCAAAATAACTATGTTCACCTTTAATATTTGAATAATATTCACGTTTTCCAAATATTTGATACCCCATTTTTGAGAAAACTTGAGAGAAAATATTAGCTGCAGTTTCAACACCACTACCCTGTGGCCCACCAATCATCCATGTGAAATCAGTTACCATTTCATTCCCCCGTCGCCGCATCAAATAATGCACATTCACATTTGTCACGTTCCCCACAAAATGGACAAACACAGATGCATTGTTCTATTGGTTTTTTACATTCAGAACAATCTAGTAAATTATCAGAAGAAGGCAATACCCCTATTATGATTAAATATTATAAATGGTTTGACCATACATTCAATGAAAAAACGTTTTAATGTGCTAGTTACAAGACGCCTACATAGATCTGCACTAGATGAGTTAGAAAAGAGATGTAATGTGTCATTACATACAGGTAAAATTCCAATTCCAAAAAAAAATCTAATCAATAAAATTAAAGATATGGATGGCTTGATTTGTCATCCATATGATACAATAGACAAAGAAGTCATCAGTAATGCAAAAAATCTCAAAGCGATTAGTACTTTCAGTGTAGGTTTTGACCACATTGATGTAAATTTTGCAAAATCTCAAAAAATCAAAATTGGCTATACCCCAGAGGTTTTGACAAATGCAACAGCCGAGTTGACAATTGGATTAATTCTAGATGTTTTAAGAAGAATTTCTGAAGGAGATAGGATAATTCGTAATAAAAAATGGAATCAAATCTTTGGAGCCTATGATTATACAGGCACAGAAGTTGCTGGAAAAACTATTGGGATTATAGGAATGGGAAGAATTGGAAGAGAGGTTGCAAAAAAAGCAAATGGTCTTGGTATGAATGTCATTTATTATAATAGAAAACCAGTATCAAAGAGCATAGAAAAGATGTTAAAAGCAAAACATGTCTCAAAAAATACATTATATAAAAAAAGTGATGTAATTTCACTTCATATTCCATATAATAAAGATACACATCATTTAATGAATTCAAAAAATTTTAAAAAAATGAAAAAAACTTCTTTTTTAATAAATACGTCTAGAGGGAAAATTGTCAACGAGAAGCAACTAGTAACTGCTTTGAAAAAAAAAGAGATTCAAGGTGCAGGAATGGATGTTTATGAATCAGAACCGATTCAGAAAAATAATTTATTACTAAAACTAGAAAATGTTGTTTTAGCACCACATGTCGGAAGCTCAACTGTGGAAACAAGACAAAAAATGTCAGACATTACAGTAAAAAATTTAGTTTTAGCATTAGAAGGAAAAAAATTACTTTATTCAGTTTAATCTAATTGAATTAATATATCATCAGGATTTCCTTTAACACAGTCAGTTCCTATTGCTTTAAGTTTTTGAAATTCTAGTGTTCCTTGAGGTATTTTCCCTATTTTTTGTAGTTCAGAAATTTTTACAGTTACAACACCCTTGTGCTTTTCACATGTAATTCCAACCATGTAAGAATCATCATTATGAACAATTTCTACAACGTATTCGGGTGGATTTACACAATCATGTCCATTTTGTTTTACAGAACATCTATCAGGGAACATAAAATTACCATTTTGAAGGAATATTAAATTCGTTCTATTATAGAATTAAAGTTCCATAATGAATTCTTTTGGGAATTTGGAGATTTTAGAATTCCTTTATCTTGTAATTTTTTGACAACTAGTGCAGAATATGCAGGTGCTCCAGTTGCACCAGGTGAGTTATAATTAACAATATGGAATGAGTTATGTCCTTCACGTTCCATCACATCAGAAATAAAAGTTCCATCCGGAGAGATAACTGGAGTACGTATTCCTGCAGTTCCTTTTTTTGTGAAATAATCTGGTTTTAGAGATGGAATAAAATTCCTGACACGTTGGACCATTGCATCTTTTGAAATTGAGCTTATAAACTCATGTGAAATTAACGACAAGAAGTCAGGATTAAGAAATAATTTTTTTGCACCACCTGTCAAAATTTCTCCTAGTTTTGATATTGTTGATGGCAAATCAGTTACAAAACCATCATAAGTTTCAGGGGTAGGTACAGGCACAGCATTTGGACCAATCTCAGTAGTTCCATTAGCGCGTTTAATCCAATGTGGATCAAGAAAAGGAAATTCAGGATGTCTTGCAACAGAGTAAATGTTTGTTTTAACAATATCAGCATAATTGCTATCAGCTATCCAATATTCACCTCTAAAATGTAAATCAGAATATGATTGAAGTAGATCAAATTTTTTTGCAATATCAAGTGAGTTTCCACCAGAACAATTTATCAAATAATTACATTCAATTGAAGAATTATCCGTGAAATTTATTTGAATTACATCATCATTTGTGACAAATGATTTAACATTTTTCTGAAAAAGAAATTCAGTTGAATTTTGAACTGATATTTTCTGTATTTCTTGTGTGAGTTTAGAATAATCAGTAGATACATCACTCTTGCATAATAATCCAGAATGACATTCAATGTTTTTCTCTTTTTGTTTTAATTCATTTGAATCAAGTAACGATAAATTATTTTCGGAAACACCATTTTGTATTCCCCATTTTTTATATTTTTCCAGAGTTTTATGTTGTGTTTCATCTAAAGCAACTTCTATAGTTCCAATCTCATTCCATGGAGACATTGTATTTGTTGCAAGTGTTTTCCATAAATCATGTGATATATGTGCAGATTTAGCAAAAATTTTTTTCTTTTCAGGATTTAGATAGAACGGAGTGTGAACAACACCAGTATTTCGTCCACTAGTATGTTTAGCAACATCAATTTCTTTTTCAATAACACATACACTAGAATCATAAAGATTTGATATCCAATATGAAATTGTAGTACCTAAGATTCCTCCACCTATAATTGCAATATCAAATTTTTTCAATACTATTGATCATATTCCCTTGAATTTTAAATTAAAGATGGCGCCGAGAGAGAGATTTGAACTCTCGATCCCTTGCGAGAACGTGCTTTATGGTTTAAAGATTTCCAGGCACGCGCCCTACCAGGCTAGGCGACCTCGGCATTAGCTTTCGCTAAATAATAATTTGGTAGTGATTATAAAAATGCATTATATTATTTATTTGAAAACATGAATTATGACAATTTTTTCCATAATACTTCCATCAAGTGTGATTGCTTTAGATGTAATTTTGTACGTACCTTCCAATATATGGTCACCATTATTTTTTATTTGATCCCATACAAAAGATACTTCCTCGTGTGAATTGAGTTTAGAAATTACCTGAGACGATGTAGGTGAAAAAATAGGCATACTATCCAATTGTTTTATTATTAACCCATACGATGTATCAGAAAATTTCAGTTCATCAGTACCTGAGTTAATAATTGTGATTGAGATTGGTTCACCTAGTGTGAAATTAGTTTTTTCAGTAACGATAGATAGGGATGTGCCATCAACATAAACCAGTTGTTCTTCCACCCCATATTCATACAGAATAATTCCAAAAATTGGTCCAGATACTACACCAAGAATTATTGCAAAAAGTAAGCCTTTTGGAAACAATTTTTATTCTTTTTTTGGTGTTCTAGTACGCCAATTTTTTGGATAAGTATTTGGTTTCATAATGATTCGTTTTGTTTGAAAAGCATATCCTTTAGTTTGATCTTTAATTTCATTTTCAGATAAGAGAGATTCTGCCAAAGCAACAATTTCACCTTTTTGAGAATAAATTCCAACTAGATCACCTTTTTTCAAATATTGAGATATTTGTAATATTCCAGGTATTGCCAATTGTGCACCATGACACATAGAGTCTATTGCAGAATCACGAATGACCACAGATTTTATTTCACTAAATGTTTCTTCTACAGGCCTAATAATTTTCAAAAGTTTTGATTCATCTTTATTTTCTTTCCATGTTGAATATGCATCTGCTAGCTGATGCATAGTAACAAGATTTTCTTCATTGAATTGATGTACACGTGAACGACGTAATTCAATCATTGAACCACCAGGACCTAATAGTTCGCCCATGTCATAATATAATTTTCGAATGTATGTCCCTGCTTCACATAACACCCGTAACAAAACTAGACGCTCTTTTTGTTCTAGTAATTCTAATTCATAAATAGTTCTACTTCTAGTTTGTCTTACCACAGCAGAACGTTGTGGTGGTTTTTGAAAAATTTCACCACGGAATAATTCAAGTATTTGCTCAAGTTTTTCTTTAGATGGTAACGAATGTAATCTACCTAAAGCATAATACTCTTTTGGTCCCAAAAGTAACACACCAAGAGCTTTTGTTCCCTCACCTAAACCAAGAGGTAAAACACCTGAAACTTGAGGATCAAGTGTTCCACTATGACCTGCTTTGGGAATTTCTAAAATTCTTTTTGCCCAAGCGACAACTTCATGACTTGTAGGTCCAGGAGGTTTATCAATCAAAATTAAACCATACTCTAAAAGTTGTTCAACTGTTCTTTTGTTGTAATATGTCCCATGTTCAGGATTAGTCATATCCTCGTCTATTTTTACAAGATTTTCAAGTTGTTTTAGAGTCAAAGTAGTTCTCTCACAGCTGATTTTGCAATTTCTAACACTTGATCTGCACTTACTCCATCAGTTTGAATGATTTTATTAAAAACTGAAAGATCATCTCCGAATTCAAAGTTGTAAAGATTTTTGTAGATTGTTTTATTTTCATTAAATCTTTTGCTAACAACTTCTAGTGCAGAAGATCCTTTCATGTTATCACGATTCCGCATACGTTTTGCGCTATTTTCTAAAGTTCCATTCAACCATAATTTTATCCCACTATCAATTAACCAAGGAAGTGTATAGCTAGTAATTACTATGTCACCTTTTTCAAATAATTTGATTAATTTTTCATCAACTTTTTTATCAAATTCTGAATTTTCTTTTCTTTGATTAAGGAATTTCATCCCATCTTCAGTATCCCACCAATCATCGCCAGTAGAGGAAAATCCTTGTTGACTTGCGAGTTCTTTCAAAATATCACCACCACTAAGATAATTTAGGTTGAATTCTTTTGCAAGTCCCTTTGCTACAGTAGTCTTTCCAATGGCAGGAGGACCAGACACTACAATGGATTTTAGCAATTATCCTAAATCCATTTGTGTGTTAGTTAGTTTCATGATGAGCCCACTAAATGCAATTGATGATATAAAATACCAAGCCCACAAGTATAATGCATTTTCTTCGCCACAGTACAATCCTTCTTCAACTTTGAGAGCAGTACATGTTAGTTCAAACCAATCACCAGGAATTACATTTAGTGGAATTGGTGAAACTGCAACAGTGTATGAAAATAATTGCGGTAGTACAAAATAGAAAATTAACATTAAAGGAATGATTGTAATCAACATAGGTCGTATGTTCATCTGCATCATTTCCATATTCATTTTATTCATGTAAGCAGATTTTTTGTTTGCAGTTGCAATTTTTGCTTTATCCTTTGATCTAAATGCAGCCATTCTTTCTTTTTGCCATGCTCTTACTTCTTTTGTAATTCGTCTCTGTTTTACTTGATCAACCATTTTACGTCTAATTGATGAATTGATTAAATTTAATGCAATTCCAAATCCAGCAACTGCAAGCATAGACAAAATTATACCTTTTATCATAGGATCATCACTGCCCAAAGGACCTTCGCTCATACCAAAGAAATCCATTTGGAGAAATATCGCATCAATGAAGTTTAATATGAAATTTAGTTCCATTTAAGCACCAATACCTATTGCATCTATTACATTTTGCGCTGCTTCGTCGATTTTTCCCTGCTTGTTTAGTATTACTTTGAGCGGTGCTCCTGATAAAACAGAACAACTTGCCAACATTGCATCTTGTACGGCTAATTCCTTTTTTATTCCTTCTATCGAAATTTTATCACGATTTCGTGTATCGTCTTTCATTCTACGATTGTAAATCTCTTCAGGTCTTGCAGATATTGCTATAAGATGTGTAGGTTCAAGAATTTGGATTACATGGTATGGAAGACCTGGATAAAATCCCTCATTAGTTGAAATGAATGCATGTGTATCAATAAATACCACATCGTCAGTTAATTCAGAAATTTTTGTTGCGGCTTGTTTTTGTAAATCTTTTTGTTGTGATACAGGTAAATATCGAAGATTATCTCTATCAGAGATTTTATTACTTTTGTCTTCACCCATCATTACAGTTCCATAACTATGTACAGTAGCACAATGTTTTTCTGCATTTATCAATTCTATAATACGTGCAACTAGAGAAGTTTTCCCTACACCTGGGATTCCAACTATTATGACTTTTTTACGTTCTACCAAGTAAAGCACCCAACCGTGGCATGACAACTTCCACCTGTTCTTTTACTAATTGGTTATAGTAATTAATTAGAATATCTACAGAAAGCAAAATTCCAATTCCAGTACCGAATACACCTAATACATCTGAAACACCTGCAATCAATCCAAGAATTGCAGAACCGATTATTGTAACTGATGGAATATATCTATTAAGTAAAGTTTCAATTGGTTGGTTTGAACGTCTGAATCCTGGTACTTGAACATCTGCATCCAATAGGTTTTGCGCTGCTTTCTTTGAAGAAAGTCCACCAAGCTCTACCCATAATCTTCCAAAGACAATTACAATTCCAATCATAAATATGACATACCCAACAGCACGTATAGGATCTTGTGCTGCCAGATCTAAACCTCTTGGAGGAGTGATAAAGTAGACAATACCACCAATTGGTGATGACGGATTTGTAGGATCAAATTGTCCCAGTATATTCAAAAATACATTATTGTTACGCGGGTTAAATTGTGACCAAAACATTTGTCCAATAAATACAGCATTTGCAGTTAACGCTGATGCCAAAATAACAGGAATGTTTGAAACATACATCAACTTAATTGGAAAAGTTGCTGCAAATCCCCTATACTTTGTAGAAACAATTGGGATTTCTATCTTCATTCCTTGAGTGTATACAAGTATTGCCAAAATTCCTGCAGTTAAGAACAAGCCAAAGACGCTCGGCAGTTGATTAGACCGGAACAATACATTAGCCACATCGCCATATGCCACCATTTGACCAATGAATGGGAATACACCAACGGCACTACCGTCACCTGTAGGTATTGGACTAAATAAACTCCAAAGAATTTGTTGAGAAACTCCAGCCATAATGAATATACTAATTCCACTACCTAGACCCCACCCCTTTTGAATAGTCTCATCTAAGAACATGACAATTATTGACGCACCCATCAGCTGACCTATCAGTATGTACAAAATATGCGGCTCAGAAATTCCGGGTCCATAGACAGCAACTGCATATACAATTGATTCGGCTACAATTACAATGTAAGTTACAAGTTTTGTTGCAGTTTGAAATACACCACGTTCTGCAGGATTTTTGAAATCAAATTTCAAAATATCAGAACCACGAAGTAATTGCATTAACAAACCACCGGTAACTATCGGTCCAATTCCTAATTCAACAAGTGAACCTTGAGAGGAAGCAAAAATTACTCTTGCAAATGCTAGGAAATCAAATTCAGGGGTAGATGCACCAAATAATGGAGTCTGACCCATCACTAGATAAATTACTAGACAACCTGAAGTCCATAGAATTTTTTGTTGTAAAGGAATTTTCTTTTTTGGTTTTGGAACTTGAGGGATATAAGGTTCAGCCTTGGCTACAATTTTTCGTATAGTTTCAGTTAATGTTCCTTCAGCCATCGTTGTTTTCTACATCTTCAGGTTTTTCTTGTTTTTTTTCTTTAGTTTTTTGAATAGGAAGAATTACTTCACCACCTGCTTGTTTTATTTTTTCAATTGCAGAAGGTGTTGCATTTTTTACTTTTATTGTATATGCAGCATTAATTTGACCGCCACCGAGTAATTTTTCAATTTTAAGTGATTCTAAATCTAAAGTATTTTTAGAGTTTTCAGATTTTCCAGATTTGGAAAATAAGTCATTCAAGTCTCTAACATTTATCCAAACTTTTGTAATGCTTGGATGTGGAGAATGAGTTCCTTCATGCCCAAAATGATCTTGATCTTCTTTAATTACAGTACTTGCCAAGTGTTTGAGATGTCCAGAACGTCCTAGTCCACCTTTATGACCAAAGGATCTGTGTTGTGCAACTTGTCCCCAGCCCATATGTCTTCCACCTCGTAGTCTTCTAGTTTTTCTTAATCTTGTTGCCATTTTACATCATCCTCTTTACTATAACTAAAAGTTCTTTGTTATGACCTAAAATGCCTTTTTGACCATAGAGTCTCTTACAACTTCTTTTGAAGCCATGTCTTGGAGGATCCAATGCAAACCAAGGTTTTAGAGGTTTTAATTTTGAAAGCGAGGTTTTGCCTTCGGCTAATGCTGATGCTAATTCATCCACAGATTTGTATCCTAATGCAGTAATATCTTCAGAAGTAATTTTCTTATAGCCAGATTTTCGTGCTTTTTTATCTAAAAGTTCTTTTGCAGTTTCAACATCAAGTTCTTGCCAGGCAACATAATGTTGAACCTTTTTTAACATTCCATTAGTATTGCCTGTTTCAGGAATAATTACAGCACGATGTTTCTTTTCTAATTTTAATAAATTCATCGTAGTGGTAGCCCAATAAGGTACATCAGCGGTCCCACTAATTCTTACAACAAGATATGCTTTAGACATGATACTCATCCATGACTGAATGTCTGTCTTAGACATTCAAGTAATGCTCTTGATGTTGAGTTCATTGTTGCTGTTGAACCTTTTGTATGGGTCCATGCGTCTTTTACACCTGCTAATTTTAATAAATTACGAATTCTTCCACCTGCAACAAGTCCTAAACCTCTTGGACCAGGTAAAATTTCAATTGTTACGCTTCCACCTTTTCCTTTAACGGTAAATGGTACAGAATGTTTTTGATCACATTTACATTCCCAACTTCCACATCCAAGTTTGATTGGGCTGACATTTAGAAATGCAGCATTGTTTGCTTTTTCAATTGCAATTCTCATTTGTTTAGATTTACCAAGACCGATTCCAAGCCAACCGTTTTTATTTCCTGCTGCAACTAGAGCTTTGAATCGTGTAGACTGTCCGTTTGGAGTCATCTTTTGAATTAACCCAACATCAATAACCTCAGTTTTTAGATCAGGTAGTAATTTTTTAATAATTCCTGCTTCTTGTATACGTAAACCTTTTTCATAAATTTCTTCCATAGTAGTAATTTCACCAGATGCAACTTTTTTTCCTAACAATGTTTTTGGTTCCCATACCTCAACAACAGATTCGCGTCTTGGTCTTCGTGGCCTATCACCTTGACGACCACCTCTACCACCAGGTCCGCCAGGTCTACCACCAAATCCGCCAGGTCTACCACCAGGTCCGCCAGGTCTACCACCAAATCCGCCAGGTCTACCAGTTCTACCTTGTTGACGTTGTGGAGCAGATTGACTCATTTGGTTTTTATCTCACTGTCAATTTTTGATTTAACACTTGGAATATCATTTTTAACTTTAAGATGTTCACCGTTAATTCTTTCATCAGCTGGAAATGCTTCTTCATCAGCTGGAACTTTAACACCTGCATCAATTACACCTTTTAATGCTGCAGCCATTCTATCAGTATATCTTCGAGTACCGCTATACAAAATTGCATCAGTAACTCCATTTGATAGTGCTTTTTTTCCAGCTAAATAACCAGTCAAATATGATGCAGGAATATTCTTTCGTGAACCCTTCCAGCCATCTTTTATTAAGAATCTAGAATGTGCAGATGCCAGTACTTTATCTCCTTTAATTTCAGGTTTTATAATTTGGACTAGAGTATTTTCATTTGTAACATTTACTGTAATGAAATCTCGCTTTCCCATAAGCATGATTTTTCGTTTCCGATAGTTAGTTTTCTCACTACGAATTCTTTGTAATATCTTTGAATATGCCATCTATAGAGGAAAAACTTAAGAATGGTATTATAAACCTTAGACGCCAAGAAGATGAATTAACAATGCTTTTTGGACATGTAAACGATTTTCAGCTTCATCCCAAACAACAGATTGTGAACCATCAATAACATCAGAGGTTACTTCTTGATCACGCTTTGCAGGAAGACAATGCATGAAGATAGCATCTTTTTTGGCTTTATCCATTAAAGACTGATTTACTTGAAATTTTGGAAGGAATTTTTTAACGCGATCAGAATTTGTGTGATGAATTGAAACAAAAGTATCAGTCATTACAACATCTGCATCTTTTACAGCTACATCAGGATTGTCAGAAACTTCTAAAATTTCAGCATCTATGCCTGTTTTGACAACATCGAAATCAGGTTCATATCCATCAGGTATAGCAATAGAGAGTTTTATCTTTAATTTTGCACATCCTAATATCAGTGAATTGCAAACATTGTTTCCATCACCTATCCAAGCAATTTTAATTTTTTTTAGATTTTTTTTATGCTCTTTAATTGTCATGAAATCTGCAAGGATTTGACATGGATGAAATGAATTAGATAATCCATTAATTACAGGTATGGAGGAATTTCTTGCAAAAGTTTCTAAAGATTTATGATCATATACACGAGCCATTACCACATTTACATAACGAGAAAGTGTTTTTGCCGTATCTGCAATAGATTCACCACGAGATAATTGAAGATCATTTGAAGATAATGTGAGTGCATGCCCTCCAAGTTGAAATATTCCTGTTTCAAAACTTACACGTGTTCGAGTAGAGGGCTTCTCAAATATCATTGCAAGTGTTTTATTTTGTAAGAGTGGTTTTGATTTTCCTTTTTTTTGTTCTTTTTTCAAATCTATTGCTAAATCAATTATATTGTTAATTTCCTTAGAGTCTAATTCATCTAATGTCAGTACATTTACATTGTGTGGTTTATGAGTCATAGATTACAGAATAGAAGATGTTTCTTATAGTTTTGTAAACTATTGTTTTGGTCTTCCATCTTGAATCCATTTCTTAATTTGGTTAGCAAGTTTTTTTGCTTCATTATCAGTTTCAGGTGGAGGAACATCATACAAATTGGCATAATTGTTGATGTCGTCAGTTTCAATTCCATCGAAAGGATCATCGTTTCCTTGTAGTTCTGGTTGTAGTTCTGGTTGTAGTTCTGGTTCAGGTTGTAGTTCTGGTTCAGGTTGTGATTTTGGTTCTGGTTGTGGTTCTGGTTCAGGTTGTATTTCTGGTTCAGGTTGTGATTTTGGTTCAGGTTGTGGTTCAGGTTGTGGTTTTGGTTCAGGTTGTGGTTCAGAATTTTTAATTTCAGATAGTGATGAAACAGCAATATCAGTAGATTCAAAAACATTTTCAAGAAAAGTTTGTTTATTGAATTTTACAATATCATCGTATTCTTGACCTACGCCAACATAGATAATTGGAGTTGATGTTACTTTTACAATGGATAGTGCTGCACCACCTCTAGCGTCTGCATCACTTTTTGTTAAAATTGAACATTCAAAATTTACATGTTTATGAAATTCACGTGCTTGATTTACAGTATCATTGCCGGCTAGCGAATCACCTACAAATATTTTCATATCAGGTTTTACAACTTTTGTAATCTTTGCAATTTGTTCCATCAAATTAGAACTAGTCTGCATTCGTCCTGCAGTATCAACCAAAACACAATCAACTTTATGAGATTTTGCATACAAAACAGCATCTTTTGCAACAGCAGCAGGATCTGAACCATAATTTTGTGCAATGATTTTAAGATTAAGCCTGTTTGCGTGTTCACGAAGTTGTTCAATAGCACCTGCACGATAAGTATCAGCAGCTGCAATAACTACAGACAGTTTCTCATTTTTTAACATATTTGCAACTTTAGCTAATGATGTTGTTTTCCCAGTACCATTTATTCCGACAAATACAATAATGAATGGTTCATTTGATGATTTTTTTTCATTAATCCTAGCCACCAAATCAACATGACCTGCATTATCAAAAGTTTCACTAATGAACTCAATTAAACTTTGTTTAACAAAATTTTGTATATTTTTCTTTTCAACTCTAGAACCAATTATTTTTTCTTTTAAACTATCTTTAATTGAATCAATTACTTCAGTGGCCACATCAGATTCAAGTAAGTTAATCTCTAATTCAAACAAAACATCTTCAATATCATTTTCATTGATATCCTTTTGACTAAATCCTGTAGATACGTTAGAAAATGCTTTTTTTAGATTATCAAACATATTAGTGTGGTTGCTGCATAATTTGTTGCATTTGTTGATTTCCTTGTTCTAGATTTGCTGCAATTTGTTGTCTTTGTGCATTTGTTTCTTGTAATGCAACTTCTAATTCTTTAATTTTCGATTCCAAATAACTAAGTGCTGAATCGTGTTCCTTTTCTATTGCAACTCCGGCACCAACATTAACCACAATTTTTTCATTTGGAATATTTTTAGTTTTGATAAAAGTGCCCATTCCAACTGGGACTAAACTTTCAGAATCAGGATTTGCTTTAATTTCCTGGATTGATTTTATTGCAAAGTCAGCTTCACGTATTATATTTTTTATAGAATTCTCTTTTTGTGATAATTCTGCATACATATTTTCAAGCATTTGCATTTGTTGTAACATCTGTTGGACTTGTTCTTCACTCATGACTTTGAATTGTGTATACTGTATAAAAATTAGAGTTTTTGAAATAAAAGAAAAAAGAAAAGAGTATTACTTTGCTTTTGAGAATCGATTGTTTACTTCATCCCAGTTGATGACATTCCACCAAGCAGCTATGTAATCAGGTCTTTTGTTTTGATACTTGAGATAGTATGCATGTTCCCAAACATCTAATCCTAATAGAGGAACTAAACCCTCAGTTCGTGGACTAGTTTGGTTTGACATTGCCTTGTATTCTACTTTACCAGAGTTTGGATTGTATACAAGCCAACCCCATCCGCTTCCTTGAATCGGAGCTGTTTTGCTAGAGAATAATTCTTTAAACTCTGCAAAAGATCCAAAGGAATCATTGATGGCATCAGCGATTGCACCAGTTGGTTTGCCACCACCGTTTTGTTTCATACTGTTCCAAAACAGTTTATGGTTATCGTATCCTCCACCATTAAAGTTAATGGCACCCTTAACATCGTCAGGGACTTGATTGATGTTTGACAAAATTGCTTCAATGTCCTTTTCTTGTAATTTAGGACTAAGTTTTTCTAATGCATCATTCATGCCATCAGTGTATTTTTGGTGATGTTTTGAATGATGAATTTCCATTGTCTGTGCATCAAGGTGAGGCTCTAGTGCATCATATGCATAAGGCATCTCAGGAAGTGTGTATTTTCCCATACTGCTTGATAATATGGAAGTAATTTATTGTTTTTCTAAAGGAATTATTACCAATTAGAAATTACACCATATATGAGAAATTTTTTGTTTTTCACATTGTTAATGGGGGGATTGCTTTCAGTTGTAATTACAAATTTTGGTTCTTTGGACGAAGATTATGAATTATTGTTAGATAATAGCGGACCATACATAGGTGCAGAATTTCCAAAACAACTAGGTTTTACAGGTAAAGGGGTAAAGATTGGGGTAATTGATACAGGAGTTAATCCGAGTCATCCAGATTTTTTTAATCAAGATAAAACATCCAGATTTTTGAAAGGATACGATTTTGTTGATAATGACACAGTTCCACAAGATACAAACGGACATGGAACACAAGTGACAGGAATTATTGCAGCGGATGGACAACTCAAAGGTATTGCGCCAATGGCAGAAATCTTTTCATATAGAGTTTCATCAGATGGAGAGTCAGTTCCATCTAATTTAATTATCAAGGCTATCAATCAAGCGGTAGAAGATAAAGTCGACATCATAAATATCAGTCTTGGAGTAAATATGACTCATAATAAAATTGATGAGGCAGTAAATAATGCAATAAATCAAGGCATAGTGGTTGTAGCAGCTGCAGGAAATAGTGGACCTGATAAAAGTACGATTGGCAGTCCAGCAAGAAATCCTAATACAATAACGGTAGGAGCCACATATAATAATCTGGATTCAAGCATGGTTTCAACATTAGAAGTTGGAGAAACACAATTCCAAGTATTGCCAATGCTAGGAACAGATACAATTTCAGAACCCATATCAGCAGATATTGTATTTGCTAAATATAGCAGAGAGAATGACTTTGATGGGATAGATGTCAAAGACAAAATAGTTTTGGCAGAAAGAGGAGGAGAATCGGATGAAATTGTTTTTTTCTCAGATAAAGAAATTTTTGCATCAGAGAATGGAGCAAAAGGATTAATCGTTTACAATAATAAACCAGGAATATTTTTTGGAGAATTAATTCACGAATATGTTAGTGAAGATTACTATCCATCAATCCCCACAGTTTCAATGACAAGAGAAGAAGGATTAGAATTAAAAAAAATTCTTGAAAGTGAAACATCAGGTACACTTAACGTATTTAATCATCCAGATTTTATTGCGACATTTAGTTCAAGAGGCCCAGTTTCTGCATTTTATCAAAAACCAGATCTAGTTGCACCAGGAGTTTTTGTCAATACCACATCATTGAAAAATTTCTATAACATTACAAGTGGAACAAGTTATGCCGCACCACATGTTTCAGGTGCAATCGCATTACTATTAGAAAAAAACCCAGATTTAACACCTCGTGAAATTAAATCCATACTAGTCACAACTTCACATGTCATTACAGATCAATATAACAAAGAATTTGAATTTGATGCGGGAGGAGCAGGAAGAATCGATTTGGAAAAAGCATTTAATTCAAAATTAATTTTTGAACCGCCAACGTTAATTTTTAATCTATCTGAGCATAAAACTTCAGAAAAACAGGAGATTAAGATTAATTCGTTGGATGGAATTATCAATATTCAAAAAGTTGAATTTTCAGAGACAGATAATGTTGAATTTGATTACGAAATTAAAGATACGTCACTATACATAACTTCAAAATTAATTGGAAATGAATCAGGTGATTTTGAGACTAGAGCATTCATTGCCAATGACGATGTGAGTTATCAGATTCCAATTATCGTTAGAGTTAATGAAGCCTCAATAGTTATCATAGAAACTGAAAATGAATTATCTTTTCAGATAAAACAACCATTAGATTGGGAATATGCAAAGATTACAATTACTAATAGTGAGACATTTGAAGAACGTAGCATTTCTATAACACCGAAAAAATTTGAGAGTTTGAAACTATATGATACAGGGAAGTATTGGATTGAAGCAAATGTGAAAAATGATAAAAAAACATTTGACGTGTATGAAATTTATGATATTCAAAGAGATTTGAGTGAACAAAAACCAATTGTTGAAAATTCAGAACTACCAAAAAGAGCATTAATAATTTTAGGAATAATTTTTAGTATTGTAATAATTGTGGGATTAAAATTTAGAAAGAATTACTGAATTCGAGGACCAGCATTTCTTATTTCAGGAGAAACATCTTTGAATTTTGTAAAGTTTTCACCGAACATTTGTGCTAATTCCTTTGCAGACACATCATAGGAATTCTTGTCAATCCACGTATTTTTTGGATCTAAGATCTCAGAAGGGACTCCAGGACATTCAGTAGGAACGTCAAGATTGAAGGTATCGTCATGTCTGAATTTTATTAAATCGAATTTTCCAGTTAAGGCTGCAGTTACCATTGCACGACTATATTTTATGCTGATTCTTTTTCCAACACCATATGGACCTCCAGACCATCCAGTGTTAATTAGATAAACAACAGTATTGTGTTCAAGAATTTTTTCTCCTAACATTTTTGCATATACAGATGCAGGACGAGGCATAAATGGTGAACCAAAACATGCAGAAAATGTTGCTTTTGGTTCTTTAATTCCACGTTCAGTGCCTGCAAGTTTACTTGTGTAACCAGACATGAAATGAAACATTGCACTTTCTTTTGTTAATTTTGATACAGGTGGTAATACACCCAATGCATCAGCGGTTAAAAATATTATAACTTTAGGATGACCACCTACACTTGGAATTACAGCTCCTGGTATGTAATCTAAGGGATATGCTGCACGAGTGTTTTCAGTTAAACTGCCATCATAAAAGTCTGGTTTCAAAGTATCTTTGTTTACTACAACATTTTCAAGAACTGCTCCTGACTTAATGGCATTCCAAATTTGCGGTTCTGCTTCTTTATTGAGATTGATACATTTTGCATAACAGCCACCTTCAAAATTAAAAACTCCACTTTGAGACCAGCCATGTTCATCATCACCAATCAACATACGTTCAGGATCTGCAGATAGACTTGTTTTTCCAGTACCAGATAATCCAAAGAATAGTGCAGTATCGCCATGTTTACCAATATTTGCAGAACAATGCATTGGGAAAACATCTTTTTTTGGCATCAAATAATTCATTACAGTAAACATTGATTTTTTCATTTCGCCTGCATAATTTGTTCCACCTATCAATACAATTCGTTTTGAGAGGTTAACTAAAATGAAAATATTTGTTCGGGTTCCATCAATTTCAGGAATTGTTTCGAAGTCGTTTAAGCATAAAATTGTAAAATCTGGATCATGAGAGTTTAATTCTTCATTTGAGGGTCTAACAAACAATTGTCTACAAAAAAGATTTTGCCATGCATGATCATTAATTACACGAATTGCCAATCTATTTTCTTTATCAGCACCTACAAATCCATCAAAAACAAAAAGATGTTTACCTTCTGCATGTTTTTTCATTTTTTCAAAAATAGAATTAAATTTTTCAGTTGGAAATTGTCTGTTAACATCACCCCAATCAATTGTTTCGTGAGTTTCATCATCATAAATTATGTAACGGTCTTGAGGAGAACGACCAGTGTATGCACCAGTTTTGACAGATAATGAACCTGTAGAGGTTAACATACCTTCATTAGTTTCAATTGAGTGTTCTACAAGTTTTTCAACAGTTAGATTACGATGAATTGAGTGAGGATTTACTCCAAATGCTACTAATTGATCATGTACTTTTGAATCAGTGTTAGACATATCAGAAATCTCCCTCAATATTATGTGTAGTCAAGGTTTTTTTGGAAAAATTGAATATTATTATCTCTTTCCCAGATCCGATAATTTGAAATAGAAGCAACGTATTTATGTTAAATTTCAAAGTTTAACTCTATGCCAATCAATAAAGAAAAACTTCAAGCAAGAGAAGAATCTAGAGTTAGCAGACCGGAGTTTATTCGTCCAGAGAGCTGGAGATATACTAGATTGGAAACTGGTTGGAGAAAACCAAAAGGAATTGACAACCATCAAAGAAAACAGATAAGTCGTGGTCGTCTAGGATTAGTTAAAGTAGGATATGGTACACCAAAGATTGCTTACGGATTACATCCATCAGGTTATACAGATAATTTAGTACATAATGCAGATGATTTAGGTAATCTCAATCCAAAAGAAGATGGAATTAGATTTGGCCATAGTGTAGGAGCAAAGAAGAGAAGAGAGATTATGAAAATTGCAATAGAAAAAAAATTTAAAGTGTTTAACGCAAGAGTGAGTCAAAATGCCAGTTAATCTTAAATCAAAAAAGAGACTTGTCTCAAGAATTGTGGGTGTTGGTGTGAATCGTGTGAGATTTGATAATGACCACTTAGATGATGTCGCAGATGCAATCACCAGAGATGACATTAGAAGTTTAATTACTGCAAATACAATTTCAATCAAATCATTTACAGGTACATCTCATGGAAGAGCACAAGTAAAGAGAATTCAAAAAGGAAAAAGAGGTACAACACAAGGTTCCAAAAAAGGAAGAATAGGTGCACGAGTTGGTAAGAAAACAGTGTATGTCAACAAGGTTCGTGCTTTAAGATATATTCTCAAAGTATCAAAAGATCGTAAGGAGATTACAAACGAATCATTTAAAGCAATTTATAAAAAAATTGGCGGTAACACAATAAGAAACAAAGCACATCTAAGAACCGTGATTGCAGAAGAAATCACTGTACAGAAATCTTAAAAGTGAAATAGATTTTTTTTAAAGTCAGAAATTTTATCATTGTTAATTTTTAGTCCTTCTTTTGATAGCATATGCTTTTTTCTTTCAGTTCCATATGCATAACCACCTATAGTTCCATCAGACTTTACAACACGATGACATGGAACAATAACAGGGAATGGGTTTTTTTTCATTATTTGTCCTACAACTCTTTGTCCATTTTTTAGATTGATTGCTTTTGCAAGATCACCATATGTTGTCACATGACCTGAAGGAACTTCCAATAATTTCCGATAAATTTTTTCTTCTATCTTCAAATTTTTATAACTTCCAATTTAGTAGTTGATAAAAGATCAATTAGAGTTTGTTTATGTTTTCCTAAATTTTTCCAATCAAGTAAAGATGCTTCTGCACCGTGATTTTGGGCAATCAGATGTTCAAAGAGATCGCGATTTAAAAACTTCAATGCGTGTTTGGGCATTACAGTTCCTAAGGCATATTTTCCAAAAAGTAATTCTTTTGTGAATTTTTCAGAATAGTGAGTTCCACCAAAACAAATAGCGAAAGGAAATGTATCAGATGAATTCTCAAGGGTTTCCACCACCATCTGTGCTACAGATGAACAAAGAGTTTCATCATTCCATTGTAATTCAGTGGTTCCAATTTCTACAAAAATTGACGGTTTTTTGAGATGAGTAGGTCCATGATGAGTAGCTTCTATGGTTATTTCAAAATCTGAAAAAGATTCATGATGATCCCAGAGTTTTTGTAAGTATTTTTTCTGTAAGTTAGGATATGGTATTGCCAATTCTTTTGAATTTCCACCAAATTTAGCTTCACCGAAATTTCCAGTACTATGACAAGTCAAAGCGAGAGTTCCAGATTCAGCTGCATGTTTTGATAAGAAGACAAATCCATCATAATCATATTTTTCATCCAACCAATCTGCAGAGATTGCAGGAGAATCAATTTCAATTAAATCAAATCTATTGCCACGATACACATCTCCATCTTTTTCCATCTTTTGAGAGATGAATTTGGCCATATTGTGGCCAGCAGGGTCATTTTTGAAAGCAACCAGTAAATCCATGAATAAAAGATATATTGACACTTTATTATTTTTCATTATCATTTGAACCCAAAACTTATGCTCAAGAATATAGTAAACACTATGAAATTAACAAAGAAACCCGACAAGGAGGTGTATAAACAACACCTTCGACTAGTGTTGTTTGGTATGGCCACAGTAGGACTGTTAGGATTCGGTATTCAATTCATATTTGCAACAATTTCACCAGGAATTATATTCAAATAGAGAGATAAAATGTCAGAAACAACAAACTCCCACTTATTTGCACTAAGAACTACCGGAGGTCAAGAAAAGGTTGTTTTGAGACAACTAGAAGCAAAAATGCGAAGTGGCGAATTGCAGGTTCAATCAGTTCTAATTGTTGAAAATCTAAAAGGATATATCGTTATTGAAGCAAATGATCCTCAAGTAATGTTTATGGCAACACAGGGATTACGACATGTGAAAGGACAATTAAGAGGAGAATTAGAATTTAGTGAAATAGAAAATTATCTTGTAAAGAAATCTACAGTTTCAGAATTAGCAGTTGATGGAACAGTTGAAATTATTGGTGGGCCATTCAAAGGAATGAAGGCTACAATTACAAGAGTTGACCACGATAAAGAAGAGGCTACAATAATTTTGTTAGATGCACCATATCAATTACCAGTTACAGTAGATGCAAACTATCTAAAACCAGTTGCATCATAGCAAGGAATAAATCATTAAAAAAGAGACGAATTTCAAATGGGCGACAAACAATTAATTTCAGCACAAGTAACAGGAGGAGAAGCTTCTGCAGGTCCTCCACTTGGTCCAGCACTTGGTCCATTAGGAGTAAACATTATGGAAGTTATCAACAAGATTAATGAAAAAACAAATGACTTCAAAGGAATGAAAGTTCCAGTCACAGTTAGTGTAGATACAGACACTAAAGAATGGGATATCGAAGTTGGAATTCCATCAGCCTCAGCACTCATACTAAAAGAAGCAAACTTAACAAAAGGTTCAGGTACATCAGGTACAGAATGGGTCGCAGATATTGGAATGGATGCAATAGTCAAAGTTGCAAATGTCAAACTTGAAACATCATATTCATCAGAAATAAAATCGGTTGCAAAACAGATTATTGGTACATGTCAATGTTTAGGTATCAAAGTAGAAGGTAAAACACCAAAAGAGATTACTGTCGAAGTAAACGATGGTAAATGGGACGAAAAATTAGTCAACTAGACAGATACACCGGAGACTTTTCAGTTCTTTCCAACTCAACAAATGTTTCAGTATTATAAATTCCATCAATTTTTCCAATTTTATCAACCACAATATTATGTAGTTGTTCTAAATCTTCTGCCATAGCACCAACCATCAAGTCAAATCTTCCTGTAATCTCAATAATCCTATCAATTTCTGCAATTTTTAGTAAATTTTTATGAATTTCTGTTTTGAGTTTAGGATCTCGATTAATTCCAACATATGCTTTAACACCAAAACCTAATTGATTTTCATCAATGTCTATGGTGAACTTCTTTATCATTTTCTTTTTTATCAGTCTCTTTATTCGACTGTACAAAACAGATGCATTGATGTTTAATTTTTTTGCTAAAAGCGGAATAGAGATACTTCCATCTTTTTTTAGTTCAGATAATAATTTTAGATCTAAATCATCAACATTAGTCATTTCTTAAAATAAGTAAATTTTAGTAGTAAATGTAAGTTTTGGCAGAATAAACCAAAATTTTACTAAAATTTAGAAAAAGACAGACCAATTTTAGAAAAATGATGTAATCCCAAATAATTACTCTAAACGATAATAAGTGAGAGATTAAGTTTTTTGACATGGTAACCGAGTCTGAAATAGTTACACTAATCCAAGAAGCAAAGAAAAGTGAAAAACAACGTAAGTTCAAAGAATCACTAGAACTCTACATCACTCTAAAAGATATAGATGTGAAAAAAGGATTTGCATTCAACGAGGTGATTCAATTACCAAATCAAATGTCAAAACCAGCAGCAGTTTGTGTAATGGCGGAAGGAGACATGGGACTAAAAGCAAAGGACGCAAAAGCAGACGAAGTTTTAGATAATAATAAAGTTACCAAATTAGCAGAAGACAAAAGAGCTTCTAGAAAATTAATCAACAAATATGATTTCTTTTTGGCAGATACAAAACTAATGCCGGTAGTAGGTAAATCATTAGGTCAACTTTTGGGACCTAGAGGCAAAATGCCAACACCTGTTCCGTTTAATGCACCTATAGAATCATTTCTAAGTAGATTCAGAACTTCAATTAGAGTTAGAGTAAAAAATTCACTTTCAGTTTCATGTAAAGTAGGTGATACTACAATGGATGAGCATCAAGTAGCTGCAAATGCAATAGTAGTGATTAACAATTTAAAAACTAAATTTCCAAATGGAGAGAAAAACATTAGAAAATACATGATTAAAACAACAATGGGTAAAGCAGCAAAATTAGAACACAAGGTGACAAAGTAAAATGCATGAGAATAGAACTACGTATCCAAAAAAGAAAGTGCAAATGTATCAACATCTACAGGAGCTTCCAAAAAAATACAGTGTATTAGCACTTGTTAGACTGGAAAAAGTTAGAGGAACACAATTACTGCCATTAAGAAAAAAACTTCAAGGTGAAGTTGAAATTGTTAGCATTAAAGATAAAGTTGCAAAGCTTGCTTTTGCTAAAGTTGGAATTACTGGCATAGACAAGTTATCTGAAAAAGTAAAAGGTCAATGTGTTTTAATGTTTACTAACATGTCTCCATTCAAACTTAACGTTCTATTAGGAAAGAACAAAGTTATGCTATTTGCAAGAGGTGGAGATATTGCAAGCACGGATGTTGTAATTCCACCAAAAAATACAGGAATTGCTCCAGGACCAATGTTAACTGATTTTAAAGAAAATGGAATAGCGACAAAAATTGATCAAGGTACAATTTGGATTATGAAAGAAACAGTACCGGTAAAGAAAGGAGGACAAATATCTGAAAAATTAGCAGGACTTTTAAGTAAATTAAACATTAAAACAATCGAGGCAGGCATTGTTTTGAATGCCGCATTAGAAAAAGGCATAGTCTATCAACAAGAAGAGATGATTATCGATGTTGAGAAATTCAGAAATGATTTGGCTCAAGCTCATCAACAAGCAATTTCACTTTCAATTGAGGCAGCATATATCACTGCAGATAACATTGAACAAATCTTGTCAAAGGCGGCTCAATCTGCACATTCAGTTTCAACTGAAACAGGATATCTAACTAAGGATACCAAAGAACAAGTATTGCAAAAGGCTCATGGTCAAGCACAAAGTGTAGCCTCAAAAGCAAAAGACTACTCACCAGCATAAATTAACTACTTTTTACTTTAGGTAAATTCCAATTATACTTCATAGCAATCATTCTAAGTCCGGTAGCCAATAACAATCCAGAAATTGTTCCAGCATAGACGTCATTTGTTAGAAATATTACTAGATAGAATACAGAAGCGCCCAAAAAACTAGCAGATGCATACAACTCTTTTACAAATACTATAGGAGTTTGACTAACAAAGACATCACGAAGTATTCCTCCACCAATTGCAGTAAGCATGCCTGATAGCACAATAACCAAAAAGTTCATTCCAAACATGTTATAGGCAAATGTAGCACCAATTACGGTAAATACTCCCAGTCCAATCGCGTCAAATTTTAAAAATACATTCCAATGTTTTTTCATTTTAGAGTGTAAAAGGAAAATTATGATTGCAGAAGATACAGTGATTACAACATATAATGGATCAATTAGTGAATTAGGAAGAGATTTTCCAAGTATTACATCACGTATAGTTCCACCAGCAATACCAGTTATTGTTGCAAGAATAATTATTCCAACAATATCTGCTTTGTGCTCAATTGCCTTGAATGCACCAGTTACAGCAAATGCCATAGTCCCAAATAGATCTAAAACATAAATGAAAAATTCAATTGACAAAGTGGAATCTGCCAAGACAATTAGAATAAAAAATAGTTACTAATAACGTTAAGAG
>LFEZ01000004.1 GCA_001510295.1 Thaumarchaeota archaeon casp-thauma4 | reverse complement strand
AGCTTTTGGCTTTGCTTCTTTAGCTTTTGGCTTTGCTTCTTTAGCTTTTGGCTTTGCTTCTTTAGCTTTTGGCTTTGCTTCTTTAGCTTCTTTTAGAGTTTCTTCTGTTACTTCAATTGCATCTGCATCATCTGTTTGAGGTTCAACTTTTTGTTCAATCTCAGGAGATTTTTTTGAATCTTTTTCATCTGATTCTGCACCTTTTTTATAATTAGTAACTAAAATGTAACCATCATCTGTTTTTGTCATTTTTACACGAATTTTACGTGGAGGACTTCTAACACCTTTAGACCAAATCAAATGAGCAACTTCTTCATCAATCTTAATTTCTTGTGTTTTCATATGCTTTCGAGCAAATTCACGAATCATGTTAATTGCCCTAACTGCACGATGTTGACTTTGAGAAAGATGTACTTTTCCTAGTGGAATTGTGTATACACGTTCAAGTTCTTGAGACAACTATCCAACCTCCACATCAGTTCTACGCCATGCTCTAGCCTTTGGATTAGTTCTGACTGTGCGTTTGGTCTTTAGAATAACCCATGCTGGAACAGCAGATGCTTGTTTTGTTTTCTTGATTAATCTGGTTTTTCTTGCAGATGTCTTTCTAGCTGCCATAAGATTTCGAACAAATTTTCCTCTTTTTAAATCAAGCGTGATTTTACTCTATAATACAAAGTATTCTGCTTCAGGATGATGAACAACTATTGCAGCAGTAGATTGTTCAGGAATAATTTGTCCAGATTCTGTTAGCTCCATGCCAGATTTTTCTCCATGGATTAATTTCCATACAAGATGTTGTTGTGTTGTGTCAGGACAACTTGGATATCCCCAACTGTATCTTAAACCACCTTTTTTAGACAATCCAAGTTCAGTTTTAATTTTTTGATTAACCCATTCTGCCATCGCTTCTGCCGTTTCAACAGCAAGACCATGTAAATAATAGGAATCTGTGTACTTGTCCTCCTTGTCCCATTTTTCAATTAACTCAGCAGCTTTCATACCAACAGTTACAGATTGAAATGCAACTATGTCATTTTCACCAAAATAATCTGTCAGACACAAATGTTTGGTTTTTGATGAACGAGGAAAATCAAAAATTACATCTTTGCCTTCCGGACCATCTACAACTAATTTATCATCGCGATTATGACATGAAAAATATCCGTAAACAGCTTGTGGTGCAAAGAGATTATCATCTATGACACGTTGTTTCCACTCATCAAGAAGTTTTTCAGGATCATCAATTGTATCAGTTTTTGAATTTCCTCTAATACCCCACGATAACTTGAAAAGTGAATTTTTGTTTAGGTGATTCCAAATTTCATTTAAATCAAAGTCATCAGATTTTAATCTAATAACCTCATTAATTTTTGGAGGGGTTGGCGGGGATACAGGTTTAACATCACTGTGAGGAAGATCCTTAGAATCAACTTGTTTTCTTTTATTTTCTTGCCAGTTTGATATCTTTTCTTTCCAATTATTTAAAAAATCGTCCTTTTCTTCGGAGACTAGTTTATCCATTATTTTAAGTCCATCAAACATGGTTCCACAATAAAATATTCCAGGTTCATAAATTCCATCTTGTTTTGCAATTCGATTAATGTAATTGCTGTTTATTGCTGCACCACCACATAGTATTGGAATATTAACATCAGTCTTTCTTGCATGTTCAACAAAAAATTGCATTTGCTTTGAGGTAGATACTAGTAATGCTGAAAGGCCTACAGCATCAGGTTTTACCTCTTTAATTTTTTCAACAAATTTTTGTAAAGGCACTTGCTTACCTAGATCATGTACAGTGTAACCATTATTTTCAAAGATGGTTTTTACCAAATTTTTTCCAATATCATGTACATCACCATAAACGGTTCCTAAAACTAGAATTCCCTTACTAGTTCCCTCTTCTTTTAGCAAATATTTTTCTAATTCCTTGACTGCAGCTTTCATACATTCTGCAGATTTTAGTACAAATGGAAGGATTAATTCTCCAGAACCAAATTTGTCACCGACAGTTTTCATTGCAGGTAAAAGATCATTATTTAATGTTTGAATGGCACCTTGATGAGTGATTTCCTTACTAGCATTAATTGACAAAATTCCATCATTGTCAACTAGTAGATTCTTATCAGATAATTTTTCAGCAATCGCAGAAACTACATCATTTTGAATTCCATCTTTAAGACGATTTATTATTCTAAAGTTTGAACGTTTGCCAGCAGACCAAGAGGGATTAACATCAATTTTCTTTTTTTGTGACGCAGAATCTTGACTGATATTTTCAAAATGAGAAATTAAATCAGATAATGCGTTTGGATGAGCATTAAAAATTAAATCTTCTACAAGTTTTCTTTCTTTTTCATCAATTTCAGTATAAGGTGTTATTTCTCGAGCATTTACAATAGCACTATCAAGACCTGCTTGAACTGCATGATATAGAAATACAGAATTTAGAACACGTCGTGTTTGTGGAGCCAAACCAAAACTAATGTTACTCAAACCCAAAGTGGTAAATGAATTTGGGAACCTTTCTTTAACAAGTTTAATTCCTTCCAGAGTATTTTTTCCAGCATCAAGAAATTCATCCTCACCAGTTGCAAGTGTAAAAGTTAAGACATCAAAAATGAATTGGTCTGCACGTAAACCATATTTTTTTCCAGAGTTGTATAATAATTCTGCAGTTTCAACCTTTTGAGTAGGTGTTTTTGCCATTCCTTCAGGACCGATACATAATGCAATTGCAGGAACTCCATATTTTGCCATTAATGGAGCTAATGCTTTGAATCTACTTCCATCACCTTCCAAATTAATTGAATTAATAATTGGTTTACCAGGAATTTGTTCAATTGCAGATTCAATTACTTCAGGATCTGTTGAATCAATTACAAGAGGAGAATCTATCTCAAGACTGAGACTTTTTACTAATTTTAGCATGAACTCCTTTTCATCTGAACGTTCAGTTGTTGCCACACAGACATCTATACAATGAGCACCATCTTCAACTTGATTTCTTGCGAGATCAACTAATCCATCAAAGTCATCATTTAGAACAAGCTGCTTTGCTTTTTTTGAACCCTGTGTGTTTAATCTTTCTCCAATTATCAGAGGTCCTACCTCTTGTTTTAGATCAACTGATTTTATTGATGAGCTTACTCTAGGCTTTAACATGTATATTTTTAATTGAAATTTTGTAAATACTTATCTCATCAATCTTTCTTTTGCTGGTCAATAATTTTTCTTAATTGTGCAATATGCTCAGGATTTGTTCCACAGCAACCACCAATAATATTAATTTGAGGATATTCATTAATGAATGAATTAAGTGTGGATGCCATTTTTTCAGGTGTCATTTTGTATACTGCTTGACCACCTACGTTTTCAGGCATACCTGCATTTGGAACTATTAGTAATGGTTTGTGCTTTTGATCATTTAGCCATTGTATACTTGGTTCCATCTCAATTGGACCAGTAGAACAATTGAGACCAAAAATATCAATTCCCATGTCAGAAACTGTGGTATATGCAGACTGGATATTTGTTCCAAGAAGCATTTTTCCATATTGATCCAAAGTAACATTTGAAATTAATGTCACTTTTTTTCCAGTTTTTTTCATTGCATTATGAGATGCCTCAATTGCCAATTTTACTTCAAGTATATCCTGACTAGTTTCAATTAGTAAAGCATCTACAGTTCCTTTGATTAGTCCCTCAGCTTGTAATTCAAAAGCTTCTCTTATTTCAGATAAAGGCATCTGACCAAGATCAGCATCATTAGAACTAGGTAAATAACCAGTAGGTCCCATAGAACCAACAACAAATCTTTGCCTATCTGTAAACTCATCACAAACACTTCTTGCAAGTTCTGCATTTTTTTGATTTAGTTCAACAGTTTGTGAACCAAATCCATATTCGTCTAGTTTGATTTTGTTTGAACCAAACGTGTTAGTTTCAATACAATCTGCACCAGCAAGTAAATATTTTCTATGAATTTCCTTAATCCAATCAGGCTTAGTTATAGATAGTCCATCATTAAATCCATCTTTTCCATCTGGGAAATCTTTAGATTTTGGATTATATCTTTGAATTTCTGTTCCCATCGCTCCATCAAAAAGGAGTATTCGGTTTTCCAATGCATTGGCAAATGTTTCTTTGTTCAATTTTGTAATCGTGTTAAGAAATCTAACGCTCCTTTAAAATCATTTGGAGATGTCAATAAAAGATCGCCAGTGATATTCTCAATTTTAAGAACAAAAGATGAGAAATCATCTTCATAATTTGACCAATCAAGTTTAAGAAATTCTGCAGAACGAGAGTTTTTTGGTGAAGGAAATAGCAAACATGGAATAATCTTGAAAGATTTCGGGCTTAGATAATCATGTAGTCTTTTAACTTGAGACGCGTCATGTACCACCTGTGTTACAAACCCATTTGGAGTAGAGTTTACTTTTTTAGAAATTTTTTCAAAGTTTGGCTTACTTGGAAGTGATAAATACAAACTAATATTTTTACCAAAACCATTTTTGATCAAAGAATTAACTGCAAAACTTGGGACAACTCCAGATTTGTAATAATTATCAGTTGAAGGATCTCCCATCAAAACTAAAACGCCATCTAAATTCGCATGAATAGCAGCATCAACAAAGTCGGTAATTTGAGGAATTGTTTTATCTATAACTCGTAAGCTGATTGTCACATTTAATTTTGGATATTTTTGTTTAATTTCTGCACCAATGATTAATGGAGAAATTCGCTCTATTCCTAAAACAGAGTCAGTGACATGAATCCCATCACAAAAAGTGCTAATTTGTTCAATTCGCTCATTTAACAACTCAATTCGTGATAGAGGATCAGTTACTTTTGGCGGATTTATTTCATATCTAATTGTCATATGTGGGATGACTAGACACTTGATTAAAACTTCTCTATGTTTAGTAATTTTCTAATTAGGTTTTTATCTAATTTTAACACATTTTGATTATGAAAGAATTAGTTTTTGCAATAGTTGCATTAGGAGTTTTTTCAATGTTTTATCCAGGAATTGTGGATGCTGGAATGTATGGGGAAGTGTATATTCCAGAACATGAATTTATAGGATTTTTTGATGAGAATGGAACATACACAATTTTTGCAGGAGTTAAAAATAAAGAATATTTTCCAATTATTCCAACAGTAACAATTTCAATTCAAGATGGAGATGATATAATTGTTAGAGAATACAAACTTGCTGCAATCATGCCAGATAACATGTTGCCAATGAAAGTTCAAATTCCAGAAATTAGTACCAAAAATCCAATATTACTTGAACCATCCATAACATATGAAAAGACTGTTGGATCATTTACAGGAGGATACATAATTTATGATGATAGTTTACAAATTCTTGATGATGGAAGTTTAGTCGGAAAAATTAGAAATGGGGGAGAAGATGTTTTTGAAAAATTTAGAATTTATGGATTAATTAAAGATAAAGATGATGTTATAATCGATATTGCATCATCAGATATTTATGACATTATGAAACCGGGAGATGTTTTTGATTTTAAATTAATGGCGGCACCAAACATAGCAGATAGAGTTGATTATTACAGTTGTTTTGCGTTTGGGGATGATGCAATACAACCACTGACAGTAAAAAAAAATGATGACACATTTACTTTCAGATATACTGCAAATGCAGGGTTTATGAATGCAGAATTTTCAGACGATGGTAGTGAATTAAGCATGTATTCATCAAATGGATTTCTGCTTCCGGTTGTAGGAAGTTTTGAGTTTCCAACCAACTCCATAAGTGAAAAATATGACGTTATCTTAGACGGAGAAAAGCTTGCAAAAGGTGCAAGTGCAAAAGACCCAAAAATAAAATTTACAGAATCAGTTGAAACATTACAAAGTATAGATGAAATGGGAAATTGGCATCTATATTTTGAAGTACCAGAAGCATTTCAAGGAAATGTAAAAATTTCAGGATTTATGGAAAATGATGGAACCTCAGTTGTACCTGATGAGATTGATTTGACAACTCTAATTTATTATGAAATTGAAGGAGGTCAAGTCTTAGATATCACAGCAAAACCAAAAAAAGCATCATTAGTTATCAACATCGATTCAGTGGAAGATGGTGAACTATTATTGAAAATTAATGATTTCCTTGTTAGACCGTTTGATAATGGTGAATTCATAGCACAAATTCATTCAGAACCAGGACTGTTTAATGAAGAAACAGAGACGGTGTACATAACAGATGAATTTGAATTTGAAAACGGACTAACAATCACAATTCCATTTAAGAAAGGAACTGAAAAAATAGAGATTTTTGGTAGCTATGTTGTACCAGAATTTGGTCAAATGGTCATGTTAGTTCTTGCAGCCACAATTGTTGTAATTGTGACTATTTCAAAAAAGACAAACTCATTTAGTAATTTGTTTTACACAAAAATGTGAATTTAGAACAAATTAGAAGTTCAATAACATCAGAAATTAATCCAGTTTTATCAAACATTGATAAAACAAAATTATCTTCTGTTTTAATTATCATTTTTGATGATTCACCGAAAATTTTGATGATAAAAAAACCAATTACAATGAATAGTCATGGAGGAGAGATAGCATTTCCAGGAGGAAAAATATCTAATGAAGATGGAGATTTGTTAGATACTGCAATTAGAGAGACGCTAGAAGAAACAGGAATTATAGTTAGACGTGAAGAAATTATTGGACAGTTAAAACCAGTTACAACATTAAACACGGGATTTACAATTTTACCATTCATTTGCATATTAGATGAAATTAAAAATCTAACACCAAATTCAGAAGTAGATGAATTTTTAGAAATTCCTTTGATGTCATTTTTAGAAACTCTTACTGATGATACAAATCCAGAACATAATTCAATTCAAGAAATGTGCACATTTTCATTTGAGAAGAATTTGATATGGGGTGCATCAGCCAGAATGCTCAAGCAAATTACAACAAAACTGAGAATAAATGAATGATTCCACCTCTTCTTTCAAATTAGGTGATTAAAGAAGAAACATGTGTTACAAAGAGATGATCTAAATAACTTAGTTAGAGGAACGACATTTTTCCAACATTCCGGAATAGCAATTGCTTTTGTGTTTATGCCAATTATTGCAAGCCTTGTTTCAAAATCTATTTTTGAGGTTGGGATAATTGTCGCATCATTTGCATTTGCGGAGATTATGACTGGAACATATTTTGGTCGTTTGTCAGATAGAAAAGCAAAACGATTACTTTTCATAAGAGTTGGTTTTATTTTATGTGCAATTACATTTGGCTTACATTATTTTGCAGACAATACCACATACCTAATCTTAGCAAGAATAGGTGCAGGAATTGCATCAGGAATTATGATTCCACCAATGTTAGCATATACATACGAGGCAGGAAAAGATAAATCAAAAGTAGCATCAGTGATATCGTTTCACGCTTTAGGATGGCTTGCAGGCATAGTTGCAGCAGGATTAGTAAACGATGAAAAATTAATTTTTGTTGTGAGTAGTTGTTTTTTCATCATAGGATTTATCATTTCATTGAAGCTTCCTAAGATAGAAATAGAAAAAATTATTGAAAAAGGAATAATTAAGAAGATCATTGTAAAAAATAAATTTCTTTTTTCATCATTGTTAATCCGTCATATTGGAGCAGCTGCTGCATGGACTGTTCTACCAATCATGTTGATGGAGTATTTTGGTGCAGAATTATATCAAGTTTCAATATTATACGTAGCAAATACACTAACTGCATTTCTTGTTATGAATTTGATGTCAAAGAGAATTCAAATTCAGAATATCACAAAATTCAAGATTGGGATAGGAATGACAGTAATAGTATTTGCCGGATTAGCGTTAATTACAGATTGGTGGATGGCAGCACCATTTATGGCCATAGTTGGGGGTTCATGGGCATTTTTGTTTATTGGAGGAAACTTTCATCTTATGGAAAACAATCCAAGATCAACATCAACAGCAATTTTTAATTCTACATTAGCAATTTCTGCAGTTATTGGTCCAGTGATTGCAGGAATTATTGCATACTATACAGATTATACAGCAGTCATGGTTTTTGCAGTTGTAGTTACACTAACAGCATTCATAATTTCAACTAAAATGAAGTCAGAAAAACCTAACGAAGTCCCCATTTAGTCATAACCTTGTCTTCTAATTTTTTAAAGACAAAGCCATCAATTAGAATTCCAATTCCCATGATTACAATCATCATTGCAATAACTTGAGATACATCATTTAGTTGTCTTCCAACATTTAATAAGAATCCAAGACCCAAAAATGAGAAGAGAAGTTCTGCTCCAATTACACCCCTCCATGCAAATGCCCATCCTTGTTTGAATCCAGTAATCATGTATGGAAATGCAGCAGGGATTAGAATTGTTGTGACTAGTTTGCTACCTTTAGCGCCCATATTTCTTGCAGCCTCGATGAATGATGGATCAATATTTTTTACTCCAGTGTATGTATTGATTGTAACCGCAAAGATTGCACCAATTGCGGTGACAAAGATTATTCCAGAATCAGACAGACCGAACCATAAAATTGCAAGTGGAACCCAAGCTACAGAAGGAATTGATTGTAATCCAAGTACAAGTGAACCAATGGTTTGATTTACAGTTTCAACACGAGCCATGTATATTCCAAGTAACATTCCACCACCAATTGCAATTGATAATCCAATTATCAAACGCCACATACTAGTTGCAATTCCATAAAACAGACTTCCATCAGAAAGTCCATACAACAAGTCCTCTCCGACTTCTACAGGGGAAGGAAACATGTTATCAGGCCAAATTTCTGCAGAGTCAATTCCTTGCCAAACAATTATGATTAGTACATAAAATGCAATTTTTTTACTTAAGAGATTTGCTTTCATTGAATAAACACCCTATTTTGGCCCCTGATGTCTTAATGCAGAAAGAATTTCTTTTTCAAATTTTGCCAAATTTTCATCTTCTGTAACACGAGGTCTTTTGTAATCAATATCGAGAGATTTTTTTACAACTGAAGGTCTGTGGCTAAATATTGCAACACGTGAACCAAGTACAGCTGCCTCAGGCACATTATGTGTTACAAATATGATGGTCTTTTTTGTTTTCTGCCAAATCATTTGCATTTCAACTAAAAGTAAATCTCTAGTCTGAGAATCAAGGGCGGCAAATGGTTCATCCATTAATAATACATCAGGATCCATCACAAGTGCACGTGCAATAGCAACACGCTGTTTCATTCCAGTAGATAATTGATACGTGTATGAATTTTCAAACTGCGATAATTGCATCATGTCAAGATATCTTTTGGATATATCATGACGTTCATTCTTAGGGATGCCCGCAACTTTCAAACCATATTCAACATTATCTTGCACAGTTAACCATGGAAATAATGCACCTTCCTGAAATACCATTATTCTGTCAGGTCCAGTGTTAACAAGTTTTTTTCCATCAAGTAATACTTCACCATCATCAGGTTTTTCCAATCCTGCTAAAATTCTAAGAAATGTTGATTTACCACATCCAGATGGACCAACTATACAAACAAACTCTCCATCATTAACGGTAAGATTTATTCCACCAAGTGCTTTGAGAGGTTTACCGTCATGCTGAAAATACTTTATGATGTTTTTTGCCTCTATCTTACCCATTGTAATTCTCCTCATTTGATGTCACTGATATGTTTTCATGATAAAAAATTCCATCAAGTGTGTAACCATCACGTCCAAGATATCCAAGTGCATCAGCACGTTCGGCAAAAGTATAAACAGAATTTTCCAAAGTTTCAGATGTAATTATTATCTTTGAGAATGATTTTTCCAGAATGTTTTGAGGCAATGTTCGTCCGATATAGCTTTTCAGGAATTCATTGTACAGTTTTTTTGATTCATCGGGATGATTATTAATCCATTGTACAGTTTTTTCATTTGCGTTTATCCATTTTCTAATTATTTCAGGATTTTTTTCAATGTAATCGGTTCTTCCTATTAGCAATACAGATGAAAATTGATTTTCTGGCCAAAATTCATTTTCGTCAAACAAGCGAACTCCACCCAACTCTTCAACTAACATGGTTGCCCAAGGTTCAGGAACCCATGCACCATCAATGTCACCTTTTGCAAAAAGTGTATAGATATCAGGATTTGCTATATTCAAAACAAAAACATCCCCTCCTTTTTCAGCAGTTTTTAAGCCATTTTCTGCAAGATAATGTCGAAGGGATACATCTTGCGTGTTACTAATTTGAGGAGCGGCAATTCGTTTTCCAGAATAATTTTCAATCAAGTCCAATCCAGAGTTTTTTTGAATTACAAAACTTGCACCACCGCTAGCAGCACCTGCAAGAATTTTCAAGTCATTACCGTCAGATTTTAGAAACCCATTGATTACAGGACCAGGACCAACATATGCAATATCAACAGAATTTGAAAATATCGATTCTATTACCTGAGGACCACTATCAAAAATCTTTACTTGAATATCCAAGTCATCATCATCAAGATTATTTGTAAAAATTTGAGTTTCCATTCCTATAATCGGCACAGCGTGAATAATGCTTGGGGAGAATGCTACGCGGATTTTATTTTGAGGATCATCATCAGAAGATTGAGCAAAGCCTACAAAAGCAATAATTCCAATGACCACAATTGCGATACCAATCAGATATAGGATTTTCATAAAACAGCGTTATGCCTGAAAGTTAAATAGCCATCGAATTTTAGCTGTAGCTATTCGTTTTTGAAATGAAAACATGAGCCCAAATAGTTATCATAAAAGATAAATGCCCATATACATTCAAACAGTTGCATTATGAAACAAAAATCAATACTTGCATTTTCAGGAGGATTAGATACATCAGTGGTTGTAAAGTATATACAAGATATGCACGATATGGATGTAATTACAGTAACAGTTGATGTTGGTCAAGGAGATGACAATACCAAAATTGAAGAAAAAGCAAAAAAGCTTGGAGTTAAAAAACATTACAACATAGATGCAAAAAAAGAATTTGTTACAGATTATATTTTTCCAGCAATCAAAGCTAATGCATTATATCAAAAGAAATATTGTCTTGCGACTGCACTAGCACGACCATTAATTGCATACAAAGTACTTGAAATTGCAAAAAAAGAAAAGGTTTCATCATTAGCACATGGTTGTTCTGGTAAAGGAAACGATCAAGTGCGTTTTGATAATACGTTAAGGGCAGGTTCTGACCTTCCAATCATTGCACCAATTCGGGATATGAACTTAGACCGTGAAACTGAATTAAAATTTGCAAATAAACATGGAATTGAGATAGATAATGTTGCAAAAAAATTCAGTATTGATCAAAACTTGTGGGGAAGAGCAATCGAAGGAGGAGTTTTAGAGAATCCATACAATGAACCACCAGATGATGCATTCATTTGGATAAAGACAAAGAATTTGCCTGAAAAACCTACTTATATGAAAATCAAATTCAGTAAAGGAATACCAGTCGAAGTAGATGGTAAAAAAATGCCTCCAGTGAAATTGATAGAATATATCAATAAAAAAGCAGGTTCTCAGGGGGTTGGCATAGTTGATCATATAGAAGACAGGGTGGTTGGAATAAAATCTCGCGAAGTATATGAGACACCAGCAGCGATTTGTCTAATTGAAGCACACTCAGATCTTGAAAAAATGGTACATACAAAACATGAAACTAAATTCAAGTCATTAGTGGATGATGAATGGGCATGGTTAGTTTATTCAGGATTATGGGATGATCCATTAAGAAAAGAATTAGATCGATTCATCGAACAAGCTCAAAAGCGTGTAACTGGAACTGTAAGATTGAAACTTCACAAAGGAAGTGTCAGAGTGGTTGGTAGAGAGTCAAAATATTCTCTTTATAATCACGACATAGCCACTTATGGAAAAGATTCCACATTTGATCAGAAATTGGCAAAAGGATTTGTCGAATTATGGGGAATGCAGACAACACAAGCTAATAAATTCTAGAGATTTATGCAAAAAAAAATATGAATTGCCCAGAATGTGACGCAAATATGAATATCCCAGAAGATGCCTCTGTAGGTGAAATTGTTTCTTGTGGAGATTGTGGTGCAGACTATGAAATCTCAAAGAAAGAAGGCTCCAATATTGAGTTAAAAGAAGCAGAAACAGTAGGCGAAGACTGGGGAGAGTAATTGCAGAAAATTTGCATAGTATTTGATAGGTTAAGAACCGAGGAAAAACTACTGCAAGAAAGTGCAGAAGAACTAGGTTATGAAACATCTATGATTGATGCAAAGATCACTAGTTTTGATACAGACAGTAAATCTACAAATTTTGAATTTGGCGATGTTGTTTTAGAACGCTGTGTAAGTTATTATCGTGGATTACATTTCACAGCATGTTTAGAATTCATGGACATACCAGTGATTAACAAATTTGACGTTGCAAATACTTGTGGAAATAAAATGATAACATCAATGTTACTAAAGAAAAACAACATTCCTACTCCAAAAACTTATTTTTCTTTTTCAGCAGAAACAGCATTAGAAAATTTTGAAAATGTTGGATATCCACTAGTTATAAAACCAATAATTGGAAGTTGGGGAAGAAATGTCATGCCAATTAAAGATAAAGATACAGCAGAGGCTGTAATTGAAAATAGACAAGTAACAGACGGACCTCAAGACAGAATTTATTATTTACAAGAGATGATTGATCGTCCACCACGAGATATACGTGTGATTACTGTAGGAGATGAAGCCATATCAGCAATGTATAGAAAATCATCAGGAGGTTTTAAGACAAACATCGCATTAGGTGCAGAACCAGAACTCTGTGAAATTACAAAAGAGATTGAAGACTTGTGTGAAAAAACATCAAAAGCAGTAGGCGGAGGGATTCTAGGAATTGATTTGATGGAAGATAAAAAGAGAGGTCTAGTTGTACACGAGGTAAATAATACTGTAGAGTTCAAAGGATTGGTAAAAGTCTCAAAGAAAAACATTCCAAAAGAGATGATCGACTATGCAATTCGTAATATTAAGTGATAATGGTAATTACTGTTAAATTATGCTTTTTAAAGAATAGATTATGAAAGTCGGAATTGTAGGAGCCTCAGGATATGTAGGAGGGGAAGTTCTCAGATTACTTCTCAGTCATCCTAAAGTTGAAGTCTCAATGGTAACATCAAGACAACATGTAGGAAAATTTCTATACAAAGCTCAACCTAGCCTAAGGAGTTTTACTGATTTAAAATTTTCAGAACTAGATTATGAGAAAATGAGCGATAATTGTGATATGGTTTTTACCGCAGTTCCACATGGAACCGCAACAGAAATTGTAAAGGCATTGTATGATAGAGGAATGAAAATTATTGATTTGAGTGCAGATTATCGTTTGCACAATCCAGAAGATTATGGAAAATGGTACGGATGGGAACACCCACATCCAGATTATTTAGAAAAATCAGTATTCGGAATACCAGAATTACATAGAAAAGAGATTAAAAAATCACAATTAGTTTCATGCCCAGGATGTATGGCAGTAACTTCAATTCTTGCATTAAATCCATTAATTAAAAATAATTTAATTGATGAAGAACATATTGTAGTTGATTCAAAAATTGGTTCTTCAGGTGCAGGTGCAGGTGCAGGAACAGCGCATGCAATGCGTGCAGGAGTGATTAGACCATACAAACCAGCAAAGCATAGACATACAGGAGAAATTGAACAGGAATTAAGTCAAACAGCAGGTAGAAAGATCAAAGTATCAATGAGTCCACATGCAGTAGATGTTGTTAGAGGAATTTTGTGTACAAATCATACATTTCTAAAGAAAGATATCGATGAAAAAGAACTTTGGAAAATATACAGAGCAGAATATAACGAAGAACGATTTATCAGATTAATCAGAGATAAAGACGGTCTACATAAATTCCCAGACCCAAAATTCTTAGTTGGTTCAAATTTCTGTGATATCGGATTTGATATAGACAAAGATAACAACAGATTGATTGCTTTATCTGCATCAGATAACCTGATGAAAGGTGCAGCAGGTTCTGCAATTCAAAACATGAATATCATGGCAGGATTTGATGAGGTCGAAGGAATTATGTATTCCCCACTGACACCAGTATAATATATGATTACAATAAAAATTGGTGGAAGTGTAGTAGATAATTTACATCCATCAACAATAGACGATATAAAAAAAGTTCTAGAACAAGAAGGGGTTATAATAGTTCACGGCGGAGGTAAAGAAGTGACAAAGGTTACAGAGCAATTAGGCAAGGAACCTAAATTTGTTGTATCACCTAGTGGGATAAAGAGCAGATATACAGACAAAGAAACTGTAGAAATTTTTACAATGGTAATGTCAGGAAGAATTAACAAGGCAATTGTCCAAATGTTACAAAAAAATGGAATCAATGCAATCGGATTATCAGGTATGGATGGAAAAACAATCGAGGCAAATAGAAAGAAAAAACTAATGATTATGAATGAAAAAGGAAGAAAACAGGTAATTGATGGGGGATATACAGGTAAAATTTCAAATGTTAATTCAGATTTGATCAAAACCATTATGGATAAAGGCTACACTCCAGTAATTTCTCCAATTGCCATAAGTGAAGAGTTTGAATTTCTAAATGTTGACGGAGACAGGGCAGCGGCTAATATAGCAGGATATGTAAAAGCGGATAAGGTGTTATTTGTTACAAATGTAGACGGATTGCTAATTGAAGGTAAGTTGGTTGAGAAATTATCATTAGAAGAAGCAAAAAAAATAATGCCAAAAATTGGATTTGGTATGGAAAAAAAGATTCTTGCTGCAACAGAAGCACTTGAAATGGGAGTTACAGAAGCACTAATTGCAAATGGTCAAAAAGAAAATCCAATTTCATCAGCGATAAAACATAATAATTGTACGGTAATAACTAAATGAGTGAAGATAAATTTCTTGGTAATCTCTACCAGAGATTTCCAGTAACAATAGAAAGAGGTTTAGGCGCACATGTATGGGATACCGATGGTAAGGAATACATTGATTGTGTGGGAGGGTATGGAGTTGCATTACTTGGACACCAAAATAAAAGAGTTACCAATGCATTGAAAGCACAACTTGAAAAAATCATCACAGTTCACAGTTCATTTTACAGTAAGACTCGTGAAGAATTTTTGGAAAATCTTTTCAAAGTTGCACCAAAAAATTTGTCACAAGTTCATCTGAATAATAGTGGTGCAGAAGCAATCGAGGCTGGAATGAAATTTGCACGTAAATTTACAGGAAAAACAGAGATGGTTGCAATGAATGGGTCATACCATGGAAAAACACTAGGTGCACTTTCAATTACATTTAATCCAAAATATAGAAAGGCGTTCAAACCATTAGTAGAAAAAGTATTATTTTCTCCTTTTGGAGATATCGAAAAGCTTCGCGAAACAGTTAATGATCAAACAGCATTTGTAATTTTAGAACCTATTCAAGGAGAGAGCGGTATTCATGTGGCGCCTGATGGATTTTTACAAGATGTTAGAAAATTATGTGATGAAAAAGGCATTTTATTAATTTTTGATGAAATACAAGCAGGGCTTGGACGTACTGGAAAGATGTGGGCACACCAACATTGGGATACCGCACCAGACATACTATGTTTAGCAAAAGGAATTGCAGGAGGAGTGCCAATGGGTGCAACATTAGTAAAACCAGAAATTTTAGACTGTATCTCAAAAGGAGAACATTCATCAACATTTGGAGGAAACCCATTAGCCTGTGCAGCAGGAACCGCTACGATGCAAGCGTTAACACAAGATAGGCTTGTAGAAAACTCTGCAAATATGGGAAAATTATTCATAGAAGGACTGAATAAATTAAAAGAAAGGCATCCAGTAATTAGAGAGGTTCGTGGTAAAGGATTGATGATAGGAATTGAATTAAAATTTGAAGTTAGAGATATACTAATGGAAGGTATTGAAAAGGGATTACTATTACTATATTCTGGAAGAAATATCATAAGATTACTTCCCCCACTAGTCATAACACAAAAGGATGTAACAAAATCTTTAGAAATACTAGATGAATTATTTACTAATGAGGAAAAAAGGAAAAATGAACAAGGATAAGATTGATGATAAAATTTTAGACTATTTGAGAAATGATTCTAGAGAATCATTTGTAGAAATTGGAAAAAAATTAAAGCTTTCAGAATCTGCAGTTCGTAGAAGAGTAAAGAATTTAGTACAAGGTAAAGTAATTGAAAAATTTACAATTGAGATGGGAGAGACTAATTCTACAAGTGCGATAATTTTGATATCTGTTGATTCAACTATAGACACATCAAAAGTATCATCTAGATTAACAAAATTGAATGCAGTGAAAACAGTTTATGAAATTACAGGACAATATGACATTAGTGTAATCATAAAAGCACCAAGCATAAGTGAAATTAATGCTTCAATTGATGAACTAAGAAAAATTCCAGGTGTGATTGACACAAACACAGTAATTATTCTAAGAACAGTCAGATAAACGAAAATCGATACAATTTTTTAAATTCATACTAAATTAGATACGAAATAATTGAATATCTACGAAGTTAGTACGATTATGTTTATATTAATGATTTATTGCAACGAAATTAGTAATGACTGATCCGAATCACTATGCAGACATGTATAACTCATATGAAAAAACTCCAAAAAAAATTAGAGTGTTAGATTCAACTCTACGAGAAGGAGAACAACATCCAGGAGTTTCATTCACAAATAAACAGAGAATTCAGATAGCATGGATGCTAGATTATTTTGGTGTTGATCAGATTGAAATTTCACCCGTAGTCTCACCAGATCATAAAGAAGCTACAAAAACAATCATTCAACAAGGATTAAGAGCAGATATCGTTTCACATGGAAGAGCATTAAGACAAGACATCGATATATCATTATCATGTGATGCAAAATGGGTAGCAGCATATCTAGGAATATCAGATATACATCTAAAAGATAAATTACGAATTACAAGAGAGGAAGCGTTAGAACGTGCAGTTGATACCGTAACTTATGCAAAAGATCATGGATTAAAAATCAGATTTACTGTAGAAGATGGAAGTAGAGCAGAACCTGAATTTTTATTAAAATTATGTAAATCAATTGAAGATGCAGGAGTTGATAGAATTAGTTTGCCAGATACAGTTGGAATAATGAGACCAATAGGAATGTATAATTTTGTTAAGAAAGTTCGTTCAGAAATATCTACACCACTTGATGTTCATGCACATAATGATATTGGATTTGCACTAGCAAATGCATTTTCAGCATGTGATGCAGGAGTTGATCAGATTCACACTACAATTGATGGAATTGGCGAAAGAACAGGCATACCAGCACTAGCAGAAGTAGCAGTTGCTTTGACATATCTCTTCAAATCTCCAAATGATTTTAGATTAGATATGTTAACAGATCTTTCAAGACTCATAGAACAGTATACCACAATTCAACCATATGATTCAAAGCCAATTGTAGGTTCGTCAGCTTACAAACATAAAGCAGGGACACATTTAGCTGCAATCCTCAATAATCCAGCAGCCTATGAACCAATCCCACCAAGAGTAGTTGGAAATAGAAGAAAGATTGTATTTGGAGAATTAGCAGGCAAGACAGGCGCAGGGTATCTTATGTCAATATTAGGAATAAAGAAAGATCCAGAGACTGCAAAAAGTGTTGCGGCGGGGTTAAAAAATCTCAGAATGGGAGATGTTTTGGAAATTCCACTAGAGGATCGCCTTGAACGGAAAATAATTAAGGATGAAAAAATAGAGGAAAAATAGGTAAAAATGGCAAGTTGTCCTGAATGTGATGCAAACATAGGTATCCCTGACGATGCAGTACAAGGCGAAATTGTAACCTGTCCAGATTGCGGCGCAAGTTTTGAACTTAGCAAAACATCCGAAGGTTTTGAGTTAAAACCAGCTCAAACAGTCGGAGAGGATTGGGGACAGTGACCGGTAAAATTTCAATCCTTTACGATACAATCCGTCTTGAAGAAAAATTACTAGTTGAATCTGCAAAGAAAAATGATATCGCAATAGACATGGTAGATTCTAAAAAATTGTTTTTGGATTTGAATGAAAAGAATTGTTTAGATGGACCAATATTACAAAGATGTGTTAGCTATTATAGAAATTTACATTTAACTGCAGCTTTTGAAGGTCAAGGTGCTAAAGTTGTGAATTGTTTAAACACTGGCATCTTTGCTGGAAATAAATTATTCACACATATGTTGTTACAGAAAGCAGGAGTTCCAACACCAGATGCAACAGTTGCATTCTCAAAAGATTCTGCATTGGAAGCTTTAAAAAAACATGGATTTCCAAAAATTATCAAACCCACAGTAGGTAGTTGGGGAAGAATGGTTTCCAAGTTGAATGACATGGAAGCCGCCGAAGGAATTATAGAAGGAAGAGAAGCAATGCATCCAATTCATCATATCCATTTTCTAGAGGAATTTGTTCAACGTCCACCAAGGGATATTCGTGTTATTGTCATAGGAGATAATGTTGCAGCAGGAATATACAGAAATTCAGGAGATGGTAATTGGAAAACAAATACACATCTTGGAGGTTCAGCAGAAAGATGTGAGATTACAAATGAACTTGAAGACATATGCATTAAAGCAAAAGATGCAGTGTTTGGAGACATTGTAGGAGTTGATCTAATGGAGAGTAATAAGAAAGGCATGGTTGTACATGAAATAAACAACACAACAGAATTTAGAAATGTTGTCAGGGTTACAGGCGTAGATATTCCAAAATTAATGTTAGAGTATGTTAAGGGGTTAGCATAGATGGCTAAGCATTTAGAAACTTCCAGATATGCAATTAAAACTTTGGAGAAAGCATTACGAATCTATACTCCATCATTAAGCGAAAAGGCTTTAGCTGATTTTCTTGCAGACAGATGTGATGATTTAGGATTTAGAGATATTCATCAAGATGAGGTTGGAAACTTGATTGCGACTAAAGGTTCAGGTGAACCAAGAATAATGCTATGCGGTCACATGGATGTTGTTCCAGGAAAGATCAAGGTGAAAATTGAAGGTGATGTGCTATATGGTAGAGGTGCCTCAGATGCAAAAGCACCACTAATTGCAATGTTATTTGCTGCTGCAAGTGTAGAAGAGAATCAAGGAACTATAACATTTGTGGGTACAGTTGATGAAGAGGGCAATGCAACAGGAATAAAGAATTTGGTAAAAAATAAGCCAGATGTAGATTATGCAATTTTTGGAGAACCAAGTAGCCTTCAGAAAATTACAATTGCCTACAAAGGTCGCTTAGCAATTAATCTCAAAGTGAATGTAAAAGATAGTGCTCATGCAAGTGCACCATGGTTGGCAAAAAATGCAATAGAAGAGATATCAGCCGTTGCAAATGAATTAAAAAATGAATTAGAAAAGGGTCAGGAAGGGAAAAATAAAGGAATGATACTTACCGCAACCCTTACAGAAATTCGTGGTGGTACAAGTCATAATGTTACACCAAAAGAATGTGTGGCAACAGTAGATATTAGAATACCAGTTGACATGAATTGCGATTACATTGAAGAGAAGATTACGAGAATAATCAATGAAATATCATTAAAAAAAGAGATTGAAGTTCTATATTCAGTAATAGATGAAACAGAACCATTTGAGGCAGAACATGATTCACCATTAGTGAGGGCATTAACATTATCAGTTTTAGAGGTAGAAAAGAAGAGACCAATGTTAATTAGAAAAACAGGTACAGGAGACATGAATGTTATAGGAAATCAATTAAAGATACCAGTGATTACATATGGTCCAGGTGATCCTCATGAAGCACATACAATTAATGAAAAAGTTTCAATTGATGAATTTGTCAAAGGAATAGAGATTCTCAAAAGATCATTACATCATTTAAAAAGACTACATGAGAAAACGAAATAATGCTGTGGTTTATTGGATTAGGTATTTCAGGCATTTCAGAATTATCAAATAGTACATTAGATGTAATAAAAAATGCAAAAATTGTATATTTAGAATCATTTACCAGTCCCATTTCAGAAACTGAAAAAAAACAGTTAGAAAACATTTCTAATGGAGAATTCAAGGCTGCAAAACGTTGGTTGGTCGAGGATGGTAATGAAATTCTAGAAAATGCTAAAAATAAAGAAACAGTATTGATTTCATATGGTGACCCATACATTGCTACAACACATCTCGAGTTAAAGACACGAGCCATAAGAGATGGCATAAAAACAAAAACAATTCATTCATCTTCAATTGTTTCATCTTTAATTGGAGAAGTTGGATTACACTATTACAAAGTTGGGAAGGTGTTAACCATCATGAATGATCCAAAATCAATGATTACACCATACAATACAATTTTTGATAATTTGTTGAGTAAGACACATTCTGTAATTTTACTTGAATATAATGAGGACAAATCATTTTTCTTGGATCCAAAAGAGGCATTATCACTATTATTAGATTCTGAAAAAACACAGAATCGAAAAGTCATTTCAGAAGAAACTTTTGCAATTGTTGCATCCAGAATTGGAAGAAATGATCAAAAAATAATTTCAGGAAATATATCAAATTTAATTAAGAAAGAATTTGGAGAATCTCCACACAGTATAATCATACCTGGAATGTTGCATTTTACAGAATCAGATGCGGTAAAAACTGTTACAGAATGCTTAGATGAACCAACCGATAATTCAGCAGATGTCAAGAGTATTTCAGAACAGATGATTGAAAAATATGTTCCAATGGTGAGAGAAGCGCTAGATGAAATTAGACCACATTATGAAAATCTTAAAGAATATGAGGATGTTTTGATAAATGCAAAATTGTATATCGATGATGCAGAAAATTTTCTAAAAGAAGGAAAAAAAGAATATGCTGTACTAAGCATAGGTTATGCAGATGGTCTAGTTGATGCATTACGTATTGCAAAAGGTTTTGACCCAAAAATGTGATAACGATGAGTTGAAATTGGACAAAACATGAATGAAAACAATATGAAAACACTTTCAGAATTACAAAATTCTTCATCAAAAATTGTTTTAGCAGGAGGAGTTTTTGACATAATTCATCCAGGACATATCAATACATTGAATGCTGCAAAGAAGCTAGGAGATGTTTTAGTTGTGGTGATAGCCACAGATAAAACAGCCGTTAAAATGAAAAAACGTAAGCCATTACATAGTGCTCAATTAAGACAAGAATTAGTTTCATCACTAAAAATGGTTGATTTATGCATTATTGGAAATGATGAAGATATTTTTAAAACGGTGGATTTGGTTAAACCACAGGTAATTGTTTTAGGTTATGATCAAACTCATCAAGAAAAATTTATCATCGAAGGATGTAGGAAAATAAACTTGGAGGTAGTGGTAGCCAGATTGAAATCACCAAGACCAGAGACTTCAAGTTCATCAATTCAAAAAGAATATGGTGATGATATTCACGGTCTTTAAGAAAAATTATCTAAAATTGAAATTTTGACTTTGGTATTTGATTTATCAGAGATTTTTAGTGCATTTCGTATATTGTGTTTTGAGATAAATTCAACAATCATTGCATCATGATGAGTTCTTTCCAATAAGATTAATTCACAATCAATTTTATTATTTATTTTTGATTTAAAACATTTGACCCATCCGAAAGTTCGCTTTCCATCAGAAAAAGAATTAATCTTTATTCCATCATAATTTGATAATTGTGAAATTGCCTCAGAAAACTTTTTTTCTTTAAGCTGTACATTCAAGGTTCCAGGGTATGGAACATAACCTAATTTCAATTTGAATTGTTTTGTATATCCCTTCATCGACATATAGTATGCGCCTTCTCCCATTCCAGAAATTATTGTACCGGTAAAAGTTAGAGAGTTAGGAGATTTTGAGATTAATTTTGATAGAAGATTATGAAGTGTTGATAATTCTAGAAATCCACTAGTGGTGATTTTTATTGATTGTTTTCGCCCAGATTGAATTCTTTCAATAAATCCACCCAACTCTAATTCCTTCAAATGTAAAGATGCAGATTGTTGAGATTTGCCTATTTCTGCTCCAAGAGAGGTAGTTGTGATATTAACAAAATTGTGTTTTCCTCCTTTTGATAAAATATGTGCTAAAGTTAGAAGATGTTGTGTCTTTAGATCAGTCATTAATTAGATGCTATACCAAGTTCTCTAAATGTTTTTAATGATACGCCATCAGAGCTAGATAATTTTGCAGTTCTGTGTCCAATAATGTTTTCAACGCCAGCAGTTTTAGCAGCATCTACTAGTCTTTGTGTAATTATTCCATCCAGAATTATATATTTTATTCCAGATTGACCACTAATTTTTCCAACTAATTCAGGAATTGCAACTCTAAACATTTCAGCCTCATTTGAATCAAGTGCAATTGCTTCTAGAGATTCATTTAATTCTGAGAATTTGTTTTTGCATACTTCTGCAAGAGGTCCATCATCTACATTTTGAATTTCAGGGGTAGACAATTCTTCTTCTATCTTCTTTTTAATAGGGCTTAAAATTTCATCAATTCGTTTTGGAGTTAATTCTTCAACTTCAATTCCAGTGTCAGCACGTAATTCAATATCAATATGTACAAGAGATTTTAATTCTTTTAATATGAATCCGCCAGCTCTGTCACCATCGATGAATGCTACAACTTTTTCTTTTTGTTCACATATCTCTTTAATTGATTCATCAATTCGTCCACCTTCAAATGCTAATGCATTATCATAACCTGCTCTTAGGAGATTGATTATGTCAGCACGTCCTTCTACAAGAATTATCCATTTAGAATCAAATATTCCTGTACTACAATGAAGTTTTTTAGGGCCATATATGGTGATTTTATCGGAACTGTTTTCATGAATTTTTTCAAGCATTTCCTGTCCTTCACTGACAGAATTTGTAGACCATTTTTGTTTAATCTCTTTAGCACGTTCTAAAATTTTTTGTTTTTTGTTTGCTCGAACATCCTCGATATCGTCTAGTCTAAAAGTGCTATCAAATGGACCAACCTTATCTATGCTCTCAATTGCAGCAGAGATTAATGTGCATGTGTCAATATCAGTACTCATTGGCAACTTTGCGTCACCTTTAGTAGTATTTTCAGTACTGAATGTATTTACTTCAATTCGACCGACCTTTGAAACTCTTTGCAATTCATTCAGATTCATTTCAGGTCCCAAAAGACCTTCAGTTTGTCCGAAGATAGCGCCGATTATATCTGCTCGTTCGACAAGTCCATCAACTTCGAATGAAAGTCTGATTTCGTACTTGACAATACCGGTATATGGCAATTATTTAGCATCTCCTTAATGTTCAATATTCAGAGGTATAATTTGAGATTTATAAACTGTTTGAATAAATTAATAGAAAAATAGAGAAAAAAAGAAAAAATGTTACTCGGTACTGAATGAAGAGCCACAAGAACAAGATTTTGTTACATTTGGATTGTTGATTTTAAAACCAGAACCCATTAGGCTTTCAATATAATCGACGTTTGCGCCATTGAGATGATCAATGCTCATACTGTCAATTAGTACTTTTACGCCATTTTCTTCCATTACGCTATCATCTTCTTCAGCTTCTTTTTCAAAGCCCATTCCGTATGATAGACCAGAACAACCACCGCCTTGAACGTAAATTCTTAGGAACTGTGGTTTTCCTTCTTCTCCAGCCATGAATTCATGAATTTTTTCAGCAGCTTTTGAAGTAATTGTGACTAACTTTTGTGTTTGTTCAGTTGCCATACTCAAAATTCTTTTTCAAATTATAAGAACCTTTTGCTACTAAGCACAGTAGTTAATAAAGAAAAATAGTTAATTCTATTTTTTGGATTTATTGACAAAGTCTACCATGCGTTTTTCCCTATCAGGATCAGAGAAACAGTTTCTCCAAGCCAATAGTTCGACACCTAAGCCAGTATCTAGATCTGCATTTCGTCCTTTGTTAATAGCTATTTTTGACATGCGAACTGCGAGTGTAGCATTTGATGCAATAGTTTTTGCCATGCTCATAACCTCTTCCATTAGAGATTCTAATGGAACTACATTATTGACAAGACCAATTTCTTTTGCTTCGGCAGCTTTTATCATTTTGCCAGTATAGACAAGTTCTTTTGCTTTTGCAATGCCAACAATTCGCATCAATCTTTGTGTTCCACCCCATCCAGGAGGAATTCCAATTGTAACTTCAGGTTGACCCATTCTTGCATTTTCAGATGCGATTCTAATGTCACAAGACATTGCAATCTCACATCCACCGCCTAACGCAAATCCATTTATTGCAGCAATTGTTGGTTTGGAGACATTTTCAATTGTTGCAGTTACTTCTTGTCCAAGCTTTGCATATACTTCAGATTCATCAGCAGATATTTTTGACATATATTCAATGTCAGCTCCAGCTGAGAATGCCTTATCGCCTTCACCAGTCAAAACAATTACTTTTACACTATCATCTTTATCGAGTTGCTGAAAAGTAGAGATAATTTCTCTTGCAACATCAATATCCATAGCGTTAAGCTTTGTTGGGCGATTAATTTTTACGATACAAATGCCTTCATCTTTGCTTGTTGTAATCATCGACATGATAGAAAACAAATAGAATGTAAAATTAAACGTTGTCTATTTTCCGCGTACTTTGCCCCATTGGGCTAATGCAGATGCAGCAGCAACCCAAGTTCTAAGGTCTTGGTAAACTGGAACATTGTGTTTTTCAATCAGTTTAATCATTTTTTCAGTATAAGGCCCACCATTTCCACCACATAAAATTGGTTTTTTTCGTTTCTTTGAAAGTTCTGCTAAATGTTGAACAATTGTTTCTTCAAGTGGATCATCTTGGAAGACAAACCAAGGCATTGCTATGTCGATGTTAGTATCATCTAGGAATTTTTCAATAACAAATTTGTAATCATCTGCAGTTGCACCACCACCAACATCAGCTGGATTTGCATTATGAATAGGAACGGTTGGTGGAAAATGATCCTTTATTTTTTTACGAGTTTTTGGGAGGAGGGTTCCTATCGTTAGACCTAATCTTTCCAAATGATCAATTCCTCCAATCATTGGACCTGCACCATTACTAGTCATAGCAACACGATTACCCTCTGCTGGAGGTTGCCAAGCCATTGCTTTTAGAACACCAACTAATTCCTGATAACTATCAACTGAAATAATTCCTGCTTGTTTGAATGCACCCATAATCATTGCATTAGAACCTCCAAGAGAACCGGTATGAGATGCGGCTTGTTTTGCACCTGCAGCACTTCTTCCACTCTTCCAAATTATAATTGGTTTCTTTTTTTCTTTCATTACACGTTTTGCAGTATTGATGAATTTTCTACCATCACCAAATCCTTCAACGTATAATCCAATTACTTTTGTTTGTGGATCATTTGCAGCATACCATATCATATCTGCCTCATCAACATCAGAACGATTACCAAAGCTAATCATTTTTGATAAACCAAACAAATCTGCACTTTCTAACATGCTAATTCCCATAGTTCCGCTTTGTGAGAAGAATGCAACATTTCCTAGTTTTGAACGCACCATTCTTTCTTGTCCTTGGAATGCACAATCAAGTCTATTTGCTGCATTAAATATTCCAATGCAGTTAGGACCGATTACACGAATTTTGTGTTTTAATGATAATTCTTTAACTTCTGCTTCCATTGTTGCTCTATCACCACCTAGCTCTTTACCGCCACCTGAAATAATTACAACACTATGAATTCCTTTCTTTGCACAAGTCTTCATTATTTCTCCACATGCAGAAAGATCAACACAAACTACAACAAGATCAACTTTTTGTTTTATTGATTCTAATGAAGGATAACATTTGATTCCAAGGATTGATTTTTGTTTAGGATTAATTGGGTATACTTTACCTTTGTAATCTTGTTTTCCAAGTGCATCTAATACAGAGTTACCAATTTTTCCAGGTGTTGCAGATGCACCAATTAATGCAACGGATTTTGGAGTAAAGAATGACTCCATTGAGGTAATGATTGGTTTTGCTTTTGAGATTGAGTTTTTCCTTAATTCTTTATTCAAAATAATTTTTGCATCTACTACAAAATAAGATTTTGGATATACAATTACTGGGTTAAAGTCAATACTGTTGATATAATCTGCATTTTCAACACCAATTTTTCCAATTTGGACTAATGCTTTTGCAACCATGTTTGTATCAATTGGAGCACTGCCACGAAATCCTTTGAGGAGTTTTGAGCCTTTTAATTCATTCAACATTGATTTTGCATCAGATGTTGTAATTGGAAGCATTCTAAATGCAACATCCTTGAAAACTTCGGTCATCACACCACCTAATCCAGCCATAATCATTGGACCAAATTGAGGATCGTTTTGTATACCAACAATTAGTTCAACACCACCATTTGGAACCATTTTCTCCAAAAGAATTCCTTTTACATGGACTCCTTTTTTCTTGGATAATCTACCATACATGTCATTGAATGTTTTTTTGACATCAGATACATCAGCCAAGCCAACCTTTACACCACCAACATCAGTTTTGTGTAGGATTTGTGGAGATACAACTTTCATTACAAGTGGAAATCCAAGTTTTTTTGCTTGTTTAGCTGCTTCGTCAGCAGATTTTGCTAGAGCAAAACCAGGAACTTTGATACCATATCTCTTTAGGATTTCTTTTGATGATTCTTCAGTTATGACTTTATGATCTGTGTTAATTATTTCTTCAAAGGTATTTTTTACAAAAGACATTATTCGATCGATGAAAAAATTTTTCGCTATATTAATCTTTGATCAAAATTTTTGTTTAAGGCCAGATGCCTTTCTGTTCAAATGCCTCCATGACTCTTTGTACTGCTAGAACCATTGCTGCACGTCTCATATCAATATTGTATTTCTTTGAGATATCGTAAGTATCTTTTAAACCTCTTACAATATTTGCTTCCATTTTTCCTGCAACTTCATCAAAGCTCCAGTAATATCCCATGTTGTTTTGAACCCATTCCAAGTATGATATACAAACACCACCAGAGTTTGCAAGAATGTCAGGTATGACCATAATTTTTTTCTTGTAAATGATTGGATCTGCTTCAGGTAATGTCGGTCCATTTGCAGCTTCTGCGATTATTTTACACTGTAATTTGTTTGCAAGTTTTGCGTCAATTTGATTTTCCAGTGCACCAGGAATTAGAATTTCACATTTTGTTGTTAATAGTTGTTCTGTAGAGACTTTTTTACTTCCTGGAAAACCTACTACACTTCCTTTCTTCTTTTTATGTTCAATTAGTTTACTAACTTTGAACCCATTTGGAACAATTATTGATCCTTTAGAATCGCTAGCACCGATACATTTTGAACCCATCTTTTCAAGATATTCACCTGCAAAAGTAGATGCATTTCCAAATCCTTGTAAAACAACTTTGGCACCTTTAAGGTTAATTTTTAAGATTTTTGCTGCACCTCTAACACAGTATGCAACACCTAATCCAGTAGCAACATTTCTTGCAAGTGAACCACCCATTGATATTGGTTTTCCGGTAATTACACCTGGAGAATATTTACCATTCATCTTGCTCCAAGTATCCATAATCTGAGTCATTTCTTTTCCAGTAGTGTAAACATCAGGTGCAGGAATATCTTTTTGAGGTCCTATTAGTTCACCAATTTTGTATGCAAATCCTCGAGTTAATCTCTCTAATTCACCATCACTAAGTTTTTCTTTTTTTGGATTGACATAGATTGCACCTTTACCCCCACCAAGTGGAATATCCACTACAGCACACTTCCATGTCATCCAAGATGATAACGCCATGACTTCACGCTCCATGTATTCTACACCGCCTTCAGGATCAAAGTATCTTATTCCACCTTTGTATGGACCACGGTCATTGTTATGTTGTGATCTAAAACCAGTGAACATTCGTATTTTTCCATTATCCATTTTTACAGGAATTTTAACTCGCAAAACACGATTCGGCATTGCAAGGTATTCTCTAACACCTTTATCATTAATTTTTAAAACGTCACAAGCGTCGTTAATTTGCTTTGTTGCGTTAACAAAAGGATCATGTTTTATCAAGATGAATATGGTGTAATTTCAAATTATACTTAAAAGTATCTTTCAGAAATATCAAATTTTTTATCATCTAATGAATTAGATAGTTTATGAAAGTTTTAGTTACTGGGGCAGGAGGTTTCATAGGTTCAAGATTATCAAAAAGATTGATTTCAGAAGGTCATGATGTTTATGGAGTATTTCACGAATCATCTTGCCAGATAGATAGAATTCAAGTTATTAATGCAGATTTAACAAAAGATGATTTTATTATACCAGATGTTAAATTTGATATTGTTTTTCACCTAGCAGCTGCCACACCGTTAGTCAAGGACAAGAAAAAACAGAAAAGAATCAATTATGAAGGTACGGTAAACCTGTTTGAAAAAATCAAAAGCAAAACAGATTTTATTATTTATGCATCTGGACTAGGTGTTTTTGGCAGTACAAACGAAATAGTGAACGAACAAACTCAAATTCAACCAGATACAGATTTTGTTAAAATTAGATTAGATGCACAAAAATTTCTTGAAAATTCATGTAAAAAAAACAATATTGGATTTTCAGTATGTTATTTTGGAGATGTTTACGGTGATGGCAGTTGGTTTACAGAGATGATAGTTAAGAAATTGAGAAGTGGAATGATGAAGGTTCCTGGAAATGGAGATTACAATAAATGTTTCATACATGTGGAGGATGCAGTGGGGATTTTAGTAACCATTGCAAAAAATAATTTAAAAAATCAATCATATGTGTGTGCAGATTCAACGTCAGTTACCTTCAAGGATTTTGTAGATTATACAGCAGATAAAATTGGAACAAAACATCCTGGTGGGGTTCCAATGTTTCTTGCAAAAGGAGTGTTAGGAGGTGACTTGATAAAATTACTAACAACTCCTATGAAAATTTCAAATCAAAAAGTTTCAGAGATTTACAGTTTTGTTTATCCCTCCTACAAAGAAGGGATCAATTCAATTCTTGATTCATAGATTAGTATCAGTGCCTAAAAGAACTAACCCTTAAATTGACTCAGTAACTAAGTTTTTCATTATGATGCCAAATCGTGGTTACGACATGACACCAACTATGTATTCACCTGATGGAAGAATCTATCAAGTAGAATATGCATTAGAGACAGTCAAACGTGGTACACTAGCAATAGGAATCATGACAAAAGATGGCATAATTTTAGCTGTTGAAGAAAAAACAAGAGCACTACAGGTAGAGGGAATTACACAGAAAATTTTTCAAGTTGATGATCACATAGGAGTTGCAGCTGCAGGTTATATCCCAGATGCAAGAGTTCAGGTAGACAATGCAAGATACTTTTCCCAAAGTAACAAATTAACTTATGATGAACCAGTAGACATTGAAACAGTTGCAAAACATCTAGCAGATCAGAATCATCAATTTACACAATATTCAGGTGTCAGACCATTTGGGGTTGCATTAATTATTGCAGGAATAGACAGAAAAGGAGTAAACGTTTACGTCATTGATCCTAGTGGAACTTATAATTCTTATTCTGCAATAGCAATAGGAACTGGATCAGATGAAGTAAATGCGTTCCTTGAAAAGAACTACAAAGAAGGACTGACAATTGATGAAGCAGCATCATTAGCAATCGCTGCAATAAATCTCAAAAGTGAACAAAAATCAGGCATCGAACACATAAAGATGTCAAAGATACTATCAGATAAAAAAATGATAGAAAAAATTTCTGATGAAGACTTGAAGAAATTTAACGAGGCTGCAAAAGGCAAATTTGTTAAATAAAATAGAATTTCTTAAGAATTGAATTATTAGAGTAATG
>LFEZ01000003.1 GCA_001510295.1 Thaumarchaeota archaeon casp-thauma4 | reverse complement strand
ACATCTAGCAATTTTTGAACATCTGCAAAATGCAATCCTGTAGTTGGTTCATCTAGTATGTATAGTGTTTTACCGGTTCCTCTTTTTGATAGTTCTGATGCAAGCTTCACACGTTGTGCTTCTCCTCCTGATAATGTGGTTGATGATTGTCCAAGTTTTATGTATCCTAATCCAACATCCATAACCGTTTCTAATTTTTTCTTGATTGTTGGTATATTTTCAAAAAATTCTAGGGCTTCTTCTACAGTCATCTGTAAAATATCGGCAATATTTTTGCCCTTGTACAACACTCCTAAAGTTTCAGAATTGTATCTTTTTCCATTACATTCATCACATCTGACATAAACATCTGATAAAAACTGCATTTCAATTTTTTTCACTCCATCCCCTTCACATGCAAAACATCTTCCCACTGCAACATTAAATGAAAACTGACCTGGTGTATAGCCTCGTTCTTTTGATAATGCGGTATTTGAAAATAATTCTCTGATTGGAGTAAACGCACCTATGTATGTTGCAGGATTTGATCTAGGTGTTCTTCCTATTGGTGACTGATCAATTGAAATTATTTTATCAATATTCTCTACCCCGGTTATATCTTTGTGTTTTCCTGGCAGACCTGTAGTTTTATAAAAATAAGATGAAAGTGTCTTTAGAAGTATATCGTTGATTAGTGTTGATTTACCAGAACCTGAAACTCCTGTAACTGAAATTAAATATCCTAATGGAAACTCCACATCTATATTTTTTAGATTATTTTCTTGTGCACCTTTAACAAAAATTTTCCCTTTCTGTTCTCTATTTTTTTTATCAATTTTTATTAAATTATGATCTTTTAGATAAGCCCCTGTAACTGATTTATCATTATTGAGAATTTGTTTCAACGTTCCTTCAAAAACTACGCTTCCTCCATGAACTCCTGCACCTGGTCCTAAATCCACAATCCAGTCTGAATTTCTAATGATTTCTTCATCATGTTCTACTACTATGACTGTATTTCCTAAATCTCTTAATTTTGATAATGTTTTGATTAATCTTGCATTATCTCTTTGATGCAAACCTATGGTTGGTTCATCTAATATATACAAAACCCCTGTTAGATTAGAACCAATTTGTGTCGCGAGTCTAATTCTTTGAGATTCTCCTCCTGAAAGTGTAGCGCTAGATCTATTCAAAGAAAGATAATTTAATCCAACATTTCTTAAAAATTCAAATCTCTCTTTAATTTCTTTTAAAATATCTTTTGCAATGAATTGTTCTGTTTCATTTAATTCTAAATTATTAAAAAATTCATACCCTGAATCTATTGAAAGATCACATACTTCCATAATATTTTTTGAATTAACTTTTACTGCAAGTGATTCTGGTTTTAGCTTTTTTCCATGACATGCCAAACACGGTGTATCTCTCATGAACTGTTTTAGCCATTCTCTTTTTGCTTCAGAATCTGTTTCCATAAATTTACGTTGAAGATTATTTAGAACTCCTTCAAATGCATCAGTGTATTCCCAAAATGAATCGCTATTTTTTGACTCATATGAAAATTTCATTAAATCTTCTGAACCGTGTAATATTATTTTGATCTGTTTTGATTTTATTTGATTTATTGGAGTCATCAAATTGAATCCATATTTCTTACCCACTGCACGTAGTTCTTGACGCCTAAATGATGAAAATCTGCCACTCCATGGAACAATTGCTCCGTCTAAGATTGATTTTGTTTTATCAGGTATGACTAAATCCTCATCAAATTCCATTTTAACACCTAGTCCATTACATTGATTACACATTCCAAATGGTGAATTAAAAGAAAATGTGCGTGGCTCTAATTCCCCGACTGTAATTCCACAATGAGGGCATGCATTATTTTGTGAAAAAATCTTTTCATCTTTTTCTGATGCCACTAACACTGAACCTTTTGCAGCTTTCAATGCAGTTTGAATGGCCTCGAAAATTCTACTTTTATTTGATTTTGAGGCTACAATTCTATCTACTATGATTTCTATATTATGCCATTTTTGTCTATCCAGTTTTGGAAACTCATCTTCCAGTATAATTGTCTCTCCATTTACTCTTGCTCTTGAATATCCATCTTTTTTAATTTGTTCAAATAATTTTTCATAGGTTCCTTTTTTTCTTTGAACTAATGGCGCTAAAACAAGAATATTCTTTTGCTCAAAATCTTTTATGACTGAATCAGTAATTGTTTCAATTGACTGTGAAGATATTTTTCTTCCACAATTTGTACAATGTGGAATTCCAATTCTAGCAAATAATAATCTCAAATAATCATAAATTTCTGTTGTTGTTCCAACTGTTGAACGTGGATTTTTGCTAGTTGTTTTTTGCTGAATGGATATTGCAGGAGATAGCCCCTCTATTGAGTCAACATCTGGTTTATCCATCATTTCTAAGAATTGTCTTGCATAAGATGAGAGTGATTCTACATAGCGTCTCTGTCCTTCTGCATAAATTGTATCAAATGCAAGAGTTGATTTTCCTGAACCTGATAATCCACTGATCACAACAATTTTATTTTTTGGTATATTCACATTGATATTTTTTAAATTATGGTGACGTGCACCTTTAACTCTTAATTCATTCTGATTCATCTTTTTGTAACTCCTTTTCAATTCTTTTTATTTTATCTCTACATCTTATTGCATTTTCAAAGTCTAAATCTTCGGCAAATATTCTCATCTGTATTTCAACTTCAATTTTTTGTTTACCTAAATCTGTTTTTGATTTATTTTTTATTTCATCTAATTCTATTTCTTGTTCTGGTATTGACTTGATAATTGTCTTAGGTGTTATTTGATGGATTTCATTATATCTCATCTGTTTTTGACGTCTTCGCTCTATTTCAGAAATTGCTGATTTCATTGATCTAGTTACCTTGTCTGCATACATGATCACCTTTCCCTCTACATTTCTTGTAGCTCTTCCACAGGTTTGAATTAGACTGGTATCGTTTCGTAAAAATCCTTCTTTATCTGCATCCAATATGGCTACTAGTGATACTTCTGGGATGTCTAGTCCTTCTCGTAGTAAGTTTATGCCTACTAATACGTCAAATTCCCCTAATCTCAATTGTCTGATTAATTCTGTTCTTTGTAATCCTTCGATTTCGGAATGAAGATATCTCACTTTTACTTCTTTTTTAGATAAATATTCTGCTAAATCTTCAGCCATTCTCTTAGTTAATGTAGTTACTAGTGTTCGCTCATTCTTTTTTGCTCTAATTGAAACTTCTTTAATTAAATCATCCATTTGACCTTGTGATTTTCTAATTTCAACATTTGGTTCAACTAACCCTGTAGGTCTTACAAGTTGTTCTACGATTTGGTCTGATCTTTTCTTTTCATATTCTCCTGGCGTTGCTGATACAAAAATTACATCTTTGAGTTTCTTTTCAAATTCTTCAAACTTTAATGGTCTATTATCAAATGCACTTGGTAATCTAAATCCATAATCTATCAGTGATTTTTTTCTAGAAAAATCACCTTTGTACATCCCATGTAACTGTGGAAGTGTAACATGTGACTCATCGATCACTAATAGGAATTCTTTTCCAAAAAAATCCAACAAACAAAATGCTGGTTCACCTGGATTTCTTCCATCAAAATGTCTCGAATAATTTTCAATACCTGAACAGTATCCTAATTCTTCAATCATCTCTAAATCATATTTAGTACGCATTTCCAATCTTTGTTTTTCTAATTCTGGTAAGGTGCTTAGTGTTTTTTTTAATTCACTTTTGATTGATTTTACCGCCTTATCTCGAATATCTTTTGCTATGAGATAATGCTTTGCAGGAAAAATTTTGAATATCTCTACATCTTTTTTTACATCTAATGAAATATTATTCAAAATTGATATTTTTTCAATTTCATCTCCAAACAATGAAATTCGTATTATATCTTGTGAATATGCTGGTATGACATCTAATGTGTCCCCTTTAACTCTAAAATTTCCGGGTATTAGTTCTACATCATTTCTTTCATATCTTGCATTGATTAATTTTTTAATTATTTCTGTTCGTGATATTTTATCATTTTTATTTAATGTAATTGCCATATCTTCCCATTCTTTTGGCGAACCAAGTGAATAGATGCACGATACTGTTGAAACTATGATTGTTGGTTCTCCTGAAAGAAGCATTGCGGTAGATTCTAGTCTTAATTTTTCAATTTTTTCATTAATTTGTGTATCTTTTTCTATGTATGTGTCAGTTTGTGGTAGATAACTTTCTGGTTGGTAATAATCATAATAGCTTACAAAGTATCCTACATTGTTTTTCGGGAAAAATTGTTTTAATTCTGAATAAAGTTGTGCTGCTAATGTTTTGTTATGCGATATGATTAGTGCATTTTTTCCTGTATTTGCTATTACATTTGCAACTGTGAATGTTTTCCCACTGCCTGTTACTCCTAATAATGTCTGATTCATTTTGGTCTCCGAACCTTTCACAAGTTTATCTATGGCTTGTGGTTGATCTCCTGTTGGTAAAAACTCTGAATTTATCTCGAATTTGTGCAATACTTACTATTATTCTGAAGAAAAAATATAGCTAACTATCGAAATTCAACAAACTGCTTCTCTAAGTGTCTGTCCTGAGAAGTTTTTATCAAACCATTCCTTGTATTTTGGTTCATTATTGTATCGATCTAAATAGTATTGCAAGTCTTTTTCAGGATCTGGAAATCCTGGAACTATTGTCTCTTTATCACCTAATTGCGGCATCAGGACTTCTCTAAGTGTCTGTCCTGAGAAGTTTTTATCAAACCATTCCTTGTATTTTAGTTCATTATCATATCTATCTTGGTAATATCCAAAATCTTTTCCTGGTTCTGGGAAATTAGGAATTTTTGTAGTTGATACAAGTAATACGTCATCTTGACAGGTTATTCTTTCTTCAACATCTGGTTGTGCTGAAAATAAATCTGAACTGCTTCCCATATATGCAGCTCCTCCTCCAATTATTATTATTGCAATTATACCTACGGTTATTCCTATAATTTTTTTTCTACCTGATTTTTTTGTAATCGTGTGATCTGTTTTAATATGTTCAATGAATTTTTCTTCAATTGTAGATTCTTTTGATGCCCGTTCTATGATTTTTGTTGATTCATAACTCTCTACTTTTGTTTCACAATCTGTACAAAATGTTTTATTCTCTAAAATTGTACTACCACATTTCTTACACAAATTTGAATTATTTTGTGATGGTTGATTAGATATGCTTGGCTTAATGTATGTATTTTCTGATGTTACTTTAACTTCTGTAATTTTAAATGATGACCCTGTTATTTTCCTAATTTTTGGTAAATTAGTTTTCTGCGTTTCAGATGGTTTCATATTACTTGTCATCTGTCTATGTCTTGGCGTCAAATCCAACACAACTAAAGCATCTACGTATTTTCTATCTTGCATAGAAATCATGCTTCTTTTTTGAAATGATTCGATAATCTGTTTCAATCTATCTGGATTACCTTTACCTGTTTCGAGCAGTCTTAACGCATCATCTATAGTTGAATCTGACATGTACTATCTTTTGTATTGAAATGTTTATAAAAATTAGTACAAACTTACCATTCTACCTCTTCTTTCATGACCAGTTTGTCACCCTCTATGATAAACCCCATAATCTCTACGGTCTCTTTTGCAGTCTTAGAATTTCTATCTATTATCTTCATGGCAAGTTTCGTTTTTTCTTCTTTATTCATATTCTGACCAATCTTATATTTTCCATTCATTTCTTTTGGTATTACTTTGATTACAGATGTTGCATCTAAAACGTCCATATCTTCTCTCATTGGTTTGTAATATCCTTCAGGTTGGTATTTTTTCATTAAACCGTTCAGGGCTAGCACCTTTTCTTTTTTATCATCTACCAAACTTGCTTCTCCTTTGATTACCACACTAATGTATAATGTATCTGCAAGAGATGCATCATCTGGGTCGAAAAAGTATGATGGTAAAAATTCTAAATTTCTGTCAACTTCAAATCCTACTTTGGAATTACGTTTAATATTTTCAATTTTTTCTCCTCTGATATGCGAGTGCATGTAAACTGAATTATTCAAGAAAACAAAATTCATTGGAATTATTTGAGGAAATCCATCTTTGTCAATACTTGAAATTCTACCTGTACTCTCTTCATTTAGAAAATAAGCCATCTTGTCTTTAGATTTTATAACTAATTTTCCTACTAGTTGCATAAGATTAGAATTTTTTTATAGGTTAAATTATTTACCTTGATCTTTGAAATATGGAATTACTTTATTTGCAAATTGATCAATAGAGCCAAAGTAATTTGAACCCCAGAAACGTATGACAAAGTGGTTTACTCCTGCTTTGAGGAATTTTTCAAATACTTCTATTACATCATCTGGTGTTCCAACTCCTACTGATGATCTTGCAATTTTATCTGGAATTGTTGTTGCAGCCTCTCTCATTTTCACAATCCAATCTTGATTTGACATTGAATACTCTGTAAAGTATTTCTTAAAATCAAATCCTTCTATGTCTTGTAATCCGTGAACCCTAAGAACTTCTGGTTTAAACAAACTAACTTTTATTGCTTCTTTCATTTTTGCCCATGATGTTTCTGCATCATCTGAAAAGTACACGTCAATATCTAATGCCATTTGGAAATCTTGTTTCTCTTCTTCGGTTCTCTCATTTTCATTCATTGAATCTATAATTTGGTTTTTATGATCTTCAAATAATTCCGGTGTATATCCTATTGGTAACCATCCATCCCCATATTTTCCTGTCATTTTTAGAGTACGTGGTCCTCCTGATGCCATGTAAATTGGAACATGTGGCTGTCTAACTGATTTTGCTTGTAAACAAGCTTCTGTTAATTTATAATACTTTCCTTCCCATGTTTTTCTATTATCTGGGTCTGAATCGTAAAGATGTTTTATGACTTGTAATTGTTCTTCAAATTTTGATACTGGGTTATCAAATGAAATGTTAAATTCTTTAAGATTCTGTGCTTCTCCTGCACCAATTCCTAATGTGCCTCTTCCTTTTGATAGTCTATCTAGTGTAATTGATGCTAGGGCGATATTTGATGGGTGTCTTCTCAATGCATCTGTGACGCATGTTCCTAATTCTACATTGTTTGTAACTGCTGCAATTCCTGCAAGCATTACCCATGGGTCATTTACAATTGCGTTGCTCCATTGTGGAACATTTGAGTGGTCCATATACCAAATTGAATGATAGCCTGTTTTGTCTGCTAGACTACATGCTGTTAAAATCTGATCTTCTGTTAATCCTAATCTTGCTACATTTAATCCATTTTGAATTCCGAATTTCAGCATTTTCTTATTCTTACAGACAAATTACAGTTAATAAAGTATGATGATATTAACTGTCACTAATAAATAAAATATAAAAAAGAAATAATGTTTTAGAGATTTCCGGATTTAATATCGTTAAGACATTTAACGACATCTTTTTTTGAAATTGGAATTGGATTTGGGTCTAAATGACCTTTGTCTGTCATTACCACATCTGCTGCTTGATCAACATCTGCTTTTAGTTCTAATTTATCAAATCCCAACTTCTCGATAATTTCTTTGAATCTATCGTAAAATATCGATTTATTATGCTTATGGGCAACTGTTGTACATGATGACAATGAGTAACCATGTGGTACTCCTTCATTTGAAAAGACATACGATAATGCATGCCCTAATGTAGTTGAACAGTTTCCGAAACCCATTCCTGATAACATGGAACCATATGGATAATTCTCTGGTTTATCATTCATGATTGCATCATACAATACATCAAATGCTTGTTTACACAACGTTTTGGTAAGATCATTTCCAAGTTTACTGTCATAACCTTCTGTTGCTTGTGCACATGCATCACATACTGAACTTTTTATAACTTGTTCTGGTGTTCCATTCATAAAGTATGAATCAATTACTGCTCTATCTGCAAGGAATCTATCCTCTCGTAACAGTTTCTTTTTTCCATCAAACTTTAGAACACAATATGTTGTCATTTCTGCTCCTGTTCCAAATGTTGTAGGAATTAGAATTTTTTCTACATCAATTTCTGAAGCTGCATATTTTACAACATCCATTGAACTTCCGCCTCCTAATCCAATCATTGCACTAATGTTTTTGGATTTATATTTGTCAATTACCTCTTTAACTATTTCAATTGATGGTTCAGGTTGAACTTTGTCAAACAATATGTAATCATGTATACCCATTTTTCCCAACCATTTGTCAGATAATTCTGGAGGTACTGTAGTTACTACTAAAGCATTTTTTGGATATTCAGCTTGTGATAATGCATCTTTTCCAAATTGAACTACTTTGGGAATTCTTACTGTATCCATATTTGATGTAAAATACTATTCTTACTTATACCTTACAATATTAAATACTTAAGTTATTTTCATTTTAACCATTATCAGTTGATCAAAAATCCTTCAAAACTATATCTCAATCGTAATTCTCGTGACATTCTAAAAATATTGAATGAGGGATTAGATTTATCAAATCTTTATGCACAAGAATTCAAAAAATATTTTTCAAAAAATAAAATACAATTATCTAACTCTCAAATAGATCTAAAAATGTATGATCGTATTCTGTTAGTCGCAATTGGAAAATCTGCAGGCAAAATGACCGAGTTTGCTTCTAACAACATAAATTTTCAAAAAGGTATCGTTATAGTTCCTACCGGCGTTCAACCTAGACTAAAGAAATCTGTTTTTGAAATATTTCATGGTGGCCATCCTCTTCCAAATTCCAACAGTTTACGTTCAGGTAAAAAACTGGTCTCATTTTTGAATGAAACTACCAAAAATGATTTTGTGATATTTTTGATGTCTGGCGGAGGGTCTGCATTGTCTGTTAATCCTGATTCTATCTCTCTCAAAGATGTGATAAGTGTAAATGATGTACTTATTCGATCAGGTGCAAAAATTAATGAAATTGCGTGTATTCGAAAACATTTATCCTTAATCAAAGGTGGACGTTTAATTCAAAAAATGAATTGTAATGGAATATCATTTCTTGTTTCTGATGTAATTGGAGATGATCTTGGGTCAATCTCTTCGGGAATGACTTATTGTGATAAATCAACTTTCGCAGATGCAATTCGGATTGTAAAAAAATTTTCTCTTGAATGTAAACTACCAAAATCCGCATTATCTATTCTAAAATCTGGGGCTAATGGAGAGATTTCAGAAACGCCAAAAAAACCTAGAATTAAAAATGTTATACTCTTTAACAATTTCACATGTCTTTCAAAAATGAAAGTAAAATCTAAAAAATTAGGTTACAATGCTATTGTAATTCCAAACATCTCTGATAATATTGAATATGTAACAAAATTAATTGCGGGTATTGCAATTAAGTCTAGAAATAATTGTGTGATCTTTGGTGGGGAGCCAACTGTCAATGTAACTGGAAATGGAAAAGGTGGACGTAATCAAGAACTTGTATTACGTTTGTATGAAAAATTAAAACATGACAAATACAACTTTACAATTGCCTCAATCGGAACTGATGGAATTGACGGTAATACAAAATTTGCTGGATCCATATTTTCTACTGAACACAAACATGACGGTAAAACATATATCAAAAATAATGATTCTTCATCATTTTTTAAAAAATTTGGAGGATTAATTGAAACAGGTATTACTCAAAACAATGTAAATGATATTGGTGTAATTATTAGACATAACCTTTAGAATTTCTTCCTGCAGTATCTTCTTCTGCAAAAAGATGTCTCGTTGCAATGTTTTTCTTAGATTCTATAAATTGATAATTCATCTTTAATTTCCTCAAATGTGTTAATTGATTTATGAAATAGACTTTATCATTAATTATTTCATTATCGCTCTTCTCTCCTTTAGTCATAATTCCAAACATCATCTTAGAATCACACATTGCATTAATAATGTCATGATCTTTGATGACGTTCACTCCTAGTCCCCAGTAAATTCCTACATGCAGTGCAACAAATTTAGATTCTTCATTATTTGTTATGTTTAATTTCCCACCAGACCGAAATGCTGGCGGATGTTCTCTTATTTGTTCTGCAATATTATTTCCTGTTTTTATTGACCATGAGTATTCTTTGATATTTCCATCAAAGAAAATTTCATGTTCCATAAGTCAACCAAAAAGGTGTTTTTTGTCTATTTAATTTGCATTCTGGTCTTAATGATCCAAATCGAAATCAATTTTCATGATCAAGTCACATAATTTCTTTAGAAAAATGGTTGATGAATTAGTAGAATTTTCAGCACATGATTCTGAATTGGCTGATGGAATAAAATGGCTAGATGGACAGGCTCAAAAAAAAGGTATTTCATTTTATGATATGGTCTTTGAAGTCTTGTACAGCCATGACGTCAATTCAAAAGCTCAAAACTGGTTGAAAACAAGAAATTAGTTATTTTCGTTCTTCTATTGGTATGTATTTACATCCCTGTGGACCTTCATATTTCCCAACGTATGTTGCTTCAGGTCTGTATAGCATTGGTTTTGGTGCTGCTTCTGCAAATTTTTCTTCAATGACATGTGCTGTCCATCCAGACACTCTTGAAATTGCAAAAATCGGTGTATTCAAATCCATTGGGATGTCTAGCATATAGTAAACTGATGCACTGTAAAGATCCACATTTGCGAAAATATCTTTCTCTTTTTTATTTTTCATTATTTCTACAGTGGTTTCTTCCACTTTTTTTGTAATATTAAACCACGGTGAGCCTGTTTTTTCAGATAATTTTTTTGATAATTCTTTTAGAACCATTGAACGAGGATCTACTGTTTTGTAAACTGCATGTCCCATTCCCATAATTCTATCTCCATTTTCAATTTTTGATTTGACCCATCCTTCTACATTGTTTTCATCTTTGATGTCTAGTAACATTTTCATAACTTCGTAATTTGCTCCTCCATGTAATTCTCCACTTAATGCGCCAACTGCTGCACTAACTGCTGAATACATATGTGCTCGAGTTGATGCAACCTCTCTTGCAGCAAAAGTTGATGCATTAAATGTATGATCTGCATGTAAGATTAAACAAACATCAAATACTCGTTCCATCTCTTTATCTGGTCTATTTCCTGTTAACATGTATAGGAAGTTTGAAGCATGACTTAATTCTGGATCTGGTTGAATTGGTTCTTTATCATTTCTGATTCTTTCCCAACTTGAAATGATGGTTGGGATTTTGGCAATTAGATTGATTGCTCTTTGTTGACTGATTTCTTTTTCAGTTCCTTGTTCATCATAATACCCTGCCAACGCTGCAACAAATGCTTGCAGCACAACCATGGGATGGGCATTTTTTCTCCAGTTTTTCATATTTTTTTGCATTTGTTCAGGAATTGTCCTTGCTTCTTTTAGCTTTGATGTAAACTCTTGAAATTCACTTTTATTTGGTAAATGATCATGTAAAAGCAAAAAGCAACATTCCTCAAAATTTGAATTTTTTGTTAAATCTAAAACATCAAATCCTCGATAAATGAGCTTACCCTTTTCTCCGTCAATTAGAGAGATTTTTGTATCTGCAATTGAAATATCACGTAATCCAATATTCTTAGTTTCCATACATCCCATGTAATTTTTCGACTTTTAAATTTTCAAGTGATCTATGATATATCTGATAATTTTCAGTCAATACTTTTCGATGTAGTAAGTCTAAAGAACCAAAGCTTGAGCATATTAGAACATATTTCATTAATTTACATGTCCACCTTATCTGAGCGTGAAATGAGACGTAGAATTGATGAAGAAATTCTTAATGCGACCCCTGAATTTTTAGAAGTAATTCAAAAATTTGATCAAGGAAATCAATTAAATTATTCTACAATTTATGAGATTTATTCTACAATCATTAATTCAGAAAAAACAATATCTCAAAAATCAAAACAAAAATAATCATTTTTGGTTTAAATGTGGGTTCCTCTAATTTTCAACATTAATGGCAGCTAAAATCAAAAAATCAAAAATTGTATGTGTTTCTCATAAAGAAGATGTAGATGGAATAAGCTCTGCAGCATTAATCAAACAAGCATTTGGAGGTGAAACAATTCTTGTGGATTATCCTGGAATGATGGATAGTATGGAACCTCTAAGAACTGATGAAAAATTAAAAGAATTGTATATTTGTGATGTTGGATTAAATAAAAAAAACGAATCTGATTTTGTTGAACTTTTAGCACAGTTAAGAAAAAGAAGTGTAAAAGTCGCATATATTGATCATCATGATCTTGATAAGAAAATTATAAAAGAATTAGAAAAAATCAAAGTCAAAGTTGTTCATGATACAAATGAATGTGCATCTGTTCAAGTTTACAATACGTACAAAAATAACTTGAAAGATCATGCTGCATTTATTGCAGCATGTGCTGCAATCACTGATTACATGGAGGATCGACCACTTGGATCTAAATTATTACAAATATTTGATAGGCAATTTGCATTAATCAGTGCAACCGTAATGACATACAATATTGTTGGACATCAAAAAGAACCTGATTATTTGTTGTATTTGGTCGATGAACTCAGTGAATCAAAGTATCCACATGAAATTCCAAACTCTTATGAATTTGCACAGTTACAAGTTGATAAACTCGCTAAAATTTTTTCAAAGGTGAAACAAAATATGAAAGTAAAAAAGAATTTAGGTTATATGGAAATTACTGATTCTGGTGCAAGTGGTGCTGTAAATTTTGTACTTGGTTTATCTGGAAAAGATGTTGGTATTGCATACAAAGAACGTGTTGATTATGGTGTGTATGCTGTATCTGTTAGAGGTTCAAAACAATGTAAGATTCACCTTGGAAAATTAGTTAACAAAATAACCGCTGAAATTGGTGGTTCTGGTGGTGGTCATGACAAAGCATGTGGCGCATCAATTCCAAAAGCAAAAATATCACAATTCATTAACGCGATAAATTCTGCATTGGAAAAATAAGTTGTTGACTGAATCATTACAAAAAGATCATAACTTAATTGAATAAGTGTTACAGGCGCTAGATTATACAATAAAACTCCTTAAAGCTGGGAAACAAATTCCTGAACAAATATTACTTTAAACACTTGATTTTACTCAAAATTTTACTGATGTATGTCATCACGGTAAAGAAAAAGAGGCATTATTTCCAGCACTTGCAAAATCTGGGATGCCTACAAGCATGGGTCCGATACATATGATGTTAATTGAACATAAACGAACTAAAGAAATTACAACACACATGGTTTGGCGTCAAAAAAGTATCTTGAAAATGGTGATTCTGTTTATTTGGTAGAAACCTTGGAACTTTATGTTCCACATGTAACTAAACATCTGTGGAAAGAAAATAATCGATTATTCATGATGGCTGATGCCAGATTAAACTCTGTCTCAAATGAAATTGATAAAAGCCTTGATGAAATAGAAGAAAAAAAACTACTGGAATTAGGAAAAACTCGTTCACACTATGAATCTCTTGTAGTTAAATTAGAAAAAAACATCTCTGAAATTAATTAGAAAATTCTACAATCATATCAATTTCTACAGTCGAGTTTAATGGAAGACTTGCAACTCCTACTGCAATTCTTGAATGCTTTGCCATGTCTCCAAAAACTTCAACTAACAAATCTGATGCGGCATTGATTACTTTTGGTTGTTCTATAAAATCTTGACTTGAATTAACAAATCCTGAAATTCTAACAAATTTTGTAATCTTATCAAGTGAGCCAAGATTTGCTTTTAATTGTGCTAGACCATTAATTATACAAATTTTTGCAGCATCTCTTGCTGAATCTACTGATTGGTTTTCCGGTACTTTTCCTTCAAAAACTACTTTACCATCTTTCATTGGAATTTGTCCTGAAACAAAAGCGAGATTTCCTGTAGTGACTACTGGGATGTATGAACCTGCTGGACTGGGCGGTATTGGAATCTCAATACCTAATTTTTTTAGGTTCTCCTCAATCATGAACTCTCATTCAAATTTGTATATTTAGCCCTATGCGGAATTATTATAGGCATCAACATTAATTTCAGTTGAATTAATTTCACCAAAATTCCGATAGCAGTTTACTCTATCTAATACCTAGTCAAATCCTGATTGAATTCATCAGTGATATAAAATGAGTATGGCACCCCAAGAATTAGAAAAAAGCGCTAGTAAATATGCGGCAGCTGCTATACGAGCTGATTCTCAAGGCGCTGTCGGAATGGCTATATCTGATTATCAAAATGCATCTGACACTTTATTGAAATTAATTCAACTTTATCCTACTAGTAGTCTAAACAAAATTTACAAAACAAGTTCTCAAAAATACCAAGAACGTATTCAAGCATTACGTAATACTGATGGTGGAAATATTGCACCTGCAGTAGACCCTAATGCATCTCCTGAGGAACAAACAAAGGCTTTGGCTAGAGCGCAACCTAACAAAGATGAAGGTGGTAATCTTGAAGATTTAGTTATGAAAGAAAAGCCTGATGTAAAATGGTCTGAGGTAATTGGATTAGATGATGCAAAATCTGCATTACGTGAATCAATTCTTTATCCTAGTAAAAGACCCGACTTATTTCCATTAGGTTGGCCACGTGGAATGTTATTGTATGGTCCTCCTGGAACTGGAAAAACAATGCTTGCAGCAGCCACTGCAAATGAATTAGATGGTTATTTCATTAATGTTGATGCTGCATCAATGATGAGTAAATGGCTTGGTGAAGCAGAAAAAAATGTATCGAAATTATTCAAGATTGCAAGAAAGTACAATAAACGTGAAGGTAAACCTGTAATACTATTCATCGATGAGGTTGACTCTCTTCTTGGAGATAGAAATAGTGAGGTTGGCGGTGAAATTAGAGCGAAAAACCAATTCCTTTCTGAATTAGATGGTGTAAATGGAAAAGGTAAGGATACTATGATTTATGTAATTGGTGCAACTAACAAACCTTGGAGTTTAGATGAACCATTTCTAAGACGATTCCAAAAAAGAATCTATGTGGCTCTTCCAAATCAAGACGCACGAGAAAAACTCTTTACTCAATACACTGCTCCTCTAAAAAAATCATCTATATTTAATTCAGTTAGTATTGCAAAACAATTTGATGGATACAGCGCAAGTGACATAAAAGATGTATGTCAAGGTGCACAATTGTTAGTTGTAAATGAATTATTCCACTCTCCAACTTATCATGAACCTGTTAATGGTGAAGTCCCGCAAGCTACTCGTGCATTAACAATGGCTGATTTTAAAGATATCAAAGCAAGAAGAAAACCAAGCGTCTCCATAGAAAACATTCGTGCATATCATAAATGGAGTGAATCTTTCGGTGCACTCTGATCGGTTTTTCAATCGATCACCAAAGAAGCTTTTAAATCCTGTTTCAAAGAGACTTTTAGAGGGTCACAATAACTACAAAGAAATCCAAACATGCAAACAAGTTTGGGACTCTGATCCTTTCTGATGGAACCGTTCTAGCTGGAATGGGTTTTGGTTATTCTACTACTGTTTTTGGTGAAATTGTTTTCAATACAGGCATGGTGGGCTACACAGAAGCTCTCACTGATCCTTCGTACAACGGTCAAATTCTTACACTCACATATCCTCTAGTTGGAAATTATGGAGTTCCAGATCCAACTCAAGTCGATAAGGATGGAATTTCTAAATTCTTTGAATCTGATGCGATGCAAATTCGAGGTTTAGTAGTTCATGAGCTGTCTCAAACTGCAAGTCATTGGAATCTGAAAATGACTCTAGATGAATGGATGTATGATGAAAAAGTTCCAGGTATATCTGGAATTGATACTAGGGCAATTACTAAAACTCTTACAAGTAGTGGTGTTATGATGGCTGCTCTAGTGGTATCTGATAATGAAATTGATGTTGAAGGAGTCAAAAAAGAACTTGCCAGCGTTACAAAATATAATTCTGAAAAATTCATGGACATTGTATCAACTAAAGAGGAAAAAGTTTACGGTGATGATAATCAATCTGTAGTAGTTATTGATACTGGAACAAAAAATGCAATTGTTAGAAATATTCGAGAACTAGGATACAAGGTAATAGTTGTACCTTGGAATACATCTTTTGATAAAGTAATGTCACACAATCCCAAGGGGGTTGTTTTGAGTAGCGGTCCTGGTGATCCACAAAATTGCCCTGAAACTATTGATACCGCAAAAAAATTAATTGAAAATAATATTCCTACATTAGGTATTTGTCTTGGCGCACAAATTATTGGTATTGCAGGGAAAACTGAAACTTATAAACTAAAGTACGGGCATCGTGGACAAAATAAACCTTGTATCAATTTAGAAACAAATCAAGTTTATGTCACCAGCCAAAATCATGGTTACGGAATCAAACCTGAATCTTTAGAGAAATCTGATTTTAAATTATGGTTTTCAAATGCTGATGACAAAACTGTTGAGGGAATAAAACATAAAACTAAAAACTGCATTGCTGTGCAATTTCATCCTGAAGCTGCACCTGGTCCTTTTGATTGTAAATATGTTTTTGAAGAATTAAAAAAATTAATGGAGAAATAAAAAATGCCGAAAAATGAATCCCTGAAGAAAATTCTTGTACTGGGAAGTGGTGCAATAAAAATTGGAGAAGCAGGAGAGTTTGACTATTCTGGGAGTCAATGTTTGAAGGCAATACATGAAGATGGAATCAAAAGTGTGCTCATCAATCCAAATATTGCTACAATTCAAACGGATACACGATTTGCAGATCAAGTTTACCTTTTACCTGTAACTCCTGATTATGTTGAATCCATTATTGAAAAAGAAAGACCAGATGGTGTTATGTTGGCATATGGTGGACAAACTGCATTAAATTGCGGTGTGAAGTTGAATGATGCTGGAATTTTTAAAAAATATGATGTTAAAGTACTTGGAACGCAAATAGAGGGAATCAAAAACACCGAAGATAGACAGCTTTTCAAGGATTCAATGAAAAAGGCAGGTATTCCTGTGCTGAAAAGTGGGTCTGTCACAAATTTTGTGGATGCAAAAAAGACTGCCGAAGAATTATCGTATCCTGTAATAATTCGAGTTGCATATACTCTTGGCGGTAGAGGTGGTGGAATTGCTCATAATGAAATTGAACTGCACGAAATTGTAGAACGTGGTATTAAGGCAAGTCTTGTAGGTCAAGTTTTGGTTGAAGAATACATTGGGCATTGGAAGCAAATTGAATATGAGGTCATGCAAGATTATGATGGAAATAATATTATTGTTTGTAACATGGAAAATGTTCTTTCCATGAAAGTCCATACTGGTGACAACATCGTTGTTGCACCATCACAGACAATTAATAATAATGAATACCACATGTTACGCACCGCAGCCTTACGTGCTACAAAGCATGTTGGAATTGTCGGTGAATGTAATATTCAGTATGCATTAGATGCTGACTCTGATAGATATGTTGCGATTGAAATCAATCCTCGCCTTTCACGTTCTTCAGCTCTTGCTAGCAAGGCCACTGGTTATCCATTAGCATACATGTCTGCAAAGATTGGATTGGGATATAATTTATCTGAATTAGTAAATAGAATTACAAAAAGTACAACCGCGTGCTTTGAACCATCACTTGATTACATTGTATGCAAACATCCTAGATGGGATTTCTCAAAATTTGAACTTGCTAATCGCAAACTAGGAGTAACAATGAAATCTGTTGGTGAAGTAATGGCAGTCGGAAGAACTTTTGAAGAATCTTTACAAAAAGCAATCCGAATGCTTGACATCGGAAATGATGGGCTTGTTTTAAATCGTTCAAATGGTAAAAAAATTTCTGAAGAAGAACTTGAATACAAACTTTCACACCCTGATGATCAAATATTGTATAATGTTGCAATTGCATTAAAGATGGGAATTTCTGTTGATAGAATTTACAAGTTATCTGCAATTGATCCTTGGTTTATAGAAAAGATTCAAAATATTGTAAATATTGAATCAAAACTCAGAGAATCCGAACTAACTGAATCCATAATGAGGGAATCAAAAAAGATGGGATTTTCTGATAATCAAATTGCACGCGCAAAAGAAAAAACTCCTGACAAAGTACGTGAAATCCGAAAAAACTTTGGAATCATTCCTGCTGTAAAACAAATTGATACTCTGGCGGCTGAATGGCCTGCAGTCACCAATTATCTTTATCTGACTTATGGTGGAAATTCTAATGACATCCAAGTCCCTCCAGATGAAAAAGGAATAATTGTAGTCGGTGCAGGTCCATACAGAATTGGAAGTAGCGTTGAATTTGATTGGGGAACTGTGAATATGGTATGGGGTCTTCAAGAAAATGGTGAAAAAAACGTGTCTGTTGTAAATTGTAATCCTGAAACTGTATCAACTGATTATGACATTTGCTCAAGATTGTACTTTGAAGAAATAACTCAAGAGAGGCTACTTGATATTGCTGAATTTGAAAACCCTAAAGGAATAATCACATGTGTAGGTGGACAAACAGCAAATAATCTCACTCCTGGTCTTGCAAAACGTGGAATCAATATTCTGGGTACAAATGCAATTGATGTTGACAGAGCTGAAGACCGTTCAAAGTTTAGTGCAGAATTAGACAAACTTCATATTCAGCAACCAAAATGGCAAGCATTTTCAAACTTGACTGAAGCAAGAACTTTTGCACAAGATGTCGGCTTTCCTGTAATTGTTAGACCTTCATATGTTTTGTCTGGTGCCGCAATGAAAGTTGTATGGTCTCAAGATGAACTTAAAACTTATGTGAAAGATGCAACCGATGTTTCTCCGGATCATCCGGTTGTAATATCAAAATTTATGTTAGATTCACTTGAAGTAGATGTTGATGGAATTAGTAATGGAAAGGAAGTAGTTATTGGTGCAATAGTCGAACATATTGATTCTGCTGGAGTTCATTCTGGTGATGCTATGATGTGTATTCCTCCATGGCGTCTTAATAATAAAATAATTGAAACTATTAATGATTACACAAAAAAAATTGCGTTGACATTTAATGTCAAAGGTCCATTCAATTTACAATTTCTTATTAATAATGATCATGTCTATGTAATTGAGCTCAATATCCGAGCATCTCGTTCAATGCCTTTTGTTTCAAAATTAGTAAAAATCAATCTTATTTCACTTGCTGCTAAAGCAATTCTTGATAAACCGCTCCCACAAATTCCAGAAAATAAATGGCAAAAAATTCACAATTATGGGATTAAAGTTCCACAATTTTCATTTATGCAATTAGATGGAGCAGATATCGCATTAGGTGTTGAGATGCAATCTACAGGAGAAGCTGCATGTTTTGGAAATAGTTTCTATGATGCATTATCAAAAGGTTTAATATCTGTTGGCTATAATTTGCCTGATAAAGGAACTGCTTTAGTTACTGCTGGTGGTTCTCAAAATAAAGTAAAACTATTGCCTTCTATTGTCAAACTCAAACAACTGGGATTCAAAATATTGGCAACAGAACATACTGCTGAATTCTTTGAAGAAAAAGTTGGAGACATAGAAATTGTACACAAAATTTCAGAGCCAGAACGTAAACCAAATATTTCTGATCTACTTTATGAGAAAAAAATTGATTTTATAATAAATATCCCAAGCACCTTGTCTCTGGAAAAATATGTTGGAATGCTAGATGATGAATATCAAATTAGACGAAAAGCCATAGAATTGGGAATTCCTGTACTTACTACAATTGAGTTGGCTGATTCTTTTGTGAAGACGTTAGAGTGGTTACAAAATAATGAGACTACAAAAGATCCTATTGAACCATATGATGTTCTTGAATAATTTTCCATAAATTACTCATAAAACTTGGTTAATTATCGACTCATTTCCAATTATAGTGCCATCTAAAGTCAAAATTTTTGCCAGTGTAGAATCTTTAATTTTTTCAACTATTGGAGAAATTGATTTTTTATAATATTTTTTTTCAGTTGCATAAAAGTATGGATTGAACGAAGGAACTATTGTAATCTTAAGTTTTCCTTTTGTGGATGGAAAAATTTTTGATTTATCAGTTTTAATTGAAATCCAAATTCTTTCTCCGTTGAGTAATGAATTTTTATCAAAATAAACTGGATGAATATGCCCCATAATTATGTTATTCACACTTGAATAATTTTTTGATGGCATTGTATGGCCATGTGTTAATAACACATCGTCTAAAATCATTCCTTTCGAACTTATCACTGTAATATCGTTTGGAATTAATCTATCGATGTTTACATCATGATTTCCTGGAATTAATATTACTTCTAATGAATTCTTTATCTCTTCAAAAAAATATGGTACATCTTTCCATTCTGAATCTGTTATAGATTGAATACTTGATTTTATATCTCCTAAAAGAATTAATCTATCTGGGTTTTCTTTTTTAATGATTTTTTTAACATTAGAAATAATATCATTAATTGATGAATTTTTTCTAACTGTATTTTTATTTGATGAAAATTTATGTTCAAATCCAATATGAAGATCAGATATGACTAGATTTTTTCTTTTTTCCTCCACAATTAATGCTGGCTCCGAATCAACTATTCTTGTAGTTACCATCAAGATTATACGCTTGTCTTAGATTAATTCCTTATGTCTACAAAACAAGATAGAATAGACTCTATAATTAATGAAAGACGTGTGAAATTACATTTGTTTAATCCAAGTAAAAGAGAAATTTGGACTGTTGTTGGTAAGACTAAAGAACATTGGATTGATCCTGAATCAAAATTTTGTTCTTGTTCTGGCTACTATTTTGGAATGCTAAAAAATAAAAGTAATTGCTATCATTTAGAATCAATCTATAAAGCAAAAAAAGAAAATAAATTTGAAATTATCGAATTCGTGGATGATGAATACGGATCATTCATTTCTGGAATTGTTAGCGATTTGTAATCTATTCTATCTTAATTTTAAAAAGATCTTCTTTTGAAACACCTTTCCAAACGCCAATTACTCCTTCAGGTTCGCATTGTTCTACTGCTGTGATTTTCTGAACTTTGATATGGTCTGGGTTTGGTCCTGGTGGCCATAATTGTATCATGTAGTCACCAACTTCTCCTGCTTGTTTTGGATTACCCATAATTGCATTTTCTTTTTTGAATCCATTACTTGCTATTGATTTCAACATTTTTTCATGCAAGTTCATATTTCCGTGAAGAAAGAGATAGGCTTTCTTACTTGAATCTATATCTGTCATACTCTGATTGAGTAAATTCCGCAAATAAATCTAGATCGTAGAAAAGCATTAGATATTTAAAATGCATGTAAAAAGCAAGAATATGGCTGGCGTAGATAAATTTGGAGTAATATTCACAATTGCTTTTGTAGCCGCAATGATTGCAATTATGGGTGGATTTTTACAAGTTGATACTACTCCTTCAACACCTAATGCTTACACTCCTACGCAAACATATTCCTCAACTCCTATTGCAACACAACCTAGTGGAAGTCCACAGGCAGCACCACAAACTTCTGACAGTGACAATATGAAATATACAATCCGTGGTGGTATAGTTAATTCTATTTCTCAAGATGAAAAACACAATGCAGTAAAAATTATGATGGAATCAAAATTTGATGGGCAATTAATAATTACACTTACTTCTGATTCAGTTACTCCATTTGATGATGGAACATATTTTGTAACCATTGACGGTGAAGAAGTTGAATTTACTCAAGTAGGAAACAATCTCACAATCGACTTTATGGCAAACTCAAAAAAAATTATGATCTACGGTGACGGTTACAAATCTGATGGACCTGACACGAGTTCTATGGATCACTCTGATGATTCTAAAGAACAAGAAGCTATGATGGCAGCAGACAAAGCCGCAGCAGACAAAGCCGCAGCAGCAGCTAAAGCACCAATGGCGGTAACTATTGAACCTGTAGCAGGTTCTGGCGCACCTGGTTGTGAACCTAAATGCTATTCTCCATCAATTGCAACAATTTCTGCAGGTGGAACTGTAACTTTCAAAAATACTGATACCGCTCCACATACTGCAACAAGTGGCAGTGCTGCAGACGGTCCTGATGGTATATTTGACACTTCATTAATCATGATTAATGCAAGTTATCCTGTAACTTTATCTGATTCTGGAAATTACCCTTACTTCTGTATGGTCCATCCTTGGATGGACGGTACAGTTATAGTAGAATAATCTAATACAAATTAAATTGGTTAGAGCTGGCGGAATTATTGTAATTGTAGCAATTTTTACACTAATCGGTATTTCATTTTACTTTTATTCTTTTGAAGTTTTTACTGACATCAAAGTTTCTTCATTTGGTGAACCTGTGCAAGTGGGTGATGTGATGTTTGATGTACAGTATGTAGCGAATTTTGATTTTCTTGAAAAAACTAAGGAATTCAAGATGGCTGAAAAAGGTCAAATTGATAGAGGATTGATTGAGGCGTCTAATGAGAAACCAACTCACACATATTTCCAAATACAAGTAACTGCTGAAAATAACGGTAATGATATAGTGAGATTCACTGGTGGTCAATTACATCTTTATGATGATTCCAACAAACGTCATAATCCAATCTTTGTAGGTTATGGTGAAACTGAATTATCTACAGTAGATCTTGAACCTCAAAAGGCAGTAACTTTCACAACTCAATTTGATATCGAATATGATGAAGAAATGCAATATCGTGTTGGCATTGTTCCAAATAGATATGGTATGGATGGAACACAGGAAATTGGATTTATTTGTATTAAAAATTGCAGCTAGCTCTTAGAACAACCACATTTCACGTAAATAACTTTGAATTCTCCTTCAGACTTAATATTATGTGACATTGGTCTCTGACAATATCTGCATTCGGTAAATCCGTGATATTCTTCTACTTTGACAAGTTTTGTCTTCCAAGATTTACTCTCTTCGTCCCAATATACTGAGTCGATCTCTTGTGGATTATCCATATTATTCCTTGAATTGGTAATGTTTGAATTTTTTGTTTGAAACGGTTAAATTGCATGTGTTAAAAATCAGGGTTAATGAAGGTAGCAACTATAGGAAGTCGTGTATTTGTCACAAGCTTCCAACTTGCAGGAGTTCAAGGAAAAATTGTCGATTCATCTGACACTGCTTTTGAGGAAATCAAAAAATTGTACGCTGATTCCGAAGTTGGTTTAGTTCTTGTTAGTGATGATTTAACTGAACAAATCACTGATAAATTAACAAAATTACGTGCTGAAAAATCAACTCCTTTGGTATTTGCTCTTCCTGCATCAGGAAGTGAAAAATCTGAAGTTGATTATAGAGTAATGCTCAAAAAAATCCTAGGCGTATAAATATAGAGTGAATAATTAACCATCATGAAAGCAGCTGTGGTGAAAGGAAATTCTAAAGTTGAAATAGAAAACTTCACTCTTTCTGATATTGATTCAAATGAATTGCTAATCAAGATGAAATCTTGTGGAATATGTGGTTCTGATGTAGAAAAGGTATTTGGACAATATGGCCAACCATCTATGAGATTAGGCCATGAACCTGCAGGAGAAATAATTAAAATTGGTAGTAAAATATCTAATTTCAAAATAGGCGATCGTGTATTTACACACCATCATGTTGCTTGTTATTCAAAAGATTGTCATGAATGCAGTCACGGAAATGAAACAATGTGTAAAAAATACTCACAATCAAATCTTAATCCATGTGGTCTAGCTGATAATTACATTGTTCCTGAATGGAATGTAATTCATGGAGGCGTTCTAAAATTACCTGATAATGTTTCATATCAAGAAGCTGCGTTGATTGAACCTCTAGCATGCTGTGTTCGTGCTTGGTCAAAATTCAAATACCAAAAAAATGATACTGTTGCAATTTTAGGTGTTGGGCCAACCGGAATGATGCATGTTTTACTTGCAAAATCATTTGGGTTCTCAAAAATATTTTGTATGGATCTAAATGATTTTAGATTAGATTTTGTAAAAAAATTTGATGTTACAACTATCCGCTCTGATGATCCTGATTTAATCCGAAAAATAAATGATGAAACAAATATTGGTGTTGATGTTGCAATTGTAGCTACAAGCAGCTTACATGCATTCCAAGATGCAATAACACTTGTAAGAAAAGGTGGAACTGTTGTAATGTTTGGTGTACCAAGTAAAGGCGCAACTACTCAAATTGACATGAGTGTAGTTTATTCAAAAGAAATTAGTATTGTTACTACTTATGCTGCATCTGATTCAGATACTAAAATGGCATTGGAATTAATTTCATCAGGTAATGTTGATGTGAAATCACTTGTTACGCATAAATATTCTCTTGATGATTCACAAAAAGCATTTGAGCACGCAAAAACAGGTAAAAATGCAATGAAGATAATTATTGAAAATTAGCAAAGGCTTAAGAAAGGTAAATTTTTTACCAAAAAAATAAGAAAATGGACTGGGGCTTAAAGAATAGAATTGCAAGAATAATTTCACCTGCTGATAACAGGGCATTAATGCTTGCAGTTGATCATGGTTACTTTTTAGGTCCAACTGAAAAACTAGAAGATTTAAAAAAAACAATTGCTTCTCTAGCAAAACATTGCGATTCATTAATGATTACTCGTGGTGCATTAAGAACATCTGTTAACCCTGATTATGCTGTACCTATTGTATTACGTGTTTCTGGAGGAACTAGCATAATAGGTGAAGATCTATCTCAAGAAGATATCACTGTGAGTATTAAAGATGCACTTAGACTAAATGTCGCAGCAGTGGCAATGTCGGTTTTTGTTGGCTCAAAATATGAATATCAAACTATTGTGAATCTTGGAAAACTTGTTAACGAAGCAGAAGAATATGGAATTCCTGTATTGGCTGTTACCGCGGTTGGAAAAGAAATAGGGACAAAAGATGCACGTTATCTATCTCTTGCATGCAGAGTTGCAGCTGAACAAGGTGCACATATTGTAAAAACTTACTATTGTGAAAACTTCGAAAAAGTTGTAAACTCCTGTCCTGTACCGATAATTATTGCAGGTGGAAAGAAAATACCTGAAAATGATGCTTTGAAATTAACATATGATGCACTCAAAGCAGGTGCAGTCGGTGTGGATATGGGACGTAACATATGGCAATCTGATAATCCTGTTGCCATGATAAAAGCTGTACATTCAATTGTACATGGATCTAACAATGCCGAACAAGCATTCACTTTGTATAAACAATTGTCCGGAAAACCTAACAATAACAATCCTAATCAAAAACCTAACAATAACAATCCTAATCAAAAACCTAACAATAACAATCCTAATCAAAAACCTCAACAATAATTCAAAAAAAAAACGTAACTAGTTTCCAGTTTTTGATAAATGGATATGTACAATTTTCCATGTTGGTTTTTTAATTAATACAAATGTTGCTCTACCTGGAATCGTAATATATTCTCCTGTGAATGCTTTATTATCTACTAACATTCCCTTTTGTATTAATTCTAGTGCAACTATTGCAGTATCTCCAAAAACACTAATTTTCACATTATTGATAATATAATCATAATCTGAAATACTAATGAATCTTAATTCTTCTAACGCTACTGTTGTTGAAAAATCTTTTAGGTCATATGGTGGCACATCACTAAAACTTGAAAAAGACGCATCATTGATTTGAATGTCTTTTAAAATTTCTAATTTTTTTGATTTTCCAATTTCAAAAAACGATTCTACAATTTTTATAATTTCTTCTCGTTCAGACATAATACAACACTTCTAAAAAGGAAGCCTTATTAGTCGATCCCTTGATTTTGATTCATTGCAACAACAAGCAACAATTAGCACTTTTGGTATCTCATTGCTAGTTGACCTGCTGCTGTAAACTTACAGCCAATTTACCGATTTAAATTAGGATTATGAGTGATAATAATAAAATGGAAAGTATGATCGGCGCAGCTGCGCTAATGAAATCATTGGAAAAAGAAGGAGTAAAAGAAGTCTTCGGCCTACCGGGAGGTGCGAACCTTCCAATGTATGATGAATTGGGAAAGAGTAACATTCGTCATATATTGGTAAGACATGAACAATCTGCTGCACATATGGCAGATGGTTTTGGTAGAGTAAGTAGAAAACCTGGTGTATGTTTTGCAACTTCTGGACCTGGTGCGACCAATTTGTTAACTGGAATTGCAACTGCACAAGCAGATTCTGCACCGATGGTTGCAGTAACTGGTCAAGTTCCGGTAGCAATGATAGGAAGAGATGCATTTCAAGAAAGTGATATAATCGGTATGGCTAATCCTGCATTAAAATATTCATATCAACCAAGAACTCCTGAAGAAATTCCAATAATGGTCAAACAAGGATTTTACATTGCAGAAACTGGAAGACCTGGTCCTGTATTATTAGATATTCCTAAAGATGTTCAACAAAATGAAGGTAAGTTTACTTTCCCAGACGAAGTAAGAGTTCCTGGTTATCACCCTTGGGCAGATCCTGATATTACAAATACTGCTCGTGCAGTAGAATTATTGTTATCTGCACAAAAACCGATAATTCTTGCTGGTGGTGGTGTAATCATTTCATCTGCATTTGCAGAATTACAATCAATAGCTGAATTACTCATGATTCCTGTAGTAACTACCTTCAAAGGTAAGGGTTCATTTCCTGAAAATCATCCGTTATCCTTAGGGCCAATTGGAATGCATGGACATGCAGAAGCCAATAAATTGATGACTGAAGCTGATTGCGTTTTAGCAATTGGAACTAGATTCTCAGACCGTTCTGTTGGTACATTTGCAGAGTTTGAAAAGAATTTGAAAATTATTCATATGGATGTCGATCCAGCAGAAATTGGAAAGAACCAAACAACTTCTGTAGCTGTAGTAGGAGATGTACGTGCATCATTACGTATATTTGGAAAAATGTTAATGGATAAAGCTGTACGAACCTCTGATGATAATCCTTGGTTAAAACATGTGAAAGAAGTTAAACAATATTGGCGTGAAAATTTGAAATTACATCCTGGTGAAATGGGTGCCGCTAAAATTCTTAGAAAATTACGAGAATTACTTCCAAAGGAATCTATTGTAACTACTGAAGTAGGTCAACATCAAATGTGGGCTTCATTATTTTTTGATGCTATACATCCTGGGACTTTCTTTAGCTCAACTGGTTTAGGTACTATGGGTTGGGGATTTCCTGCAGCAATTGGAGCAAAAACTGCACGTCCTAATGTCCCTGTAGTTGACATTGCAGGCGATGGTAGCTTTAACATGACCGAGAATTCACTTGCAACTTCTGTATTAGAGGATTTACCTGTAATTGTATTTTTGATAAACAATAATTCATTAGGAATGGTTGCACAATGGCAAAGAACTTTCTATAACCGCCGTATGGTTGGTGTTGATCTAAAAAAATGTCCTGATTATGTTAAATTAGCAGAATCATATGGCGCACAAGGATTGCGTGCACAATCAATGGATGAGCTTAGTAATGCAATTAAAACTGCATTAAAAAGTGATATTGCAACTGTAATTGATATTCCAATAGATCCTGAAGAAGATGTATTACCATTTGTTGCACCCGGAACTGGATTAAAGGATATGATCTTACCCTCATAATGTGATAGAAATGGTTTGGGCAATTTTATCAATCAAAGTGGAAAATAAACCTGGAATATTGTTTAAGGTTACACATCTTTTCAGATCACGTAATTTCAACATAGACAGTATTTCCGTAGGTGTCACTGAAGATAAAAAATATTCTAGAATGACTATCACTACATTTGGCGATGAGAAGCAAATCACACAGATTGTCAAACAACTTGACAAAATGATTGATACAATTGAGGTTCATAGATTAGATGTTAATAACTCAGTGTATAGGGAGTTGGTAATGTTTAAGATTAAAGTAACCAAACCAGAAGATAGTATGGAAATTAACAAATTAGCCAGTGCATACTCTGCAAAAATACATGATGCTAAAAAAGAGTCAATTATTGTGGAAATGACTGCAACCCCTCATCAAATTAGTGCCTTTGAAGAATTGGCAAAGAAATTTGGATTAATAGAAATGGCACGAACTGGTATAACTGCATTAGAGCGTGAAAAGCATGAACATTAGAATATTTGATACCACCTTGCGTGATGGAGAACAATCTCCTGGTATTTCATTATCTCCAGAAAAAAAATTAAACATTGCAAAAAAACTTGATGAATTGGGAGTCGATGCAATTGAAACTGGTTTTCCTATCATCTCTGAAGGAGAAAAAGAGGGCATAAAATTAATTGTCGCAGAAGGACTAAATGCAGAGTTATGTGGATTAGCAAGAACAAACAAAAAAGATATTGATGCTGCTGTAGACTGTGGATTAAATTACATACACACGTTCATTGCTACTTCTGATATTCATTTAGAGTATAAATTAAAAATGACACGTGATGAAGCTTTGGAAAAAGCTATTGAAGCCGTAGAATATGGAAAATCTAGAGGGCTACAAGTAGAATTTTCTGCAGAAGATGCAACTAGAACTGATAGGGAATTCTTGAAAAAAGTTTTTAGATCTGTTACTAGTGCAGGTGCTGATAGAATTGATATTCCAGATACTGTAGGTTATTCAACTCCTCAATATATGGGTGAAATCACAAAAGATGCAATTGATGTATCAAAATTACCAATTAGTGTACATTGCCACAATGACTTTGGTTTGGCTGTAGCAAATGCAATTTCTGGTGTACAATCTGGTGCATCTTGTGCTCATGTTACAATTAATGGAATTGGTGAACGTGCAGGAAATGCTTCTTTAGAAGAATTTGTTATGGCATTGACCAGTTTAAAATTTGAGAAAAAATGGGATACAAACATCAATACAAAATTATTATATGAAACTTCAAGATATGTTTCAAAATTAGCAGGAATGTCTGTACAGCCAAACAAAGCGATAGTTGGCGAAAATGCATTTGGTCATGAATCTGGAATTCATACTCATGGTGTATTGAACAATCCTTTGACTTACGAGCCAATTAGTCCTGAAATTGTAGGGCGAACACGTTGGTTTCAAGTAGGAAAACATGCTGGAATTCATGGTATGAATGCAATGCTCAAAGAGTATGGTATTGAACCAAACAATGAACAAACAAAGCAAATCTTGGAGAAGGTAAAAGCATTAGGTGACCAAGGAAAACAAGTCACTGAAGTTGAATTGTTATCTATGGCAAATGAAGTAATTGGTGAAAATAAATTAAAACGAATTGTTCAATTAACAGGATTTTCCGTGTCAACCGGTGTCGGAACAATGCCTTATGCATTTATAAAATTAAATATCGATGGACAAGAATTTTTAGCAACAGATTTTGGTGTTGGTCCTGTTGATGCAGCATTAAATGCAATACAGAAAATCACCAGTCAAATTACTGGTAAAATAAGATTAAAGGAATACAAATTGGATTCTATTTCTGGTGGTGCCAATGCATTATGTGAGGTAACTGTAAAAGTAGAAGATGCACGAGGTAGTATTATTTCATCTAAATCTGTCGGTGAGGATATTGTAACGACAAGTGTACAAGCTATGGTTGATGGAATTAATCGTATAATGTTAAAAAATCTTCTAAAGGAAAAGAAGATTTAATCGTTATAACATTTTAGGTGATTGTATATGTATAAAATTTCTTTAATTACTGGTGACGGAATTGGTCCTGAATTATCTGAATCTGTAAAAACAATTTTGGATACAATTCATGATAAATTAAATGTTAAATTTGATGTGAAATCTCTTGTGGCCGGTGATACTGCACTTGAAAAAACTGGCACCGCATTACCTGATGATGTTTTTGAATCAATTAAATCGTCTGATGCATGTTTGAAAGCTCCTGTTGGAGAAAGTGCTAAAGATGTAATTGTTGCATTAAGACAAAAGTTAGATCTGTATGCAAATATTCGTCCTGCAAAATCATATCCAAATACTCCTGCTTTACGAAATGATATTGATCTTGTAATTGTACGTGAAAATACAGAAGATCTTTACACTGGACAAGAATTTCAGGTAGATGGCACTGCTGTAGCATTAAGAATAATAAGTGAAAAAGCATCAAAAAGAATTGCAAAACATGCATTTGAAACTGCAATAGATAGAAATAATCAAAAACGAGTAACATGTGTTCATAAATCGAATGTAATGAAATTGACTGATGGTCTTTTTGCCAAAAGTTGTGAAGAAATATCAAAAGATTATCCTGATGTTAGTTTTGATCAAATGTATGTTGATGCATGCGCTATGAACTTGATTCGAGCCCCTCATGAATTTGATGTAATTGTGACTACAAACTTGTTTGGTGATATTTTATCTGATGAATCATCTCAAGTTGTCGGTGGATTAGGTATGGCACCTGCTGCAAATTTAGGTGATAATTTTGGTATTTTTGAACCAGTTCACGGTGCTGCATTTGATATTGCTGGAAAACAAATCGCTAATCCTTCTTCATTCATACTATCTACAAAAATGATGTTGGATTGGTTGGGCTCAAAAAATAATGATTCTGATTGTATTCATGCTGGCAAAAAACTTGAGGATGTAGTACTAGATTTGATAAAATCTGGGATTACCACTAAAGATATTGGTGGAGAAAAATCTACACAGGAATTTACTAGTGAAATTATCCGTCGATTATAGATCTGTTAATTTCTTCTTCTAATTTTCCAGCCTTTTACTGATGCATAGCTTCGTTTTAGTGCTGCAAGATCGTGACCTATCCATCCAAATATTGAGGCTCTACTACGTTCTTCAGTTGTCATTATAATTAATCATAATACAATTTAATTTGATATTTGGCATTGTCACGAATGTTTGTCTTTTATCTAATTTTTTTCAATAAAATTTATGGTTTGAGCCTATCAGGATCTCTTGGATACAAAACTACTTCTCGTACATTGTCAATTCCAACTAAAACTGTCATAAATCTGTCTAGCCCCATACCCCAACCTGAGTGTGGTGGCATTCCCCATCCAAATGTTTTCAAATGTTCTTCAAAGCTTGTAGGATCTAAATTTTGTTCTTTTAATCTAGATTTTAGCTGTTCTGAATCGTGCAATCTGCGTCCTCCTGACGATAATTCAAGATAGCCATATTGCAAGTCAAATGAACGTGAAAGTGTGGGATCATCATCTTTCTCATGAATATAAAATGGTTTTAGTTTCATAGGCCAATCTGTCAAAAAGAAAAATCCTGGATGTTTCTCTCCTAAACTGCGAAGATGTGAATCCTGTAAATCTTCTCCAAATTCTATTTTGATACCAATACTTCCCAATTCCTCTAATGCCTGTTTGTATGTTATTCGTTCAAAAGGTGAATCTGGAACTTTAATTTCGTGTCCAATTTCTTGTTGTTCTGTTTTACAATTTTCAGATGTATTTTTAAAAACATCCACCACAATTGATTCTAAAATATCCATGACATCTGTATAATCCATCATTGCAGCCTCAATATCGACACTAGTAAATTCACTCAGATGTCTTCCTGTGTGTGATTTCTCTGCTCTATAAAATGATGAAATCTCAAATACTCTTTCTAATCCTATTGTCATCTGTTCTTTGTAAAGCTGTGGGCTCTGAGCCAAGTATGCTTGTTGTCCAAAATAGTCAAGACCAAACAAATCTGCTCCTCCTTCACTTGCACTGCCAATGATCTTGGGTGTGTTAATCTCAATGAACTTTCTTTTAATGAGCGTCTCTCTAATTGATGCTAAAACTTTACTTCTCAGTTTGAAGATTGATGCAGTTTTTTGGTTTCTCATATCTAGAGCTCTTGAATTTAATCTGTTATCGATATCACTTTCTAATCTTCCAATTGGGTCTATTGGAAGTGGATATTCTGCTTTTGCAAGAACTTGAATCGTTGTTGCAGAAACCTCAAAATCAAAATCTTTTGCTTTACTAGATTGTATCTTTCCTAATACTCTTACAACGCTTTGTCTGTTTAACCCTTCTAGCAAATTCATTGAATCTCCTTTGACTATGACCTGACACATTCCTGTAACATCTCTAACAGTTAAAAATGCCATTTTTCCAAGCTTTCGAAGGTCTACTATCCAACCTCCAAATATGACCTCTTTTCCTTCCATAGATGAATTTAGTTCTTCAATGAGGTGTGTTCTTGAAATATCCATGAAATAATGAAAATACACACAAGTAAAAACTTAATCTAACCTCTCCTAACTAAAAATATGAGTTTTATTTCAATTGAAAATTTGACTACTCGATATAACGCCTCGAACGGATTGATCCACGCATTAGAGGACGTCACATTTGCAATAGACAAGGGAGAATCAATTGGAATTGCAGGTGAAAGTGCATGTGGTAAAAGTACACTTGGATTGTCCATCATTAAAATGATTATGAATGGAAAAATTTATTCTGGAAAAATACAATTTAATGGAGAATCATTACTTGATATCCCAGATGATGAATTTGATAAAACTATACGTTGGAAAGAAATTTCTATGGTTTTCCAAGGTGCGATGAATTCGCTTGATCCTGTTTTTTCAATAGAACGACAATTTGAAGAAGTATTAAAGCAACATAATTTTAAAGGCGATCAGAAAAAAGCTATAATCGATTCTTTAACCTCTGTTAATCTTGACGAATCTATATTGAAAAAATTCCCTCATGAATTAAGTGGAGGAATGAAACAACGAGTTGTTATTTCTATGGCGTTAATTTTGAAGCCAAAACTTGTAATTGCCGATGAACCTACAACTGCACTGGATATGTTGATTCAAGCTCAAATTGTCAATCTTTTCAAAAAATTAAAAAAAGACGGTCTATCATTTATGATAATATCTCATGATTTAGCAGTTTTATCAGAGGTTGCTGAAAAAATTGGAATTATGTATGGGGGGCAAATGATTGAGTTTGGTAATTCTGAAGAAATTTTTCTTGAACCAAAGCATCCCTATACAAAAGGACTCCTAGAATCAATTCCTGTTTTATCAAAAAATACAAAACCCAAATTTATTCCTGGAACTCCTCCAAACTTGGTAAATCCTCCTGAAGGTTGTAAGTTTTATGATAGATGTCCTGAAGCAATGGAAAAATGTAAAAAAGATCCTCCAAAAATCAAAACTAAAAGTGGCTATGTTTCTTGTTGGCTTTATGAATAAAACAGAGGTAATTCATTTTTTAAATGAATTAAAGTTTAACGTAAATAATTAACTGGATGAATAAAATGAATAAATTATGATGCACACTATTTTTCAATAATTCTAAGCTTTTGTCTCAAAACAATTCTTGTATGTATTTGGATTTGTTTTAAGCTGTATATCCATAATCCATTTTGAGAATTTATGCACTTTTAACATATGTTCTGTAATATCATCACAGTCAGTTTTACAGCTTTTGCATACGTATTTTACCATATTTTTTTTGACTATCACTAGTATAGAAACCGATCTATTCATAATGGCTAATTTTACGTATAAAATATTTGATTCATGCGTAAATAACCTGATTTTGAAAATTAACCGTTAGCATGCCATACATGAGCTTAGGCATATATGGTCTTACAGCTAACATAATTGTATGTTATTGATTGAATTTGATTGTTTCATAAATTGATATAGTGGTGAAAATACACAAAAATTAAGATGGAAACAGGAACCGTAAAATGGTTTAACCAAACTAAAGGCTTCGGTTTTATCGAACGTGAAGGTAATGACAAGGACTTGTTTGTCCACAAGACAGAAGTTCAAGGTCGAATTAGCGACGGCGATAAAGTTGAGTTTGAAATTGGTGAATCAGAAAAAGGCCCAGCCGCAAAATCAGTGAAAAAAGTAGACTAAGACTAGTAAT
>LFEZ01000002.1 GCA_001510295.1 Thaumarchaeota archaeon casp-thauma4 | reverse complement strand
TTGGAAGCTAATTTAGAATAGCTTTAATTATACAAAAAATTTTTATAAAAAAACATACAATGACTGATTCTGTTTTTCTATCTCCAAAATCTATCGCGATAATTGGAGCTTCTGATAAGGAAGGTAGTGTAGGTCGTGCAATTACATCAAATATTATGAAAGGTTACAAAGGAACAATTTATCCAATCAGTCCAACACGTGAAACTGTTTTTGATAAAAAAGCATACAAGTCAGTCTTAGATGTTCCAGGAAAAATTGATCTAGCAGTTGTTGTAACAAAAAATACTATCGTTCCTGCAGTGTTAGAAGAATGTGGAAAAAAGAAACTTAGAGGTGCAATTGTAATCACCGCAGGATTCAAAGAGGTTGATGAAGAAGGTGCAAAGTTAGAACAAAAATTAAAAGATATTGCTAAAAAATACAAATTACAAATTATTGGTCCAAATTGTCTTGGTGTAATGAATCTTGAACCAAAAACAATGATGAATTCAACATTTCTTAAAATTACTCCTAAATCTGGAGAAATTGCACTTATTTCACAAAGTGGTGCAATATGTGCTGCATTAGTTGAAGATGCTAGTGCACAAGGAATTGGATTTTCTGCTGTAATTAGTATGGGAAACAAAGCAGACATGAGTGAAATTGATATGCTCAAAATGCTTGCTGAACACAAACAAACCAAAGTTATTGTCATGTATCTTGAAGATATGGGAAATGGTCAAGAATTTCTTAAAGTATGTAAAGACATCACAAGAAAAAAGAAAAAACCTGTTTTAGTATTAAAATCTGGACGAAGTCCAGAAGGTGCCAAAGCGGCAATGTCACATACTGGTGCATTGATGGGTTCTGATGAGATTTATGATGCATTGTTAAAACAATCAGGTGCAATACGTGTTGATACTATGGAAGAGTTATTTGATTATGCAACTGCATTTTCAAAACAACCACTTCCAATTGATGGTGATTTGGTAATTGTTTCAAATGCAGGTGGACCTGCAATCATTTCAACTGATGCATGCTCCAAACTTGGAATTAAAATGGCAAAAATTGAAGACATAAGAAAAAAAATCGATGCTGTAATTCCTCCATGGGGAAGTTCGCGTAATCCTGTTGATATTGTAGGTGATGCAGATTTTAATAGATTTGAAAATGTATTAAACGAAGTATTAAAACACAAAAATGTTGGTTCTGTAATATCCATGTGCACTCCATCTGCCACTTTGGATTATGACAAACTTGCAAAAGTTATTGTTTCTATGTCAAAAAAATACAAGAAAACAATGTTAGCTAGTTTGATGGGATTAGATGAAGGAATAACTAATCGTGAAATCTTGGCAAATGGTGATGTTCCATACTATAATTATGCAGAAGGTTCTATTCGTGCGCTAAACGCCATGCTCACTTTTACAAATTGGATAAAAAATCCATCTGGAAAAATAACAAAATTCACTGTGAAAAAAGATACAGTAAAAAAGATTTTGGATAATGCAAAAAGAGAAAAACGAAGCGCCTTGCTAGAAGAAGAAGGTCAAGAAATTCTTAGAGCATATGGTTTTCCATTACCTGCTAGTAAATTAGCAAAATCAAAAAAAGAAGCGGTAACTGTTTCTAAAAAAATTGGCTATCCTGTGGTTTTAAAAATTGCATCACCTCAAATTATCCACAAATCTGATGCTGGTGGTGTAAAAGTTAATCTTCAAAATACAAAAGATGTTGAAAATGCATTTGATACTATCATAAAAAATGCAAAAAAATACAACAAGAAAGCAGACATCAAAGGTGTTTTAGTTGTTGAAATGGTAAAAGGTGGAAAAGAGATGATCATTGGTTCAAAACTTGAACTTGGACTTGGACCTGTTGTAATGCTTGGAATGGGTGGAATTTATGTTGAAGTTCTAAAAGATGTTACTTTCAAACTTGCACCAATGACAAACATTGAAGCAGATGATATGATATCATCAATTAAAACTAAAAAAATTCTAGAAGGTGTTAGAGGAGAAAAACCATCTGATGTCAAAAAACTTTCTGAATGTATTCAAAGACTGTCTCAGCTAGTATCTGATTTTAATGAAATCAAAGAATTAGATATGAATCCTGTTTTGGTTATGGAAAAACAAAAGGGTTGTAAAGTTCTAGATGTGCGTATTGGCTTATAGTTAGGCACAGCTTTAATTGCAAACTTTTTAATTATTTGAATCACTAGTATAGTATAGACATGCAAAAAACAGTAAAACCAATTAGAACAGGAGAAGAGTACATAGAGAGTCTCAAAGGTAGAAATCTGAAAATTTACTTGTTTGGTGAATTAGTAAAAGAACCTGTTAATCATCCTATGATTAGACCTTCAATTAACGCAGTAGCAAAAACATATGATCTTGCAGTTGAAGAAGAAGAACTTGCATTACCTCAATCTACAATTTCTGGTCAAAGAGTAAATCGTTTTTTACATATTGCTGAAAGTGCAGAAGATTTAGTTTTACAAAATAAAATGCAAAGGAAATTGGGACAACTTACTGGTACATGTTTCCAAAGATGTGTTGGCATGGATGCATTGAACTCTCTTCATTCTACAACATTTGAAATTGATGAAAAACACGGTACAAAATATCATCAGAGACTATTAGAATTTATAAAAATGGTTCAACATGAAAATTTGGTAATTGGTGGAGCAATGACTGATGTCAAAGGTGATAGAAGTCTTGCACCTAGTGAACAAGAAGATCCTGATTTATTTTTACACATTGTTGATAGGGATGATAAAGGCGTTTATGTCACAGGTGCTAAAGCACATCAAACTGGTACAATTAACTCGCATTGGATGATTGTAATGCCTACTATGAGATTATTAGAAAATGACAAAGATTATGCAATTGTTGGTGCACTTCCGGTAGATGCACCTGGAATCATCTACATTTACGGAAGACAATCTTGTGATACACGTAGTATGGAACCTGGTGATATTGATGTTGGAAACTCTGAATTTGGTGGACAAGAAACTATGGTAATTTTTGAACATGTTTTCATACCAAACGAAATGATCTTTATGGATGGTGAATACGAATTTGCATCTATGTTAATTGAGAGATTCACTTGTTATCATAGAAGAAGTTATGTTTGTAAAACTGGTTTAGGTGATGTTTTAATTGGTGCCGCAGCAGCCATTGCAGAATATAACGGAGTTCCAAAAGTTTCACACATAAAAGACAAACTTATTGAAATGACACATCTTAATGAATCAATATACGCAGCAGGAATTGCAGCATCATATCAAAGTCACAAGCTGAAATCTGGCGTATTTCTTAATGATGATATGCTTGCAAATGTATGTAAACATAATGTTACTAGATTGCCATACGAATTAGCAAGACTTGCTCAAGATATTGCTGGCGGAATACTAGTCACATTGCCATCTGAAGCAGAATTTAGAAGTGCAAAAACTGGACCACTCTTGAAAAAATATCTTAAAGGTAAATCTGGAACTGAAGTTGAAAATAGAATGAGAATATTAAGATTAATTGAAAATATGACAATGGGTAGAAATGCAGTTGGTTATCTAACTGAATCAATGCATGGTGCAGGTTCGCCACAAGCCCAAAGAATTCAAATCTCTCGTCTAATGCAATTAGGTTACAAAAAACAACTTGCAAAAAATTTGGCCAAAGTCAAAGAAGATTTTGAAGAAATAAAAGAGAATTCAGAATACTTTAAACGTGTATTCAAAATACCAGAAAAGAAATAATTTTAAAGTTCTTTTTTATCATCATTTAATGATTCATCTTTATCTGATGATTTAGCATACTCTGAATCTCTTTTGTCGTTAAAACTATTCTCTGATTCATCATTTCTATACTGAAACTCTACTTTCTTCTTTTCTTTACCTGCAAAATGTTTTACAACCATGACGCCAATTATGACTGCAATTATTATGTAATTGATTGGAGGTTGTAAAATTTGTGTTATGTACCCTACTTGGGGTACTACATACTCTACTTTTCCAAGATATTCCTTTTCTGTTATTGGATAATCTGTTCCTGCTATCGATGATGAATTAGCATCTCCTTTTGTTCTTACTATTTTTGGATCTTCGCCCATCTCTAAACTAACTCTGTGAACAATCACTCTTTCTGTTCCTTGCTCGTATAATTTTGGTGAATAAAATACAATGATGTCACCTTTTTTCACATCTTCAAATGGAGTATTACCCTCAACAACTATGACATCATAAACCATCAATGTGGGAATCATACTTCCGCTTGAAACCACATAAAATGGATTTGAAATTCCAAAAATCGCTTGTAATCCTAGCCAAATTATAGCAATTGCTACAACAATGATTACTATATCTTTGATTAAGTTTTTTGTTGAACTTCCCAAATTATGTTTGCTCACTAAATTACTAAGATAAATCTTATCGATTATCTATAACTTATTTCCACAACTCTCACAAAATTTAGAATCTGGCTTATTATCAAAATTACATCTAGAACATCTTAATCCAGTTCCTACTGCAACTGTTTGTTCTATTTTTACATCTGTCTTTTCAGATTTACCTAAAAAGATAACCTCGCCTACAGTTCCAATTCTACTCCAACTGATACTTATGTCGTTACCCTCAGAATCTGAAATAAGTAATACTAATTCTTGATTTGAATCAACGCCTACTTGTTTTGCCTTTCCAATTCTTTTTGCATTTTCATCAAAAACATCCATACCAAAAATTGATCTAAATATTCCATCATTCGGACTAGGTTCTGGTACGACTTGAGGTTGTACGCTCTCTTGTTGAACTGGTATATCAAATCTTGAAAGACCTATATCTTGTCGTTGTGCTATTGGATTTGCTAATCCTGCATTCATTGCTTCGTTTGGTTTTCTAAAATCTCTATATTCTGCAATTGTTGAACCACATTCATTACATAGATATTTTCCTCTCTCAACTAAAATTAAATTCTCAGCAACTTCTTCATTTGGATTTTCAAATTCAATCTTTGGACTACCTTCAAATTCTTTTTCACATGTATTACACTTATGTTTAGAAATTAACTCTGATTCTAATCTTCCAATTGGTGCTAAAAATAAATCTGGTCCTCCAAGATTACCTTTACTTTGCTGTTCATCAGTTACTCGTGCCATCACAAATCCACCTGAACCTCTAAGTTTTTTCAATCGAAGTTCTGCACTCATATCCTCATACATCAACTACGTCATTTAAGTATATTTTAAAAATTTTTTATGGATCTGGAAACATGGTCTTATAACCACAAATACATTTTTAGATGTGAAATTTTTAGAAATTTTGATAATCATGGCAATAACAGAAATAGATGATCCAAAATCATGGGAAACTAACGTCCTTAGCTCTGACAAGCCAGTCTTTGTAGACTTTTGGGCACAATGGTGTGGACCGTGTAGAATGGTAGGTCCTGTTGTAGAGGAACTTGCTGAAGATTATGATGGTAAAGTTAACTTTGTAAAAGTTAATGTTGATAATGCACAAGAAATAGCACAAAAATATAATGTGTTTAGTATTCCAACACTGTTACTTTTGAACAAGGGTAAAATCATAGCTCAACAAGTAGGCGCAGGATCTAAACAAGTATACCAAAATATGATAGATAGAGCACTCGAAAAAATTTAGGCTCTACTAATTTTCTCTTTTTATTCTAAACTATTAATATTAGATTCTTCTCATCCAATTATGTCACTAGGTGCAATTGATACATACAATCTTACTTTTGATAAGTTACAAACATTGTTTGCTGAAACACAAGGATATTACGAATCTTTTCTAGACTCAAACAATTTGTACAAAGCTGGCAAAATTTCTGATAAACAATTTTTTCAAAAACTAGGTGATTATACTGCTGCTTATTCTGCTTTATTATTTTTAGGTGTTAATTCACTAACGGAATTGAAAAAAACACTCGATAAAGTTTCAAAAGGTGCACGTGTAGGTGGAACACAGTCTCCTGGACTAATGCCTGGAATTGGACAACCTGGAATGATGTATGGAATGAATGCTGATCCTAGATCTGGTACTCCTGACAATCCTGTTGGTGCTCCACCCTCTCTAATTGGTACTGCACCTAGTGGGTTTAATGAACTTGGAACACTTCCATCTCCTGATCCATCATTACTTCCACCAAGACAAAGTGGAAGAAATTGTACTTCATGTGGAGGAGGATTAAGACCAAATGCTAAATTTTGTACAAAGTGTGGTTCAAAACAATAATTCTAAGTTATATTAACTCCGCATTCTCTACAAAATTTTGCGTATGGTGAATTTTTTACACCACAGTCTGAACAAAATTGTTCTTCACCGGATGATGCAGAATTTGCACTTCCATACATTCCAGAACGTAAAACAGCTCCTGATGGAACATAGACATCATCATCAATAATTTCTACTGGTGCAAAATCTTTTTCTTCAACGTAAGTGTATAGTCTTGGAATACTTTGTTCTTTTGCTGTAGGATCTCGAACCATGTCTCCTAACCAAAATGAAAATCTCATCAAAGTAAGTTCTGGTGTTGAAAATGCTAATGTGTGTGTGGACATGTAATCATTTGCTGCTTGTTTTCCATTGAATACTTTCATGATTAAATTATCATTTTTCACTGTATAATGTTTTCGTGAAGTGGACCGAGAGGGAATCGAACCCTCGACATCCACGTTGCGAACGTGGCGCTATACCCCTAAGCCATCGGCCCTAGTAATTGGATTTTTCTATTATGTATATTCATTTTTACTCTAGTACTGTGCATGAAATTTAGGCAAACATAATGACTTACGATTTACTCATTACTGACTCTCATGTAATGACTCAAAATGGTATGGTTGAAAAGAATCTTGTCGTTGAAGATGGAAAAATCAAATTAATTACTAACGATAGTCCTGATTGTGATAAAAAAATTAATGGTTCTGGCTTGGTTAGCATTCCAGGTTTAATTGATACTCATGTTCACTATGGTGTTTATTCTCCAATTGATCAAGCTGCAATAAGTGAATCACACGCTGCTGCAATAGGTGGTGTTACAACAATGATGAGAATGTTCAGATTAAAGGGCTCATACAAAAAATCTCTTAAAAAGCATCTTTTGGCAAGTCAGAATTCACATTATATTGATTATACATTACATGCCTCAATTTTTGATGATTCACAAATTGACGAAATGCAATATTGTACTGAAAATAAAATTATCTCATTTAAAATCTACATGAATCTTGGCGGTGATATTGGTCATGCATACATGGAAATGAATCCAGGCGAAGAGAAATTAATTTCTGCTGAAGTAAATGTTACAAATGAATTAGTTGAAAAAATTGTGAAAAATGCAGCATTCCTTAATTGTCCTGTCCTAGTTCATGCTGAAGATTATCAAGAGTGTGCATGTGGAATGAAAACACAAAAAGAAAAAAATAATGATGGATTAAATGCGTGGTCTGAAAGTCGCTCTCCAAATTTTGAAGCAAAGTCAATTCAAATAATTTGTGAATATGGACGAAAGTATGACTGTAAAATTTACTTTGTACATATTGGTTCAAAACTGGCATTGGATAAAATAAAAGAAGAGAAACTAAAAGGAACAAAAATTTTTGTTGAAACATGTCCTCATTACCTAACATTATCTCATGAAACTCAAACAGGTTATCTTGCAAAAGTCATGCCTCCAATTAGAACGAAAAATGATATACAATCTGTATGGACTGCTTTACAAAATAATGAAATTGATACAATAGGAACTGATCATGTTGCTAATCAATTAAAGCTAAAACTTGAAGGTGATGATGTTTGGAGTGCATTAGCAGGTTTTCCTGGTATAGGAACATCATTACCAATTTTACTCAGTGAAGGAATTAACAAAAATAAAATTAATTTGAATCAATTAGTTAATCTAACAAGTGCTAACGCTTCCAAAATTTTTGGTTTATCTGGAAAAGGGCATTTGGAAATAGGATATGATGCTGATATCACAATGATTGATCTAAAAAAAGAGGTAAAAGTCACTCCTGAACTTTTTGGTGGATTTTCTGATTATCTTGTATATGATGGATGGAATTTGAAAGGTTGGCCAGTCAAAACAATTGTTAGAGGTACAGTTGTTGCCGAAGATTTTGAAGTAATTGGTAAACCTGGATACGGTAATTTTGTATCACGTGTATTAAGTTAAAATTTCAAATTTACCGTTAGATTTTGCTTTGTAAATTATGTCTGGCTTCCTTGTAAAAATACCGACTTCTATTACTCCTGGGACGTTGATTAATTTTTGTTGCAATATTTTTGGGTTCTTGATTACTCCAAAATCACAATCTAGTATAATGTTTGCATTTTCAGTAACAAATGGATATCCTCTATCCAGAATTCTTAATTCAGGTTTGCCACCTAACGTCTCAATTTTTTTCCAAACAATTTGTCTTGCTAAAGGTTGAACTTCAACTGGAACTGTTCTGTTAAAGTCTTTGACAAATTTTGAGCTATCTGCCATGATGATAACTTTTTTTGCAGCACTAATCAGTATGTTTTCTTTCAACAGTGCACCACCGCCACCTTTTATCAAAAATTTATTTTTATCAATTTGATCTGCACCATCAAATACCAAATCAATCTTATCAATTTGATCTGGTTCGATTAACTGTAAACCCCCTTTTTCTGCAATTAATTTTATTTGTATTGATGTTGGTACACATTTAACCGAAATCTTTTTTGTTTTGATATAATTTGATAATGATTTAACTAATGCAGTTGCTGCACGTCCACTTCCTAAACCTAACACATATCCATCTTTTACATTTTTTAAAGCATCTAACGATAATGCCTTGATGGCATCATCAAATGTCATTAATCAACCTCAGCTTGTTCGATCTTTGACATAGTTGCCATGATCTTTGTTTTAATTTTATTAAGATCATCATCATCATCATCATCTAAGTCTTCTTCTGGTAATTCTACAATTAGTTCTGGTTTATTTTCAATTATCGACATTATGTTTTGTTCTCTAGTTCCAACCGTCTCTGTTTTTTGTTCTTCCAAAATTTTTAGCTTCATTGGTGGTGTTATAACACCGCTACTTAGTTGTGATAACATTTCATTATATTTTGATTGTTTTACCGGATCTAATTTTTGTAATAATGTTAAAGTTGTAATTTCAAATTTTTCTGAACTTTTGTTAACATATTCTTCAATTGGTTTTTCAAAGATTGCTTTTGATTTTATTTCTATTTCGTTCACTTTTTTATTATTTTTCTTGGTATGAACATCATTTTCTGTTTGTGCAACTTGTATCTTAGATGTTAATTCGTATAATCTTTGATCAAGTTGTGATAATTTTTGATCCATTAATGCAATCAAACCATCGCCTAATGGTCCCAAATCTGGATGTTTACTTGCATTTTCCAGTTTTTCAATTCTAGTTATTACAACACCTAATTGATGCTGATATTTTAGTAATAGTCTATCTTTTTGAATTTCTGTTAAATCTGTTTCATTTTGATATAATCTGACAATTGTTTTTGTTAGGATATCTTTTTCAATTTCTAATGCATGCAATTGACTTACGATTTGTGAGTTTGAACCAATAGATGGAGTTTGTAATTTATTTTTTGATTTGAAAAATTGTTTCAACATGATTATAATGCAGGTATGCTGCGTTTAATCCAATTGTATTTTCTTCTCTTTGCATCTGGATGTCCACAACTTGCACATCTATCATGACGTCTATGAAATGAGTTATTTCCACATCTTCTACATCTGATATGCGTATGAGTTTTGTTGTGCTTTCCCATTGATGGTGTACCTCTAGTCATTAGAGAGCACCTAATCTGTTGGAGAAGCTGGAGGAGATATCATAACAACATTATCTCCCCGAACTACAATGGATCCGAGACTTTTTGATTTACCTTCAGAAGAGATTTCTTCTGATTGGTCTAGTAGCAGGTTCATGTGTTGATCAAATCCTTGAAGTAAACCTGTGATGGTTTTTCCACCTTTTAGCTTTATCAGTACGTTCTTGTTGATACTTTCATCGAGTACTTTTACAGCCATATCTACGGACATTTATTTCACTTATTGCTTTCCATAGTGAGGAGTATATTAAACGTTCACTGGTGAATTTTTGGTTTTGTTTCAGTAAGTCAAGTTTGACTCTTTTACAAGATTATTTACTACTTCCTTAATGATTTTCCTTCCTAACGTTGCTGATGAGTTGGTTGGATCGCCCCAAACACCATTTCCTGTAACTTTTGGAAATGATTTTTGTGCCAATTTATTAATTTTTGAAATTTCTTTTTTTGACATTCCATCTGTTTGAAAACCTTTTTTTGCCTTTCTCATATTGACCTTCTTTGAAATTGCTAACATGATTGAAGTCTCTACATTTCCTGCATGGTCAAACTCTCTATCCATATATTTCCAATATGAAAAAACCTTGATTTTTTGATTCTTTTTCTGTTTTCTCTCAAAGATTTTCAAAGAATCCAAATTTCCATAATGGCCATTAATGATTAGAATTCTAGAAATTCCATTTTTGATTAGTGATTCACAAACATCTTCTAAAATTCTTGATAATGTGTATTTTTTTATGCTCAGATTAAAGAATGGAAAATGTTCATCTGAAATTCCATAATTGATTGTAGGTAGTAAAACTCCATTAATTCTCTCTGATAATTTTGTTGCAATTTCTGTCACAATATCTGAATCTGTTGAAATTGGTAGGTGTGGCCCATGTTGTTCAATTGAGCCAACTGGCATGATGGCAATATATTTTCTTTTTTTGATTCTTTTTCTCAAATCAGGATCAAATTGATCACGAATAATCATCAAATCACTTTATGTGTACTTTTCTCCATCTAACTTCTAATTTATCTGTTAGATGCATTCTTACTGCCTTTAACAAAACCTCTGCTTCAAGTTTCTGTCCTGCTTGTTTTATTGATTCTAACGTATGTTCAGGTTTTACATCAAACGAATCTTGGAAAATTATTGGTCCTTGATCAAGATTCTCTGTAACATAATGTGATGTCACTCCAATAATTTTTGTTCCTCTTTCGAAAGCTTGTTCATAAGCCATGGCTCCTGAAAATGCAGGTAGTAATGATGGATGAATGTTAATTATTCTATTTGGATATCTCCAAACAAAATTTGGTGTCAATATTCTCATATATCTCGCTAATGCGATCAAATCTATATCATATTTTTTACAAACTTGGATAATTTTTGCTTCTGCTTCATCTTGACTTTTTTCATTAATTAACACAAAAGGTAACTTTGCTTTTTTAGCCATTACTGAAAGAGTATTCTCCGTACCTATCATTACTACGATCTTTCCTTTGAGTTCTTTTCTTGTTTGTGCACGAATTAATGCTTGAAGACAATGTGGTTCCTTTGTTACAAAGACAGCTATATTTTTTTGTGAATTTGATTCATGATGTGTGTTAACTTCCATATGCAATTGTTTACCTAGTTTTTCTAAATCCGAATCAAATCTTTTAATATCAATTTTTTTTGTAAATGATGCTTCCAAATACATGCCAAAAAGACCTTTTATGACATTTTGATTAACTCTCTCTAAGTTACCCTTTCGTTCAAAAACAAAATTAGTAAAATTAGCTACAATTCCTTCTTTATCTTTTCCTACAACTGTAATTCCAATTAATGTTTTTTTCAATGCCAACATTTCTCTTTAATGTCATATATGCTTAAGGTATATTGTAAAAAAAATCAAATAATGCGGGTGGTGGGATTCGAACCCACGAACTCCTAAGAGACAGGGTCCTAAACCCTGCGCCTTTGACCAGGCTGGGCGACACCCGCAAGGATTGTGCAACAACAGACAAATTTATCGGTATTGAATTAAAAATATGAAAAAATTATTTGGCACTAATGGTGTTCGTGGTGTTTTTTCTGAGGACTTTACACTGGAATTTATAAATGATCTTGTAATGTCATTGTCTGCATATTTCAAAAAAGGAAAAATTTTGGTGGGGTATGACGGCAGACATTCTAGTCCTATTGTCACAAAAATTGTTTCTTCAGCATTAAATTATTCAGGTTTAGATTGTTATGTAGCCGGACTTGTTCCTACCCCTTGTTTGGAATATGCAACAAAAAAATTAGGATATGATGGTGGATTGATGATTACTGCATCACATAATCCGCCACAATACAATGGAATAAAGCCGGTTGCATTTGATGGTGTTGAAATTTCTCGTGAGGATGAACGAAAAATAGAGGAAATTTTTGATGAAAAAAATTGGATTAGGCCTAATATTTTTGGTAAATCATTTGAAGAAAAAAATGTCATTTCTACCTACATTGATGGAATAATTTCCTTAATTGATATTCATTCTATCAAAGCAAAAAAATTCAAAATTTGTATAGATCTTGGAAATGGTGCACAATCTGTTACTGCAACTCAATTATGTGAAAAATTAGGATGTGATGTATACACCATAAATGAAAAGATTGACGGTGATTTTCCAGGTCGTGGTTCAGAACCTACATCTCAAAATCTTGGTGAATTATCCGGTTTAGTTACTGACACAAACTCCAACTTTGGAATTGCATTTGATGGTGATGGTGATAGAAGTATTTTCTGTGATGAAACTGGAAAAATTTTAACAGGTGATAGTTCTGCATTGCTTCTTTGTGATTATTTACTTCAACAATATCCAAATTCACAAGTAGTGACCTGTTTAAACTCTGGTAACATTATTGAAACTATTGTTGAAAAAAGTAATTCTCATGTAGTACGAACAAAAGTGGGTAGTGTAGAAGTTTCTAGACGAATGGTAACTGATGATGCGTTAATTGGTTATGAAGAAAATGGAGGATTTATGTTTGGAAAACATAATCATGTACGAGATGGTGCTATGACTTTAGCGTTAATGTTAGAACTACTATCCAAATCTGAATTAAATCTAAGTCAAAACATCAAAAATCTTCCACCTAGTTTTACTACTAAAACAAAGATAGAATGTTCTTTAGAACAATCAAAAACTGTTATTTCAGAACTTTTGAGAGAATTTCCCGATTCAAACACCTCTGATGGAATCAAAATCCAAATAGATGAAAACAATTGGGTTATGATTAGACCAAGTGGAACAGAACCAATTATCAGGATTTATGGCGAATCGAACTCTCAACAAAATCTTGATTCATTAATCTCTAATTTTGTTGAAAAAACCAAATTAATTCTTTCCTGATAACATATTTAAGACCATTTTGGAGCATGCTGATAATGGCTAAACCATATTATGTGAAATTTGAAACACCTGAAGAACTTGTTAGTCCGATCCTTGAAGCCCTAAGAGTATCTGTTACGTCTGGTAAAGTTGTCAGAGGTACGAATGAGGCTACAAAAGCCATTGAACGTGGAATTAGCAAATTAATCATTATTGCAGAAGATGTAGACCCTCCAGAGGTTGTAGCTCATCTTCCATTAATCTGTGAAGAACAAAAGGCTGCATATGCATTTGTTCCAAGTAAACAAGAACTAGGAAAAGCTCTTGGAATTGAAGTCACTTCAGCTGCCGCTGCTATATTAGATTCAGGAGATGCATCACATATCGTTGATGAAGTAGTTGCATCACTAGCTAAACTAAAAGGTGGCTCGACTAAACAATGAGTCAGCAAAAAGAATCAGTAACTGATCAATCTAGTCCTGCAGATATTATTCAAATTGTCGGAAGAACTGGTATTGCAGGAGAAGTCATTCAAGTTAGAGTTAAAGTTCGTGAAGGTAAAGACAAAGGTCGTGTTCTTACTAGAAATGTAAAAGGTTCTCCTAGAGTTGGAGAAGTTCTCATTTTACGTGAAACTGAACGCGAGGCAAAGAAATTACATTAGTGATACATTATGAGTCTATTAGTAAAACCTTGTAGTTTTTGTGACCGTCCTGTAGCAAAAGGTACTGGAACAATGAATGTAAAAAATGATGGAACTGTAAGATGGTTTTGTTCTTCAAAATGTAAAAAAAATGCAATTGATCTAAAACGAGATCCTAGAAAATTCAAATGGACCAAGAAATACGTTAAAGGTGGAATTAAAGTTAAGAAGTAAATTGTCTGAACAAACATTATTCATTGTAAAACCAGACGGCGTCCAACGAAAATTAGTTGGAGAAATAATTTCAAGATTTGAAAAAAAGGGTTTTACCATACTAAAATTAAAGATGTTCACATTTACAAAAGAATTAGCAACAGAGTTTTATTCAGTTCATAAAGACAAATCGTTTTTTGGTGAACTACTAGAGTATATGACATCTGGTCCAGTTGTCGTTACAGTTGTAGAAGGCAATAATGCTGTTGCTACAACTAGACAAATGGTTGGTGCGACAAAATCCTCTGAAGCTGAACCTGGTTCCATCAGAGGTGATTTTGGTCTGGGTTTCACTGAAAACATCATTCATGCATCTGATTCAACAGAAAGCTTTGATAAAGAAGTAAGTGTGGTATTCAAGTGATTCACATTGCGTATAAGACAACCCATAGTGGCCGTATTAGGTCATGTTGATTCAGGGAAAACATCCCTTTTAGATAAAATTCGAGGAACTGGTGTACAAGGTCGAGAAGCTGGTGGTATAACTCAACATATTGGAGCGAGTTTCTTACCTGATGAAGTTATTCAAAAATTATGTGGTTCACTCTATGAAAAACTAGGAAAAGCAGAAAATAAAGTTCCTGGACTTTTAGTAATTGACACACCTGGACACGAAGTATTCACAAATCTTCGAGCTAGAGGTGGTTCTGCTGCTGATATTGCAATCTTAGTTGTTGACATTAATCGAGGATTTCAACCTCAAACAAATGAGAGCTTAAAAATTCTTGAAAGCCGTAAAGTGCCATTTGTAGTTGCATTAAATAAAGTCGATATGATATCTGGTTGGCAAGCTACAGATGATGCATATATAACACAAGCAATAAAGAAACAACCTCCTTCTATTCAGACAAACATTGATGAACAAATCTACAATGTTGTTGGTGCATTATCAATACTAGGTTATCAATCTGAAGCGTTTTACAGAGTACAAGATTTTAAAAAAGAGATATCAATTGTACCTGTGAGTGCTAGATCTGGTGTTGGAATACCTGAGTTATTGGCAGTTTTAGTTGGTTTAACACAACAATTTTTAAGTAAAAAACTAGAACAAGAAGAAAAACAAACACGTGGAATTATTCTAGAAGTAAATGATGAGATTGGATTAGGCCCTACTGCAAATATGATACTAATTGATGGTTATCTGAAAAAAGATGATAATATTATTATTGCAAAAAGAGATTCAGTAATAATTACAAAACCGAAAGCTCTCTTACTGCCAAAGGCTTTAGATGAAATGCGTGATCCACGAGATAAATTCAAACCAATAGATGCAGTACAAGCCGCGGCAGGAATAAAAATTGCATCTCCTGATCTAGAAGGAGTTCTTCCAGGAACTACTGTTTATGCATCTTCAAATCTAGAAACTGCACAAGAATTCAAAAAAATACTTGAATCTGAAATGCAATCTGTCTTTATTGATACTGAAACAACTGGGGTAATTTTGAAATGTGATACAATTGGTTCATTGGAAGCAATTACTGAAATGCTTCGAAGACAACAAGTTCCTATTGCAAAAGCCGACATTGGTCCTGTTACACATAGAAATGTAATGCAAGCAAAAGCTATCAAAGCTAAAGATCGTCATCTTGGAGTAATTTTATCATTTAATGTTAAGGTATTTGATGATGCAAAAATTGAATGTGATGAAAGTCACATAAAGATATTTGAAGATAAAATAATCTATAGTTTAATTGATACTTACTCTCAATGGGTGGATGATGACAAATCTGATCTTGAAAATTCAATCTTTAAAGAATTTACTCCAATATCAAAATTCACTTTTCTAAAAGGTTATACTTTTCGTAATAACAATCCTGCTGTATTTGGTATACGTGTAGACGTTGGTATACTTCGACAAAAAATTGCATTTACAAATAAAACTGGTAAAAAAATTGGAAACATTCATTCTCTTGAAGCTGATGGTAAAACTGTAAAAGAAGTTAAAATTGGTGAAGAAGTTGCATGCTCTGTGCAAAATGTTACAATTGGACGACAGGTGAATGAAGAAGATGTGTTCTATACTTTACCATCTACATCAGAAGCAAAACAACTTTTAAAAAAATATGCTCACAAACTTACTTCTGAAGAATTACAAACATTAAATGAAATCGTTCGCATACAAAGAGAAATCAATCCTGTCTACGGTTACTGATTATCTATAAATTTTTTACAAATCATGTGTATTCCTGGTTCTCCTACTGCTCCAACCATTGTATTTACAATTTCTCCATTTTTGAACATGACGAATGTTGGAATTGATTGAACTCCATATTTCATTGCAATGTCTTGTGCATTATCCACATTTAGTCTTGCAAATCTAACACGTTTGTATTTTTTTGCCATTCTAGTAAATATCGGATGCATTGATTTACAAGGTCCACACCACTCAGCCCAAAAATCTACCAAAAGTAAATCGTTATTGCTAATTTCTTGATTAAAATTTTCTGATGTTAACTCCATCACTGGTGTTTTATCTAAAATAATGTTAAGATTTTGCTGTTTAAGTAAATCTTCTAATTGTTTTTTCTGTATTCTTTCAAATTCATTATCTTCCATAATCTTTTATTTTAATTACAATATTTATTGTATTACAAATCAAGTAAGTATTTCATCCTAACCTTTTCCTTTATTTCAATTTCCATTTCATGAAATGTAGGGGATTTTATTTCAACTTTAAATTCATGTTTTCTCAAATTTATTAATTCTCCAAAAATTTCAGCATTTATTTGGTATTCATCATTTTTCGTAATATCTAATAAAATTCTTTTTCCAGCAAATCCATCTGTAATAGTTAAAATTATAATTTCTTCAAGCCAATTATACAACAAGTATTCCAAATCTTTTCCTTTTACTGTTATCTTTTTACTATTATTTTCTTCAACTTTAGACCTATTTAGAATTGTATCTATAACTGAAATTCCTGCTACCTCAAATGCCTCTTCCAAATTATCTGCTGTCACTTCAATTATTGCATCAGTTGCATGTTCTAATGTTTTGTAACTCATTCCATATTTCTAATATTCTGTTATAAATTAGTTACAACTATAACAGTAAAGCCTAAATTCTTTGTTTCAATTTTTTTTGTAAATGGATCTACCACGTGGAATGAAAGATTTCGAAAATAATGAAATGCAAAAAATAGAATATATTCGAGAAAAATTTCTCTTAACTTCTAAGATATTTGGATTTGAGTTAATGGAACCTTCTCCAATCGAATTGATGTCTGTCATTGAAGCAAAGAGTGGACCTACAATACGTGATGATGTTTATTTTTTTAATGATAAAGGTGATCGAGAAGTTTCATTAAGATTTGATTTCACAGTTGGTCTGACACGATACGTGGCTGGACAAAAATCTATGAAACTTCCAGCAAAAATATCTGCATTTGGGGGTGTGTGGAGATATGACGAACCACAAAAAGGAAGATACAGATTCTTTCATCAATGGGATATTGAAATTTTTGGAAAACAAAATACTGAAACTGACGCAGAAATTATTGAATTTACCTCAAAATTTTTCTCAAATCTTGGTCTTGAGAATATAATTCTAAGTATTTCTCATCGTAAAATTGTCCAGTCATATATTTCGTCAGTCTTTGAATCTGATAACCCTGAACTTATTTCCGATATTTTTCGTGTAATCGATAAAATACAGAAAAAATCAAAACAAGAAATTATCTCTGAATATCAGAAAAAAGGATACGCTAAAGAAAAATTAGAAAAAATAATAGAATTTTCTAAACTTAAAGGTACTCCTGAAGAAATATCTAAAATTTTAGATATAACTCAATTTAAAAATTGGTCTGAATTAACAATATTGTTTGAATCTCTAAAAAATCGTAATGTAAATAATATTCAAATTGATTTTGGAATTGTTAGGGGTCTTGATTATTATTCTGGAGTAGTTTTTGAAGCATTCGATAAAACTTTTGATATAGGTGCTTTGGTTGGTGGTGGAAGATATGATAATTTACCCTCTGTCTTTGGAAGAAGTGATCTTGGCGCAACCGGAGTTGCTGGGGGTGTTGAAAGAATTATTTTAGCATTAGAAAATCAAAATTCTACATTCAAAATACAAGATGATAGAATATCTGTATTGTATGTAAATGATGAAATGAAATCAAATGCTATCAAAATTGTATCTTTACTGAGAGAAAATTCTATACCAACTGATATTGATCTTTCTGGTAGGGCACTAAAAAAACAAATGGAACAATCTACAAATTCCAAATTTATTATTATTGTAGGTCCAGATGAATTTTCAAAAAATATGGTTGTTGTTAGAAATATGTCTAATAGAAATGAAAATCAAATTCCAATATCTGAATTACTTGAACATATCAAAAATATTCTACTGTAGAAATGCTCTTGTGAGCATCATTATTTCTGGTCCATTTGTTAATGAACCAACCACAACTGAATTCTTATTCGCTAATATCCCTGATGACACAAATGGTATTCCTCCATTAATTGTCGCAGCTTCGATATTTCCTCCTAACAAATTATTGATGGTTTTCATATCTTCCTCGTCAGTTTCTGGATGCACTATGGTCGCTTTTTCTGATGTAGTCATCACTGCACCTACTTGTTGGAATCCTGCAATTTTGCTTTGTATTACTTCTATGTCTAACACGTCTTGTATTTTTTGTAAATCTTCTTTTGGGATTAACGGTGAAACTATTCCGCCTTTATCATTAACACTCATCATATTTCCAAGTGCATTATTTTTTACATCTAAAATTTCTACGTTGAGATCTGTATTTTTCTTTATATGGTTAAACTCTCCTTCTGAACATATACTTGGTATGATTATTCCATGATTATTGACTACCATCAAAATCCCTAACACTCTGGCATTTGCAATTGATATCTCTAATGGTTTCACTTTTAGATATTCTGATAATTTCTCAGACTTCCCCTCTGCAAATCCTCTTGGTAAAAATACAAACTCATCATTTACTGTACTGTAAATCCCAATATTCGGACCACTGTAAATATCGTATTTTATAATGTCCATGATGTAATTTAATGTGAAAAGATATGAACGTAGATAATTACAAAATTTCCATGAATTATGTTTAGTCACTACTAATTTTATCTAGCTTTAAATATTATTTCAAAAGCAAAGAATTATGCCAATTAATGAAGATTTTTGTCATGGTGACAAGAAACCTATAGGAAAAATTAGTCATTCAGATGGTAATTTTCATTGGGTTTGGCCTTCACAAGCTGGTGAAGGACAAAATGAGTGGGATGCATCAAAGAATGAATTGGTACTAGCCGATTATGAAAAACGTGGTGAAAAAATGGAAAAACTTGGTATTACCGGAACTATGGTTGCAATTGATTGGGATGTTTGTGTTGCAGATGGTGCTTGCATTGAAGCATGTCCTGTGCAAGTTTTTCAATGGTATCGAACTGACAAGGATATATCCGGAATAGATGCAGTTAATGATACAACCGCTTGGGCTGGTACTGGTCAAACTGAAAAAGAAGAGCGTCGTGATTATACGGACAAAGCAGATGCTATAAGAGAACATGATTGCATTTATTGTATGGCATGTGTTTCGGTTTGTCCTCCACAAGCAGTTCTTGTCGATCAATCAAACATGGAACCTCATGAGAAAGCAGCAGGAACTTTTGTAAAAATGAAATCTGGTTCTGCAAATCCACACGCACACGATTAAAACTAATCATAAAAATTCTTTATTTTCTATTCATCTTTTGGATACTTACAAATTTTAAGCAGTATTTACCCCTAATTTTTGCCGAGGTCGCCTAGCCTGGTAGGGCGCGGGCCTTGAAAGCCTGTGTTCGCAAGAACGCGGGGGTTCAAATCCCTCTCTCGGCGTTTAAATTTTTATCTGTTTTTGAAATTTATATCACTACTATCAAGTAATTATTAATGGGTGATGGAATTGGAGGACCAGTTTTAAGATGTATTTCTGGAAATGCATTTGAATTAGATGTGACTCATTATAGAAAAGATAATCAAGAACAGTATGCTAGAATTGAGAAAATTATAATATCTAAAATTGATAATCCTGAAAATCCAGAATACAAAGAAACAACTCCTGAAGATTTAGAGCGTGCATTAAAGGGTAAATTTATCTCTTGTAATGTTCAGTATAGAGATGAGAACACTGATGCATTAGTTTGCAATGTGTTTGTCCAAAAACCACCTGAGGGTTTTTAATTATTTAGAAAACTTTCCTAACTCTGCAAGCATTGCTGATAACTGAATTTCTGGATTAGAACCAACTAGAATTCTATAATCATATTTTGCTATAATTTGTGATAATTCTTCTAAATTATCATATTTTGCAGAAAATAATGCTTGATTGATATATTTCAGAAAGTCTGATTCTGACATTCCATACACTTTGACTAATTCAATCATTTTGTTTCTAGAATCTTGAATCTTTCCTGAAACTGCTAACTTTAAAACACCATCTACATCATTTGTTTTTGTTAATCCTGCAGCCGCCTTTACACTCTCTTGAGTAATGTTGCCTGTACTTGCAGCAGTTTGTAATAAGTTGATTGCGTGTCTGAGATCACCTCCTGCATATTCGGCAATTTCTTTTAAACCATTATCATCGGCGTTTCCTTTCTCTTTTTTTAATATAGCTTTTAGATGCATAGTGATCTCTTTTTCATCAATTTGTGAGAATTTGAAAATTGCACATCTGCTTTGAATCGGATTAATAATTTTTGAAATATTATTTGCAATCAAAATAAATCTACAAAATTTTGCTGTATCTTCTATTATTCTTCTCAACGCTGTTTGAGCATCTGATGTCATTTCATCAGCTTCATCTAAAATTATTATCTTAAATGGAATTTTTGTGTCAAATCCTGCAAATCTTGAGAATTTTTTTACTCGTTCTCTTACCATGTTTATTCCTCTTTCATCAGATGCATTGAGTTCTAATGTGTAGTCTTTCCATATGTCTCCCAAAATCTCTTGAGATATGCATAATGCCATGGTAGTCTTTCCAACTCCTGCAGAACCTGAGAATAGTAAATGTGGCATCTCTTGTTGATTCTTGAGTAGTGCCTGAAGGCTACCTTTGATATCTTTTTGATTGACTACTTCTGAGATTTTCTTTGGTCTATACTTCTCTACCCACATAATATTTGATATTGTCATAGTTCCAAACTCATTTTGTTATTAATAAATGCCTAGAAGGATCAAATGATCAAAGCTAATTGTTGAGAAAATTGATCGATCGCTGTCCATAAATCCCTGAAATGTGTGTGATCAATATTGGAATTAGAAGATGTAATCAAAGCTCATTCGATAGGTTATAGTCTAGAAGACGTTAAAGTCGAATTCAAACATGACCTAAAGATGGATGTATCTGGTGTACATATAAATGGAAAAGCAAATGAAATGATGAATATTCCTAGATGGGTTGCTGATATTTTAGAATCTGAAAAACATATAATTTTATATGAACAAGATATGATTAAAGAACTAAAACAAGCACAAGTGAAAGAAGAAATTGCAGATGAAGATTCACTTGCAACATTAGAAAAGCATTTTTACATAAAACTTAATGCATATATGAAAAAACTTGAGACTGTTGATTTTGATAAAACAGAAAGTATGTTGAACCGACTGGTTCGAATCAGACAGGGTAAGATTGTTAGATTGGCTGATTCATCTAAACTCACTTCTGACCTTTCGTCAAAACTAAGTGTAGAAGAAGAAGTATATTATAACCAGATACATAATGCTAGTCTTGCATTTAAAGACCAAATATTGGGTAAAAAGAAATGACACTTGAAACACAAACAGAATCAGCGTTATCTGGTAATGTAAAGGACTTTTTACTAGAGTTTAAAGATGAAAAAGGAAATTTTCGTTATGTTGATGATATTGACAATATGATGTCATCAGAATCCAAGTTCATCAATGTTGATTATAATGATCTCGTATTACATCCTGATATTGAATCTGTATTCCGTCAAAAACCTGATTTAATTTTGGAAGCCTTTTCAAGAGCGATCAAAGAGATCTTACAAGAACGTTTTCCAAAATACGCAAAAAAAATTGAACATGAAGTTAGGGCAAGAATTGCAAATTATCCTGTACAACGAAGTCTACGTCAAATCAATGCTGAAGTCATTGGAAAAATAACGAGTGTTTCTGGAATGGTCTTAAGAGCATCTGAAGTAAAACCTCTTGCAAAAGAATTAGTCTTTGTTTGCCCAGAAGGTCATAGAACTGATGTAATTATTGGACACGGTTTGTCTTTAACATCACCGGTACAATGTTCAAATCCTAAATGTACTCATAGGGAACTTGGTATTGAGCCTGAATCTAGTCGTTTTATCGATGTACAATTTGTACGTCTACAAGAATTACCTGAGGATCTTCCACCTGGACAGTTACCTCATTATCTAGATGTAACTGTAAAACAAGATTTAGTAGATAATGCAAGACCTGGTGATAGAGTAGTTCTCACAGGAGTAGTAAGAATTGAACAAGAGAAAATGAGCGGCGTATCAAAAAACAGTAGTCCTTTGTATCGATTAAGATTAGATGGAAACAATGTGGAATTTTTGGGTGGTGGTAAAAAAGATAAAAAATCAAGAAAAATACAACGAGAAGAAATCTCACCTGAAGATGAAAAAATGATTAAATCCTTATCCAAAAGTCCTGATTTGTATCAACAATTGATTGATTCGTATGCACCTCACATTACAGGACATGAAACGATCAAAGAATCTATTTTATTACTAATGGCTGGCTCTACGCAAAGAGAACTAGAGGATGGAACTAAGATTAGAGGAGATATCAACATATTCTTAGTTGGTGATCCCGGTACCGCAAAAAGTGAAATGTTGAAATTTTGTGTTAGGGTTGCTCCACGTGGTTTGTATACTTCTGGAAGAGGTTCTACTGCCGCTGGTTTAACTGCAGCAGTTGTTAGAGATACAAATGGAATTTTTATGCTAGAAGCAGGTGCAACCGTGCTTGGTGATCAAGGAGTGGTATGTATTGACGAATTTGATAAAATGAAAGCTGAAGATAGAAGTGCATTGCACGAGGTTATGGAACAACAAACTGCAAGTATTTCTAAAGGAGGAATTGTAGCAACACTAAATGCACGCACATCTATTCTAGCTGCTGCAAACCCAATGTACGGTAAATATGATCCTTTCAAAAATATTACCGAAAATGTAAATCTTCCAGTTCCATTACTAACTCGTTTTGATCTAATTTTTGTAGTCCGTGATAAACCCTCAAAAGAAAAAGATACAAAAATTGCTCGACATATTATTAATTTACATACTCCAAGTGGGATTGATAAAAAATCTCTAATTGACTCTGAAACATTAACCAAGTATCTTTCGTATGTAAAAAGAATTAATCCTGTACTTACCAAAGATGCTGAAGAAAAAATCCTTGATTATTATATGAAAATGAGAACAGTAGAGTCTGATCAAATAATCACTATCACGCCTAGACAATTAGAGGGTTTAATTAGATTGGCAACTGCACGTGCAAGATTATTATTAAAAAATCAGGTTGAAGCTGAAGATGCACAGCGTGCAATTGAACTCTTTCAAGCCATGTTTGAAGATGCAGGAATTGATGTTAATACTGGTAAGGTGGATCTTGGTGTACTACAAGGAAGACCTCGAAGTGAAGTATCAAAAATGCAATTATTCATGGATATAATGAAATCATTAGAAGGTGAACACAAATCTCCCGTTAATGAAAAAAAACTTGTAGAAGAACTATCAAAAACTCAAAAGTTTACTGAAGAAGAAGCTAAAAACTTCATTCGAAAGATGGCTAGAGATTCATCTATTTATGAGTCAAAACCTGGTCATTATAACATAGTATGAAAGTAAGTGAACTTGATTTAGAACCTAAAGTAATTGATTTTCTTAAGTCTGAAGGATATGAAGAACTTTTTGAACCGCAAGAACAATCTGTAAAGGCAGGATTATTTAATGACAAAAAAAATTTTTTGATTACAATACCCACTGCAAGTGGAAAGACTCTCATTGCAATGTTAGCAATTCTTTCACATCTTTCAAAACATAAAACCAAAGTTATCTATCTAACTCCATTACGTGCATTAACTAGTGAAAAATTTGAAGAGTTTAAAAAACTGGAAAAATTAAATCTAGGCAGAAAACTAAAAGTTGCATTATCTACTGGTGATTCAAAAGAAAAAAAAGAGAAATTAGAAGATGCAGATGTAATATTTCTCACAAACGAAAGTATGGATGCAAATATGGCATTTCAACAAGATTGGATCTATGACATAGGTCTGGTAGTTTCTGATGAAATTCATCTAATTGGTGATGATACAAGAGGTCCAACACTAGAAATTGTTCTAACCCGACTTAGGTCTGGATTTATTGGAAAAAATCCACCTAGAATTATTGGACTTAGTGCAACAATATCAAACAGTGATGAACTTGCTGATTGGTTAGATTGTGAATTAGTTGAGAGTACATTTAGACGTGTTCCATTATCTGAAGCCGTTTACAGTCGACATATCATAACAAATCAAAATAGAGAAGAAACTGAAGGTAATCTTACAAATGACCGTCAAGAATCTAGGCATCAAAAAGATTGGATTGGTTTAGGATTGGACACTGTCGATAATGGAGATCAATGTTTGATATTTGCAATGACAAGAAAAAATGCCGTAGCATGGGCAAAAGAGGCTGGTCGTGATGTTGTAAAAATGCTTAATGAAAACCAAAAAAAAGAATTAGAAAAAATTTCAAAGAAAATTTTACCAAAAGATAGTTATGATAATACAAAATTAACTACTGAATTGGCACAAATGGTAAAAAATGGTACTGCATTTCATCATGCAGGACTAGATCAAAGATGCCGTACAATAATTGAAACTGAATATAAAAATAGACACATAAAATTCTTGACTGCAACTCCTACTTTGGCTGCTGGTGTTAATTTACCTGCACGTAGAGTTATAATTCCAAGTGTTATGAGATATACGAGTAATGGTTTAGAAAAAATTAGTATTTTAGAATATAAACAAATGTGTGGAAGAGCTGGACGACCACAATACGATGATATGGGTGAATCAATAATTATTTCAAAAGGATATCCTGAAGAAATATTAGAGCATTATGTTGACGGTGAACCTGAACCATTAGAATCAAAAACTTTGAATAAAGATAGTTCTTTACGAATAAATTTACTCGGATTTATTTATACTGCATCTAAATTTAATCCAACATCTTATGAAAAAATAATAAAATTCTTTTCACAAACTTTTGCTGCGTATCAACTTTCGGACGATTCTATATTGGAAAAAAAGGTAACAAAACAACTTGAAAAATTAAAAGAATATGGAATGATCACTGATGAAAATGGTTTTGAAGCTACAAAATTTGGTATTAGAGTTTTTTATTTAAGAATTGATCCAAAAACTGCCTTTGATATGACTGGTTACATTGAAGATTATGTAAGAGGAACAAAACATACATTTGGAATATTACATATGATTACAAATCTTCATGAATTTTATTTGAAGTATCCAGTATCTGATAAATATCAAGAAGACATGGATGATCTTATTAATAAAAATGAAAAATTATATAGACAACAAAATTTTTCAAGTGAAGATTGTTTCAAAAGTCTCTTAATTCTTTACAAGTGGATTGATGCTATGACTTATCAAGATATGTCAGAACATTTTGATGCTGAGCCTGGTGATATATTCTATATTAAAGAAAATGCAAAAGAATTGGTTTATACTTTTACAGAGATTGTTAAGTTTTGGAGAGACTATGCCAAAGAAAATGAACAAAAAAAGATTGTATCTGAATATCAAAATCTTATTGATGAATTGGATTCACTTAGACTACAAATAATACATGGTGTTCCGGAGAAATATCTCGAATTAGTCAAAATTAAACAAATTGGACGAGTTCGTGCTCAAATTTTATTCAAAAATGGCTACAAAAACAAAATTGCACTCAAAAAAGCACCTCTTGAGAAGTTAGCAGCAATAGATAAAATTGGTATAATTCTTGCAAAAAGTATCAAGTCTCAAGTAGAAAAGGTCAGATAATTGGAACAACTAATAATCCCAGCAATAATTGCAATCACAATTGCATTTTTTTCAGTATATGGGTTGACTCCTTTTGTAATACGAGCTTTAGAAAAACGTAACATTACTGTTGTTGATCTAAATAAAAAAGAAAATACAATGGTTGCACGACCTGGAGGATTATCAATAATTGTTGGAATTGAATCATCATTAATTATTTTGTATATATTTTTTCCAATTTCTGAAATATTGGCTGTAATCTTGACAACCTTCTTTGCATTTATTGTTGGAATTATAGATGACAGAAAAACTATGGGTGGATGGTTCAAACCATTAGCTCTTGCATTTTGTGCAGCTCCAATATTATTACTTGGTGCATATGATTCAAATCTTGCTTTTCCATTATTTGGTACGGTTCAAATTCCGTTACTATACATGGCACTAGTTGTATTTATTATACCAATTATGGGTAATACAATTAATTCAATAGATGTATTGAATGGAGTTGCAAGTGGATTCATTACAATTGCAAGCTTCTCATTATCAATATGTTTATTCATATTACAAAATTATGAGGTAGGAATTGTTTGTTTATGTTTAGCATTTTCATCACTGGCATTTTATAAATATCATAAATTTCCAAGTAAAATTTTTCCTGGAGATTCTGGTGCAATAACATTTGGTGTTGCTTATGGTGGAATTGCAATAATTGGTGGTGTGGAAGTTATATCTGCTATTGCAATACTTCCAGCAATAATTAATTCATTTTTATTTTTATCTAGTGTTAAGAAAATTGTAGAACATAGAGAAATTAAAAATCCTACATCTCACACTGATGATTGGAAATTACAATCAACTTCTGAAAACCATGCTCCGATTACTCTAGTTAGATTACTTATTGCAAAAAAACCTCTAACAGAAAAACAAATTGGATATGAAATTTTTAAACTAGGGATATTTTCAGGAATTCTTGCTATAATTACGGCATTTATGATGGGAGTTACTATCTAATGTCTTTGCCAATTTTTTCATTTATTTTTACAATGTGGGTTTTAATTATAATTGGTGGTGGTTTGATGGTTGTTTTCATTGGACCATTGTCGTTCTCTGGTGATGCACAATTAGATCCTCTCATTAATTCTGCCGTAAAAGTCCTACTTTCTATGGCTCTAATCTTTATCTGGGTAGTTGCATTACTGAAAATTAAAAATTGGATATTTGGAAAAATCGCAAATTCATAAATTTTATCGTTGATTCATGAGATAATTTACTACTAATCTCACTCCAAATCCTGTAGCGCCATGTGAATTGTATGATTTATTTTTAGTAGATGGTTGAATCCATGCTGTTCCTGCAATATCAAAATGAACCCAAGGTACATTTCCTACTGAATTTGCTAAAAATGCTGCAGCAGTTATTGTACCTGCAGCTCTTCCAATTCCAATATTTTTAATATCTGCAACTTTTGATTTCACCATATCCATGTAATCATCATTTATTGGTAATTCCCAAACTTCTTCTGAAGTTTTTGCTGATGCAGTTTTGATTTTTGATGCAAGTTTTGTATTATTACTTACTATTCCTGCAACATTAGTTCCTAATGCAACAATACATGCTCCAGTTAAAGTTGCAAAATCCATGACAGAAGATGGTTGATAATGTTTTATTCCATATGCGAGTCCATCTGCTAAAATCAATCTTCCTTCTGCATCTGTGTTCAAAATTTCTGCAGTCTTTCCATTAAACAGTTTGATAATATCTCCAGGTCTAAATGCATCTCCACTTGGCATATTTTCAACAGATGGAATTATTGCAACTACATTAATTGAAAGTTTTAATTCTGAGATTGCTTTCATGACTCCTAACACTGTACATCCTCCACATTTGTCAAACTTCATCTCGTCCATTTTCTCTCCAGGTTTCAATGAAATTCCACCTGTGTCAAATGTTACTGCTTTGCCAACAAGCAGAATTGGTTTTTGTTCTTTACTGCCATTTCTGTATTCTAAAATTATAAATCTAGGTTCATTTTTACTTCCTTGCCCTACTGCAACAACTCCTCCTAATCCTTTTGATTTTATCTCATTTTTTGAAAATACTATACATTTCATTTTATTTTGATTTGCTATTTTCTTAGCTATTTCACCTAATTTTGCAGGAGGACATTCATTTGGTGGAAGATTTGCGACATCTCTTGTAAATCTAACTGCATCAGAAATTGTAATATAATTTTTAATTATTTTTTGTGCATTTTTATCTGATGTTAATAGCATTAAATCTGGTTCTTTATTAGCAGACTTTTCTTTTTTAAATAAATCAAACTCGTACAATGAAAGATTTGCACCCTCCACTATTGATGATATGACTAGATCACTTTCAATTGGAATTCTCTCTGGAACTATGATTGAAAATTCTTTTATTTTTAATTCGTGAATCTTTTTTGTAATTATACCTGTAACATCTCTTATTACATCTGAAGTTAATTTATTTTTTTTACCTAATCCTGCAATCAAGATTCTATCTGAAGAAATTTCTTTATGTGAATGAATGATTGAAATTTTACCTTTCTCACCATTCATCTCTTTAATTGATTGTGAAATTGTTTGATCTATTTTTTTATTTAATTTATCTAACCCTATTGCTAAATTTGCATCCTCAAAACAAAATGCACACAATACTGAGGTTCTTTTTTTTATTGGAGACGTTGTTTCTGCTCTAATTCGCATATATTTTTCTAAAAAATACTTTCTTTATACATTTCTTATCTTGATCTTTCTACTGTGAGTGATTAAGCTAGCAGAACGGAAAAATACTGCAAGTGAACCATTGCATCCTATATCGCACGATTCTTGAATGCTCATTTCATTGAATTTTTTGCCGTGAACTCTAATAATTGCTGACAATAGAGGGATAATTGCAGCTCTTCCTCCATATGCCATTTCTTTATCAATGAACCAAAACATTTCCAACGCATCTTCTTCTAGAATTGCTTCTCTAATCTTCCCACCAAATTCTGTATAATGGCCAATCATACGTAATTTTCCTTTAGCTAAGAAATTCATTAATTTGGCAAATTTTATACAAACATAACATTTATCGTCATAAATCATAAGTGGTAGTGAATCATGAAAATCCATAATTATTGTACGATCTTTGAAGATTAAAATTTTCGGAAATAGCTATTTATGTAATTCTTGGTATTTTTCCTTGAGGACGATCATGTGTAAAATTAAAAGTATCAATTTGGTCAATAAGCTATCATGGGACTGAATTACTACCAAATTAAAAAAAATGTACTTAAAGCTAGGAAATTAGTTATTCGTGGAACCTCAATTGCAGGTTCTGGTCATCCTGGAGGTTCATTTTCCATGGCTGAAATTATGGGTTGTATTTTCTATAATCACTTGAAATATGATCCAAAAAATCCTGAATGGGATGGTCGTGACAAGCTAATTTTATCAAAAGGTCATGCATCTCCTGGTCTATTTTCAAACATGGCAGTAGCTGGATATTTTGAAGAATCCGAATTAGACACTTTACGACAATTTGGGAGTAAATTACAAGGTCATCCTGATCTTAAATGTCCTGGTGTTGAATTTTGTGGTGGCTCTTTAGGAATTGGTTTATCTTACTCTATTGGAAATGCATTGGCTGCAAAACTTGATCAAAAAGATACACACATTTTCACCGTAATGGGTGATGGTGAAAGCGATGAAGGTCAAGTATGGGAAGCTGCAATGACTGCCGCAAAATACAATGTTGATAATCTTACATTAATTCTTGATAGAAATTTTATACAACAAGATTCTTACACTGAAAAAATTATGCCACTTGATGAATCACTTGAAGATGACGAACTATCTGAAATGTGGAGAGATGCCAGTAGATGGAAAACTGGTGATAAATGGCGTTCTTTTGGATGGAATGTAATCGAAGTTGATGGTCATAGAATTGAACAAGTATCTGATGCAATTAGTAGAGCAAAGTCTGTTAAAGGTATGCCATCAATCATTATAGCTAGAACCATCAAAGGAAAGGCGGTTGAACATATGGAAGATAATCCGCAGTGGCATGGTAAGGCACCTGCTCCTACATTTGTTCCTATAATTAATCAGGAATTAGACTCCCAATTTATGATTGCACCTTCTATCATAGCAGGTGATATGACAAATCTAGAAAATGAAGTAAAACGTTGTGATGATGGACGAGCAGATTACATTCATTTGGATGTCATGGATGGTCAATTTGTTCCAAATTCTACTTTTGACTACACAAAAATTAAGGAATTAAAACCTCTAACTCTAATTCCATTTGATACACATCTAATGATTAATGAGCCTGTTAAACAAATTCAAAATTATATTGATGCAGGAAGTGATATTGTAACTGTTCATGCAGAAGTATGTGATGAATCAAGTTTTGGTGAAATTCATGATTTACTCAAATCAAACAAAGTTAGTGTTGGTTTAGCAATAAATCCTGATACCACTATGCCTGATTGGAGTAAAAAATTCATTTCCACACTAGATCAAATTATCATAATGTCTGTTGTACCTGGAAAATCAGGTCAAAAATATATTGAAAACACTCATGAAAAAACAAGAAATCTCTTAATAAATTTGAAAGAGAATGGTTTCACTGGTTACATTGAATCTGATGGAGGAGTAACTCTAGATAATATTGGTGAATGTTTTGCAGATGGTGCACGAGCATTTGTTGGTGGTAGTGCAATTATTGGCCAAAACGATATTAGATTAGTAATACGTGAATTCCGAAATCAGGTATCAAGAACTAGACGTAAATTATTGATTCAAAAAGCAAATGAACTTGGTGGACCTGAATTGGTAAACAAATGGATTGATTTGCATGTTATAGGCAAGAAAAAAGATGAATTACAACAAACAGCAATGGATCTTGGATATCAATGAGTACTAAATTTGGTGATATGAGAACTGCATATGGAAATGCATTGATTGAATTAGGTAAAGAAGACAAAAACATTGTTGTGTTAGGTGCTGACACAACTGATTCACTAAAAACATCTGGTTTTGGAAAAATTTTTCCTGATAGATTCTTTAATGTAGGCATAGCTGAAGCAAATTTGGTATCTATTGCAGCAGGATTAGCTTATTCTGGAAAAACATCATTTGCAAGTACATATGCAATATTTCTGCCAGGACGATGTGTTGACCAAATACGAAATTCAATTGCATATCCGTCTAGAGGAGAAAAAAAAGGTTTGAATGTTAAACTTGTAACATCTCATGGTGGATTATCTGTTGGACCTGATGGCGGTTCCCACCAAACCATTGAAGACATTGCAATAATGCGTGTTATCCCAAACATGAAAGTTATAATTCCTGCTGATGCTATCGCTGTATCAAAATTAATAAAAAATATTGCACAGAATTATGGTCCATTTTACATGAGAATGACAAGATCCGAAGTTCCTAATGTACACTCTGATTCTCAAGAATTTGTAATTGGAAAGGGTATAACATTAAGAGATGGAAATGACTGTACTATAGCTGCTACTGGAATAACAGTAAAAATGGCTCTTGATGCTGCAGATAAACTTCAACAAGATGGAATCTCATGTAGGGTAATTGATTGTTTTACAATAAAACCAATCGACAAAGATATTTTAGAAAAAGCTGCACGTGAGACTGGTGGAATTGTTACTTGCGAAGAACATAATGTTATGGGTGGCTTTGGTTCTGCTGTATCTGAGGTGGTCTCTGAGGTATATCCCGTTCCTATACGTAGAATTGGTGTACAAGATATGTTTGGTGAATCTGCTCGTGACGCTGAAATTCCACAATTATTAGAAAAACATGGTATCACATCAATTAATATAGAAAAAACTGTCAAGGATATCCGTAGTAAACAATGAAAATTTTCCTTGATACCGCAAACATTGATGATATTAAAAAGTATAACGACATGGGTTTGTTAGATGGAATTACAACAAACCCTTCGTTACTTGCCAAAGAAGGTAGTGATCCACATGCTGTAATGAAAGAAATTACTAGAATAATCAAAGGTGATGTTAGTTTAGAAGTTGTAAGTACTGATTATGATGGAATGATGAAAGAAGGAAAAAAGCTTCGAGAGTATGGTAATCATGTTGTTGTTAAATGCCCAATGACCGGAGATGGTCTAAGAGCTTGTAAGAGTTTCTCAGAGCAAGGAATTCCTGTTAATGTCACACTTGTGTTCTCTGCAAATCAAGCACTTCTTGCAGCAAAAGCAGGAGCAAAATATGTTAGTCCTTTCATTGGAAGATTAGATGATATTGGTCACACCGGTATGGATTTAATCAGAGAAATTAAACAAGTTTTTTCAAATTATGATTTTAAAACACAGATTCTTGTTGCTAGTGTAAGACATCCACAACATGTTGTAGATGCAGCAAAAATTGGCGCTGATGCTGTTACTTTGCCTGCAGGAGTATTGGAAAAAATGCTCGGTCATTCTTTAACTGATAAAGGTCTGAAAGCATTCCTAGATGACTGGGAGAAATTACAGTCTAAGATATCAAATAAAACATAATTCTGATCAACACTTGACTGGTCTTTTTAATAATCCCCGACGTCGTCTTAGGACACTTGTTAAACAAAAAAAATATGATGAAGCATTAGAATATGGACATGGAATTGAAAAAATACTTGAACATGATCCTGATATTGCATTTATTATTGGAAGTATTTATTACATCAAAGGTGATTCTGAAAAAACCTTGGAGTATATGGATAAAACTTTAGAAATTGGGATATTTGATCTTGACGCTCTGGCAATAAAAGCAAGTGTATATCTAAATTTAAAAAATAAAGATAAGGTGATTGAGTGCTGTGACAAAATCAAAGAATTGGATCCAAAAAATAAATCTTTAATTGAAATTGAAGACGAATTAAAGAAAATTTAAAAATAATAAATAGAATTGGAAAATCTACGCGTCGTAGATCATTAATTCTTTTTCTTCTAATGTAGAATGTAGGTTATGTACAGATCTATACACATCTGCCTCTTTTTTGGCTCCTGTGCACACAAGTTTGCCTGATGCAAACAAAAGAATTACTGTTTTTGGATCAAGCATTCTGTGAATCAAACCAGGAAACTGTTCAGGTTCGTACATACTTCTTGGTAATTTTCTTGCTGCCTCTTCTAAATGGATTTTTCCACCTAGATTGATTGCTGCAACAATGTTTTGTACTGTAATGACTGCATCTTTCTTAATTTTAATGCCTCCTTTACGTAATTGTTTCACAACTGTTTGTACAGCTTTAACAGCCATCTCTTCGGATTTTGCGCCTGTACATACCATCTTACCTGTTCTAAAGATCAATGTGGCAGTTCTTGGACTCTCTAATCGAAAAACTAAGCCTGGAAATTGGTCTGGGTGGTACTCTGTATCAGGAAATTTTTTTGTAATATCGTTTAGATCAATTTTCTGATCTACTGATGCAGAAGCAACCACGTTTTCTACACTTACTATTGGTTTTGTTTGTGGCATTTCTGCTGTTTTAAATACTCCCTTTATATATACATGGATTTAATCTTGGTCTGATATTATAATTAATGACGGTTAATCCACTTATGCCGATATTCTTCCTCAAAAAGATCCATTTTGACATCATTATTTTTTATTTCATCTGGATGAAAATCAAAGAACTTTAGTTTTCCCAAATATGGAATAGGAATTAATATTTTTTTTGGTTTTTCTAAAATAAAGCCATACTTGTTTTTTGTATGGTCTAATATTGAATAATGTTTTTTCTTGTCAGTTTTGAGTTCTTCATCTGAGTCATATTTTTTGACATCAACTAAATTAACTTTTCCTATTATTGCACCAGTTGTAATTGTTGATGATAATATCTTCATTCGTTTGCAATCTTCTGTGAGAATATTTTTTGCAGCATGAACTAAAAATTCACCTCGAAATTTTGTATTCCATTTTCTTAGTTCGATTGTCTTTTTGCCTTGAACAATTAGTTCAGCAAATGGCTGACACACTGAAAGACATTTCATAAACTTATATTATTCAGAGACTTAATAAATATCAAAACTGTGAGGCTTGTTCAATTATTGTTGACAGATCTTTAGTTTGACTTTCAGGCAGACCCGTAATTCCTCCAGTTAAACTATCAGTCTGAATTCCTTTCTCTGCTAAAACATTAGCTGCCATTAATGATGTTCTTCCTGCCATGCATACAATTAATGATTTTCCATTTGATTCATGTAATGCCTTGTCGATCTCTTCTGGAACTTGTTGTCCAGATAGCAATTCTTGTGCAGTTCTGGCGTTTGGCACTAAAATCTTACTCTTATCAATTCCAAGTGATTTTGCAAGTAATTCAATTCCTTCTTTACGTGGAGTATACTGAGTATGAATCCATATCACTTTATCATATTCATTTGCATTTGAAGCAACATCTTGTTGTGAAACCTGGTTTGGTGTTATACTCTTTCCAATTTTTTCAAAGTTTTTCCTATACTTTTCAATTCCATCACAAATCATAACAACAAAATTTCCTCCACTTTTGTATATCATTTGTAAAGATGCATACAGTTCAAGAGCACTACTTTCGCCCATATCGTGACCTTTATCCACAAAGAATTTCAGTAGTGGTTTTGCTTGTTCAAAATCTATTTGATGCTTACCTGCATATTTTTCTGGGTCATAATATTTGAGACCATCTGCATTTCCTATTGTTCTTATTCCTGCAACATCCTGTTGATCTGGAGGAAATATGACATGAACCCCTTTTTTATTATATTTCTCATCAAAATATTTACTAAGACCGCTAGATGTTCCCCCAGTTCCAAACGTACAAACAATGTCGTAGTTTTCTAACGATTCTCCATTTTCATGTAATTGCTGATCAATTTCAACACCTGTAACTGTTCTATGTGCCTCAACGTTCAAATCATTATCATACTGTTCAGGACAGAATAAATTGTAAATTTTTGCAAGAAACTTTGCTAGATTGATTATATCTTTTTTAGCTAAAAGTGTTTCAATATCTGAAATGTTGTTATCAAAAGTTTCAGGTTCAAAGCCAAGATCAATCATCTGTGAACGAATATTTGCAGCAGTGGCTTTTGCAACCAATTCATCTTGTTTATCTTCCATTCCTGGTGCAGGACAAATATCCATATCAAGATCCATAATTCGAATATTTCCATTTCTTAATTCTTTGAATACACCTTCCTGAAGTTTTCTTGAAACAAGTGCAATTGCAGTTACGCCAATCTTTGACAATAACCCTAGCGCAATTCCAAAGTTTCCTGATGTAGCTTCAATCACCGTTGTTCCTGAATTAATTTTACCTGTAGTTATCGCATCATGAATTATGTTAACAGCTGGTCTTACTTTGATTGAACCTGTGAGTAATGTACAATCAAATTTGCCATAAATTTTGAAATTTTTGTTA
>LFEZ01000001.1 GCA_001510295.1 Thaumarchaeota archaeon casp-thauma4 | reverse complement strand
ACATCTCTTGGATAAAATGTGGTATCTCGAATATTTTCAGTTCCAGTAAGTGCCATCATCAATCTTTCTAGACCAATTCCACAACCTGCATGGGGTGGAACACCAAAATCAAATATGTTAAGATGATAATCAAATGCCTCAATGTTCATTCCTTTATTTTTCATTCTATCTTCCAATTCAGATTTCTTTTCAATTCTAGTGCTTCCAGAAGATAATTCCAAATCCCCCCACATCAAATCAAAAGATTCTGATATTTTTTCATCGTCTTTCTTTACTTTAACATAGAAAGGTTTTGGACCCATTGGCCAATCAATGATAAAGTAAAATCCACTTAAACCAATTTTTTGTAGGTTTTTTGGATACAAATCATCACCCCATTGAGCCTTAACTCCTGCATTTTGCATCTTTTCAATTAATTCTGCATATTTGTAACGTGGAATTTTATCAGGTATCTCCGGAACATTAAACTCAACATCAGGGTTTTCTTTTACAAAATTTTGAACGGTAATAATGCAGGTTTTGATGAGTTCTTCAATTCTATCCATTACATCGTTGTAATCCACATATGCTTCCTCAAAATCAATAGAGATTGCTTCAGACAAATGTCGATTTGTTCTAGAAGGTTCTGCTCTAAATATAGGTGCAATTTCAAAGACTTTTTCAAAACTCATTGTCAATTGTTCTTTGTAAAGTTGTGGGCTCTGAGCTAAAAATGCCTCTTTATTGTAATAAAAGATAGGAAATAATGCTGCACCGCCTTCTGTTGCAGTAGCAATTATTTTTGGCGTATTAACTTCGACAAAATCTTCTTTATCAAAATAATCTCGAAGTGCTTTTAATGTGACACTTCTCGCGAGAAATATTTTTTGTAAAACATTTCTTCTAAGATCAATTGCTCTTACTTCTAATCGAGTATCAATATTCTTTACGGTTTTTGCATACGGTTCAAATGGAGGAATTTTTTCAACTTCTGAAAAAACTCGCATCTCACTTGGAACTACTTCAATTCCGGTAGGGGATTTTTCGTTTTTTCTAGTTTTACCGATTACTGCAATTGATGAATGTTCTTTTAGATTAGAAAGTTTTTGGCGAATATCATCATCACCTTCACCACTTTTTGTGATAATCTGAATATTTCCTAGTTTGTCACGAATGGTAGCAAATACAATATTTCCATGACCACGAACTGTTACAACCCATCCCATGACAACTACTTCAGTACCCTCATCTAACGAACTTAGTTCGATAGAATAGTGAGTTCTTCTTAAATCTCCCAGTTCAGTTCCAATCATTTAGTTTAAAGTAATTTTTTGGGTTTATTTTACTTTGGTTTACGATTTTTATTTTAGAGCATAATTAACAATGTATGAATACACGAGAACAAGCTATTGCCTACATATCAGGTGCAATTGCCACATATTCTCTTAGAAAAGAGATTGGTGAATTGAAAGATCAGGTATCTATGTATGATTTTTTAGCAAAAACTATTCCAGATGATCTTGAATCTGAAGCAAAAATAGAGCTAATTGATGAGATCTTTGAATATGTGTCAACAAAACTATCTAGGGAATAGATTCAAAAAGCCAATGTGATAAGAAAAAACACTCTTGACAAGCATTGCTACTTTGGGGTCTCATTGTTCATTACAAGTTTTAAAAGGTGCAAAAGATGAAGGATTCAAAACAATACTTGTTTGTGAGAAAAAACGTGAAAAATTATACAGACGATTCAAGTTTATTGATGAACTGATCATTGTTGAGAAATTTTCTGAAATATTAGATGCAAAAATACAGAATAAACTCAAACAACAAGATGCAATATTAATTCCGCATGGGACATTAATTTCTCAAATGAGCTCCGAAGAGATTGAATCAATTAGCGTGCCAATTTTTGGAAATAAATGGATTTTGAGATGGGAATCAGATAGAACAATGAAAGAAAAACTTATGAGAGAAGCAACCCTTCCAATGCCAAAACCAATAACAGACCCAAAAAATATTGAAAAATTGGTAATTGTAAAAAGGCAAGGGGCTGCAGGAGGTAAAGGATATTTCATGGCAGCAAATGAAGAAGATTACAATACAAAAAGAAACCAATTAATTTCTGAAGGAGTGATTTCAAAAAATGAAACCCTGTACATTCAAGAATATGCAGTAGGTGTTTTAGCCTATTTACAATTTTTCTATTCTCCGTTAACTAATGAATTAGAATTCTTTGGAGTTGATCAAAGACACGAATCAGATATTGAAGGTCTTGGTAGAATTCCATCAGAGCAACAATTAAAATCAAAAAAAGTTCCATCATTTAACGTAATTGGAAATAGTCCGCTAGTTTTGAGGGAATCATTATTAGATGAGGTATATACGATGGGTGAAAATTTTATCGAGGCCGCTAAAAGAATTGTTCCACCAGGTATGAATGGTCCATTTTGTATAGAAGGAGTATATGATGAAAATGCTAAATTTACATCATTTGAGTTTTCAGCAAGAATTGTTGCAGGAACTAACATCTACATGGATGGTTCGCCATATTATTCATTATTATTCAATGAGAATATGAGCATGGGAAAAAGAATTGCACGAGAGATTAAGATTGCTGAAGAAAAAAATCAAATAGAAAAAATTGTTACCTAAAATTATTGTAATACTCTAGGAATCTTTTTGATTAGATGCGAGATAGAAATTCTGCCCGGACCACTAACAATCATGACTAAACTTGCAGCAAGAAGAATTAAATCAAATTCATAGCCCTTGTCGCCCGTAAGACTAGTTGCACCTTTAACAAGAAAGATTGCTCCAAGCATTATTATCGACAATAATGCACCCGAGATTCTTGTTAGAACCCCAAATAATAGTAAAATTCCAGCTACAAATTCGGCTAATGCTATAGGAATTTGCATTTCGGCAGGAATGCCCATGCTTGATATCCATCCACCAAATCCAGGATTTCCAAACTTTCCAAATCCATGAACAATGAAAATGACTCCAATAGTTGCACGCATGCCCATATGTGCAAGGTCGTGAAGTTTACTTGTAGAAAGTTCTGCACTCATAATTCTTGAATTTTTTTATAAGATAATAATCAATAGAGTGTTTTCAAAATGACTAGAACGTTAATGACATTCGAATATGTTCAATTCCAACTCTTTGGAATATGTCACCTTCTTCAACGAAACCACATTTTTTGTAAAACCCTCTCACGGAATAGATTGAATCCAATATTATTTGAGAAAAACCTTTTGAGGAATAATAATCTTTGATCTGTGAAATACAGTTTTTTCCATAATTTTTTACTCGAAAATTTTTAACAATAGCCATGCGCTCTAGTTTCACTATATGATCCATAGAAATAATTCTCACAGAACCAACAATGTTTTTTCCATCAAATATTAAAAAATGGTCACATGTTTCATCATGCTTATCAAATAATTCATTTTCTGAAATTCCTAATTCAGTATTAAAAACAGATTTTCTTATTGTGCGAATATGCGAGAAATCTTCATCATTAAAATCTAATTTTAATAGATTAATTATATCCATGAAGAAACATCATTTATTTATTAAAACTGTTTGGATAAAGATGCAAGGTTGCGTCATTTGAGTCAAATGTAATTTCTGCTTTCCCGATTCGACTCTTGTAAAATTTAATTTTTTTACCTTCTACGAAATTAAATTTTTCAATTTCTACTAGTGTTAATTCTTCAAGTCTTACCAAAGTTTTGTAAACTGATGATAATGATATGTTTAACTCTTCAGCAATTTTTGGTGCATCTTTTGAACTTTTAGTTATTGAAAACAGTACAGAACGATGACATGCGTTAGTTAATGAATCCATAATTTTTTGAGTTATGTCATATTCACTCAATTGTAAAACATTTGGTTTAGGAAGAGCTTGACGAACAATACTTTTCTTTATGGGATTAATTATCATTTGGAATTAAGGTTAGTGATGCCTCTGGTTTTTTTATACTTATCTCAGCATCCTTTATTCTACTCTTGTAGACCTTGAATCTTCGACCTTTTTCAGAAATTTGCCAGCTGTGTACATGAATTAATGTAAGCTCTTCTAAATCAGAGATTTTTTTATAAACTGAACTTAAAGGGATTTTGTGTTTTTTAGATAATTCTGCAGCAGTTTTTCCCTTTCGAATGATTGAGAAAATAATTGCACGAGATTCTGCATCTGCCAACATTTCAATAACTTTCTGAGTTACATCATATTTTTTTAATTGGGGTAAAGTGATTCGTTTTGGCATGAAATTTACTAGAATAAAGTGTATTTAAAATACATTATATATTCTTAGAAATTAGAATGAGGCTCTAACCAATTAATGACAAGGAAAACCAGCAGCATGTCTCATATCATGAGTTAATTCATGTATTAACATTTCATCAAATGCTTGCTCACCCATTACTACGCTGAAAATGTGCCCTTGATCAAAACCTACTACAAATAACCCAAATCCAAACACAAGTGCCAGTACAGCAATTGCAACTTTAGAAACACTAAATGTGGTAATTGTAGTTTGTTTCTGTAACATTGAATTTTTGAAGGAACTTATCTATTTAAAAGTAATTAAAAACGGCTCATAATATGAAGATCTATTTTTTATCAATACCTGTAATAATTGGAATACTTATCGGTGTTGGACTAATCAGTAATTTAGAGCAAACATCAGATAATCCATCTGGGTTGAATGAAGAAAATCTAATACAAGGTTCTACCATGATGGGAGATCCAAATGCCAAGATCACCGTAGTTGAATTCGGCGACTATCAGTGTACATTTTGTTATAAATTTCATGATGAAACAATGGAAAAAATTAAGGAAAAATATATCAAAACAGGAAACGTGAACTTTGTGTATAAGGATTTTCCATTAAATGGTAAACAGTCTATTTTGGCATCTGAAGCATCATATTGTGCACAAAAACAAAACAAGTTTTGGGAATATCATGATACGTTGTATAATAATTGGGGCGGCGAAAATACAGGGTGGATCACTGAAAATGTTTTACTCGGGTTTGCTAGAGATATAAAATTGGATCTAGATGAGTTTAGTCAATGTCTAAAAAATTCAGAGTTTAGACAAAAAGTGATAGATAATGAGCAATTTGGAAAAGAAATAGGCATCAATGCAACCCCTTCATTTTTGATATTTAATGATAATGAAGCATACAGGATAATTGGGGCACAGCCATTTGAAAAATTTGAACAGGTATTTAAAAAACTTGGAAATTCATAAAAATACGAAATGTGTACAATCACCTTAATTATCTAAGTCAAGGAAACTTCACTTGCTTAATAGAATCTAGTCATAGCCAATAGTTTTCATACCATAACAAAGCTTGTTTCACTTACTCCAACATTTACAAGAGTAAGAAACAGCTTTACCACTTTCTAAATCTTTCACGACTTTGTGAAACACTCCTCTAATTTTAGATTCAATAGATATTATATCAACTAAAAAAAGTTAGACCAGTATTATGAGGAAACTTTTCTTATTACGGGCACAACAGTCGCTAATCTTAATATTCTAACTTGGTGACAATTAGAAAATGGGAAAATTTGAAGTTCAGAAAGTGGATTCTGTAAAAATGTATAAGATTAGAAAAACATTAGAAGAATTAACTCAGCATTCAGGTCGAGGAACCGAACTAATTACAGTGTATATTCCAAAAGATCAACAGCTTCATGAAGTGATGACACAATTAAGAGAAGAACAAGGAACTGCAGATAACATAAAATCGGATTTAACAAGAACACATGTTGTAGATTCACTATCCAAAGTAATTCAAAGATTAAAACTATACAAAAAGACCCCCGAAAACGGATTAGTGATATTTTGTGGTGCACTTCCAAGAGAAGGAGGGGGACCTCCAGGAAGTGAAATTGTAAAAATATATGAAATAGACCCACCTAAAGATTTGACCACATCATTATACCGATGCGATGATCATTTTCATACAGACATATTGAAAGACATGTTGCAAGATGACAACATTATTGGGCTATTGGCAATTGATGCAAAAGATGCAGGATGGGGATTATTACATGGAGACAAACTAGAAGTTTTAAAACAAACAGGTTCAGGAGTTGCAGGAAAACATAGACAGGGAGGACAATCAGCAAAACGATTTCAAAAATTAAGAGAGATGGAATTGCAATATTACTTTAACAGAGTTGCTGCAATAACTAGAGAGTATTTTATCGACATCTATAAAGTAAAAGGGCTAATAGTCTCAGGTCCAGGTCCAACAAAAGAGGAATTTGTTAATAAAGAATATCTGGAATATAGATTACAAAATAACATAATTGCCACAATTGATGCATCATACGCAGGTGCAGAAGGAATTAGAGAAGCATTTTCAAAATGTTCAGATATTTTATCAAATTTTAGAATGGTCGAAGAGAAAAAAATGATTGAAAAATTATTTCAGGAAATTAATACAAATTCAGGATTAGGAAGTTATGGTCTAAAAGAAGTAATAGAGATGTTAAAAGATAACATTGCGGGCATGGTGATGATCTCAGATGATATCAATATGAGTCGAATTCAAAAGACATGTATTAGATGTTCAAATGTAGAAGATGAATTTATCGAACAAGGCAAAAGAATTGCAAGAAAAACAGAAATGAAGAATATAGCATGTTCAGAATGTAAATCGATGGATTCTGAAATAATTGATCAAGATCTTATTGACTATATTGCATTAATTGCATCTCAGACTGGAACTAAAGTTGAGGTTGTTTCAGGAAAAACAGAACATGGAGTAATGTTGGGCAGTCTAGGAAAGATAGCTGCTATACTTCGCTATAACCCAAATCGTAGTTAGAAAGAATCTTTAATTTTTTGTTGTAAATTTGATAATTCATCATCATCAGGAATTTCTCTCTTCGTCCACATGGTAGCCTTATCTGCATATCGCGGAATAATGTGTAGATGGACATGAGGAATTATTTGTTTTGCCTCTTTGCCGTTATTTTGTGCAATACTAAATGCAACGGCTCCTGTAGCTTTAAGAATTGCAGTTGCAATTTCAGGAACTAGAGAAAATAATTCTGCCACTTCATTTTTTGGCATATCTGTAATTTTTTCATATGGTTTTTTTGTGATAACTAAAGAATGACCAGTATCTATAGGATATTTATCTAAAATTGCAACATGATGTTTATCTTCAAAAATAATATAACCTGTCCTTTTTCCTTCAATTATCTCTGTGAATATGGTCATTACATATGAATAGACTCGTAGATAGTATAAACGATATTGATTTATTTGGTTGATAAATTTGGAATGAACAATGGGCAAAAATAGACGTGAAAAGAGAGAAGAAGAACGTGAAGGATTTGCAAGTAAGAGATCTTCACAATATCGAATGAGAAATCTCAAAGCGTTAGGAATTTTATCCATGATTGGGGTAATTGTGGCATTTGCTTGTTACGAGTTTGTCACATCTACAAATAATGCACCAGGCGCACCACAAAATGCTGGAAAATTAGGAGCAGACCATGTTCACGCATCCTTGTTAGTGAATATTTTTGGAGATAAATTTGACTTTTCAACACCAAACTATCAGGTAAAGACACCATGGATTCACTTTGAAAATCAGGATGGAGATACAATACATAGCCATTCAACAGGAGTTGAACTTGAATTTTTGTTCAATTCAATGAAACTTGCAACTAATGAAAATTGTTTTGTTTTCCCTGACGGACGACAGTTTTGTACAAATGAAGATTACTCATTAAAGTTTTACATTAATCAACAACTGGTTAAAGACATACGAGAGTATGTCATACAAGAAGATGATAGAATTCTCATTACATATGGAAATGAAGACCAATTAGCTATTGACAAACAGCTAGCAGAGTTAAATGCACAAACAATCGATAGATTGTGAGTAAGATGAAAATTTCAAGTAGAAATGTTGTTGAAGGTACAGCTCGAGCTCCACACCGTGCAATGTATAAAGCAATGGGACTCACAAATGAAGATTTAAGCAAATCATTTGTGGGAGTATGTCATACAGGTAATGAGGCAACTCCTTGTAACATTCATCTTGCAAATCTTGCCCAACAAGCAAAACAAGGAGTAACTGAGGGGGGAGCAACACCAAGAGAATTTAGTACAATTGCAGTGAGTGATGGAATTGCAATGGGTCATGAAGGGATGAAATCCTCATTGATCAGTAGAGAAGTAATTGCAGATTCAATTGAGTTAATGGTAAGAGCACATCAATATGATGCACTAGTTGGAATAGCAGGATGTGATAAAAGTCTACCAGGAACAATGATGGGAATGATAAGACTCAACATACCTTCAGTATTCGTTTATGGTGGAACTATGATGCCAGGAATTTTAAATGGAAGAGAGCTAACAGTAGTAGATGTTTACGAAGCTGTGGGAGAATACAATGCAGGAAAGATTTCAGCAGAAGAGTTGGAAAATATTGAAAATGTAGCATGTCCCAATGCAGGTTCGTGCGGAGGCATGTTTACTGCAAATACAATGGCATCAATTTCAGAAGCAATTGGATTATCATTACCAGGAAGTGCTAGCCCGCCTGCAGAGGATGATAGACGAAGTAAAATAGTGTTTGAAACTGGAAAAGCCTGTACAAATTTACTTCAATTAGGCATAAAACCACTAGATATTGTAACATTTGAGGCATTTGAAAATTCAATCACAATGTTAAATGCAGTAGGGGGCTCTACAAATGGAATTTTACATTTATTGGCAATGGCAAATGAAGCAGGAATTAATCTCACATATGATGATTTTGAGAGAATTAGGAAAAAGACACCGCATCTTGCAGATATGAAACCTGGGGGGAATTATGTAATGAATAGTTTAGATAAAATTGGAGGAATACCATTAATTATGAAAAAATTATTAGACAAAAATCTGATACATGGAGATTCTATGACGGTTACAGGTAAAACAATTAAACAGAATTTAGAAGAATTAGCAATTATGGAAGTTCCTGATCAACAAATTGTAAAATCTGTAGAACAGCCAATACATGAAGTTGGTACAGCAGTAATTCTAAAAGGCACATTAGCACCAGAGGGAGGCGTGATTAAAACCGCAGGAGTTGAAATGAGAGAATTCACAGGAATTGCAAAGGTTTACGATAGAGAAGAATATGCATTTGAAGCAGTTTCAAAAGGCGAAATAGATGAAGGAGATGTGGTAGTGATTAGATATGAAGGCCCCAAAGGAGGTCCGGGAATGAGAGAAATGTTGTCCACAACTGCAGCGCTTATAGGTCAAGGACTAGGAAAGAAGGTTGCAATGGTCACAGACGGTAGATTTTCAGGAGGAACACGTGGATTCATGGTAGGGCATGTTGCACCAGAAGCATTTGTTGGAGGACCAATAGCATTGGTAAAAAATGGAGATAAAATATCAATCAGATTAGAAGATAATTCACTTAATCTACATGTATCTGAAGAGGAATTAGCTACTAGAAAAGAACAATGGAGAAGACCTGCACCAAACTACACTACAGGCGCACTTGCAAAATATGCATCACTTGTGGGATCTGCAGCAAATGGTGCAGTTACAAAACCTGCACAGTACTAATTATTCAAAATGTTTTTCACATAACATTATATTTTTTGAATCGAGAGTTTTTGCAGTAAGTGACGTTTCATCTTGGAGTCCTTTTTTACAAACATAGCAATTCAATTCATAGGCATCAGTTCTCAAAAACACAGGTTCGGTCTTTAAAATAAAATCCTGAATTAAAGCAGATTTTCCAGAATATACTAACTGACTCATACTCCTAATAGAACCCAATACGATATAAAGGTACCGTACTTTACTGTAACATCTATTTAGAGTTTAAATATCGTATACTAATAGCATGCCTATGGGTGAACACCTTTGGGAAACACATCATTTCTAAGATTCCTCTAGTGTACACTGAAACCCAACCATTTGACGTTTACAAAAAAATATCTAAAAACTATACACATTCTTTTTTGTTCGAATCATTAGAAGGACCAGATGAACTTTCAGAGACATCCATTATGGGATTTGACCCAGAATTAATTGTAAAATGTTACTTTAACAGAATAACAATTCAAGATAGAGGTGGGAAAATAAAGACAATTCAAACAGACACACCACTAGAAGAAATCAAAAAATTAATAAAAAAAACAGATGACATGTCTTATCGATATTTGGGAGGAGCTGTAGGAAATATCGACTACGATGCAATTAGACTATTTGAAAATATACCAGGTGACAAAGATTTAGAAAAATCAATAATGGAATTTGGAATCTATAATGATGGCATCCTTTACGATAATAAAAAAAAGAAGTTTTTCTATTTTTATTATGACATAGATAGAAAAGACAGTATACAAAAAACAGATGGAGAAATAGGCATGTTTGAAATGTCAGACATCAATCCAAATCTGAATGAGGATGAATTTAAGAAAATTGTAAAAAAAGCAAAAGAATATGTTCATAGTGGAGATGTATTTCAGGTTGTTCTTTCCAGGAGATTCTCATTTGAGGGGAAAGGGGATTATCTCAGAGTGTATGAAAAACTTCGAGAGTTAAATCCATCACCATACATGTTTCATCTTAAAATGAAAGATAACATAACAATTGGATCAAGTCCAGAAATGCTACTAAGAGTAACTGGAAGAGATGTAGAGACGTTTCCAATAGCAGGTACAAGAAAAATTACCAATGATGAAGAGAAAAACAAAAAACTAAAAGATGAATTGCTACATGATGAAAAAGAAATTGCAGAACATACAATGCTTGTGGATTTAGGCCGAAATGATATTGGAAGAGTTTGTGATTATGGAACCGTAAAAGTAAAAGAATTAATGCAAATTAAGAGATTCAGTCATGTTCAACACATAGTGACACATGTAGTTGGCAAATTGAATGAAAAGCATGACATGTATGATGCATTTCAAGCAGTTTTTCCAGCAGGAACCGTATCAGGAGCGCCAAAAGTAAGAGCGATGGAGATAATTCAAGAATTGGAACCAACCCAAAGGGAAACATATGCAGGAGCAGTAGGGTATTTTTCATTTAATGGATGCTGTGATTTTGCAATTGCAATTAGGAGTATTTTTGCAGATAAGGAGAAAGGATTTGTCCAAGCAGGAGCAGGAATTGTATTTGATTCTATTGCAGAAAATGAATTCAAAGAAACAGAACATAAAGCAAATGCAATGATTACAGCATTAAAGGAGGCTTCAAAATGAAATTTCTAATTATTGATAATTATGATTCTTTTGTATATAATATTGCCCAAAGATTAGGGGAATTGGGTGTAACGTCAGATGTGATTAGAAATGACAGAATAACAATAAAAGATATCGAAGATTCAAATTATGATGCAATAATTATCTCTCCAGGTCCAGGAACTCCAGATGATGAAAGATATTTTGGAATTTGTAAAAGAGTAATTACAGAGCTTGGACCAAAAAAACCAATTCTTGGAGTTTGTCTTGGACATCAAGGAATAATTTCATGTTTTGGAGGGAAGATTGTTAATGCAAAAAACATTCGTCATGGAAAAACAAGTCAAATAAAACATACAGGGGAATCATTATTTGCAGGAGTAAAAAATCCATTTAGAGCAACTAGATATCACTCACTTGTAGGGGAAAAAACAATCATACCAAATTCCTTGAAAATTACTGCGGTTGCAGAAGATGATGGAGAAGTGATGGGCGTAAGTCACAAAGAATATCTAATTGAAGGAGTTCAATTTCATCCTGAATCAATATTGACAGATGAAGGAACAAAGATATTTTCTAATTTCATAGAAAAAGTAAAAAATCATGAAAAAAATTAATGGAGATTTGACATTTGATGAAATGTCATCAGTGATGAGTGAAATTCTAAATGGAAATAGCAATGATGAAGAAATTGCAGAATTTCTCAGAAATTTATCAGAAAAAGGAGAAACGAATGAGGAACTACGTGCGATGTTTACAAAAATGAACGAGTATTCAGTAAACATCAATCCACGTTGTCACGGAAACTTAATTGATGTATGTGGTACAGGAGGGGATAATTTACAAACCTTCAACATTTCCACAGCAGCGTCGTTTGTTATTGCAGGAGCAGGAGTAAGTGTTGCAAAACATGGAAATCGCTCGGTTTCAGGCGTGTCAGGCAGTGCAGACATTTTCGAATATTTTGGATTTGATTTGAATTCAGAGCCATGGGTAGTTGAAGAAATGATTGAAAAGATAGGAATAGGATTCATGTTTGCACCAAAATTTCATCCTGCTATGAAAAATGTTGCTCCAGCTAGAAAAATAATTGGTAAAAGAACCGCGTTTAATCTCTTAGGTCCTTTATGCAATCCAGCAAAAGTAAGGCATCAGATGATAGGAGTTTTTGCAGATAATTACATTGAAAGAATTGTAAAAATTATGCAAAAGAATTTTTCAGATACAGTGCTAACAGTGAGATCTGATGACGGCATGGATGAACTATCAACAACATCAAAAAATAAAGCATGTTTATTAAAAAATGAGGAAATAACACAATTCATAATTGACCCAAGTAAATATGGCCTAGAGAAAGGGAATCTATCAGATATTCAAATTTCAACAAAAAAAGAGGCAACAGATGCGTTTGTTAAAGTATTGAATAATACATCAAATAAAACAATGAAAGAAATTACAATCTTAAATGCTGCAGGAGGACTTGTTGTAGGAGGGATCTGTAATAAATTTGAAGAAGGTATTGAATTAGCTCGACAGACAATAAACAATGGAAAAGCGTTTAAGAAGTTAATGCAATTTACAAAAGAGAATAATGCATTAGAAAAACTAGAGGAGTTTGAATGAGATGGAAAAGATTTTAGAGAAACTTGTAAATAATTCTAAAAATGCAATTGATGACGGAGTTTATAATATTTCAGAATCATTATCAAATTCAGGAATTGATTTAGGGGAAATAATAATTAATTCACAACATGCACCATTGATTACAGAAATAAAATTTTCATCTCCTGCATTAGGAAATATTAGAAAAGTAGTAGATCCAGTAGATATTGCATCACAGATGGTTAATGGAGGAGCTTCAGCATTATCAGTATTAACTCAACCATTTTTGTTTGATGGGTCTCCAGAACTTTTCATGAAAGTTAGAAAAGCAGTAAAAATTCCAATGTTAATGAAAGACATAACAATTGATAAAATACAGATTGACGCTGCTAAAAAAATAGGTGCTGATTACTTTCTACTAATCCAATCTCTTTTTGATAAGAAAATGATACTTGAAATGGATGAATTAATTGGATATGGTCACAAAAACGGAGTGAAAGTGATAGTCGAAGCACATACATCAAAAGAATTTGAAAATGCATGTAAAACTAATGCAGATATTATTGGGATAAATAATCGAAATTTAGATACATTAAAAATTGATCTGAATACAACAAAAAACATACTAGAAAAAACAGATTCATCTAAAATTATCATCTCAGAGAGCGGGATTGAATCTCAGGAGGATATTCGATTTCTTCATAAATGTGGTGCAAAAGGGTATCTTATAGGAACAGCAATAATGAAAAATGATAACATTGAACATACAGTCAGAAGATTAGTGAATTCAATATGAAAATAGGAATACCAAAAAATGGAAGATTTGGAGAATTTGGTGGAAAATACATTCCAGAAACACTTGCGCCAGCAATAGAAGAATTAGAAAAAAATTACCTCAAGATTAGAAATGATAAAAACTTCAAAAAAGAACTTGGAAGATTATTAATTGATTATGCAGGAAGACCAACTCCAATCTATTTTGCAAGAAATCTTACTAAAACTATAGGAGGAGCAAAAATCTATTTGAAAAGAGAAGATTTGTTACATGGAGGAGCTCATAAAATCAATAATACGTTGGGACAAGCATTACTCGCCAAACGTATGGGCAAAAAAAGAATAATTGCAGAAACCGGAGCAGGCCAACATGGAGTAGCAACTGCAATGGCATGTGCGAGTTTAGGATTAAAAGCTGAAATTTACATGGGATATGTGGACACATTACGTCAAAAACAAAATGTTTTCAGAATGGAATTATTAGGTGCTAAAGTACATGCTGTAAAATCAGGTTCAATGACATTAAAAGATGCAATAAATGAAGCAATGAGGGATTGGATTACAAATGTGGACTCGACATATTATCTGTTAGGTTCAGCAGTTGGACCACACCCATATCCTCTCATGGTAAGAGATTTTCAAAAAGTAATTGGAATAGAAATTAAAAAACAAATGAAGAAAATTCCAAGTGTAGTAATTGCATGTGTAGGTGGAGGATCTAATGCAATAGGAACATTTTATCCACTAATTGATACAAATGCCAAGATTATAGGAATAGAAGCAGGAGGAAAAGGAGTGAAAACAAAATTACATTCAGCCCCACTTACTGCAGGTAAGAAAGGAGTCTTGCACGGAATGATGACATACCTAATGCAAGATGAAGATGGGCAGATTAGTGAAACACACAGCATTTCTGCAGGACTAGATTATCCAGGAGTTGGACCTGAACATGCATATCTTAAAGATAAAAATCGAGTAGAATACAAAGCAGTGACAGATGATGAAGCGATTAATGCATTTTTAATTCTTACACGAACTGAAGGAATTATTCCGGCATTAGAATCAGCACATGCAATAGCACATGCAATTAAAATTTCAAAAAAGATGAAAAAAACAGAATCAATTGTAGTTACCCTGTCAGGTAGAGGTGACAAAGACATCGATATTGTAAAGGAGTATTTGGCAAAAAATGTCAAGAATAAAAGAAAAGTTTAACCAATTAAAATCAAAAAAAGAGACCGCTTTAATCTCATACATTATGACAGGGTATCCATCAGAAAAAGCAACATTGTCTGCAGTAAGAGGATTAATCCAAGGAGGGGCAGACATTATTGAATTAGGTTTTCCGTTTTCAGATCCAATTGCAGACGGTCCAACAATTCAGATGGCAAGTACAGAGTCATTGAATAATGGAACAAAAATTGATAATTTCTTTTCAATTGTAAAAAAAATACGTAAGGAATCAAACATTCCACTAGTTTTAATGACATATACAAACATCTTGTATAATCAAACATATCTGAAATTTATTTCACGTGCAAAACAAGCAGGAATTGATGGATTAATTTTACCAGACATGTCAATAGAAGAATCAAATGAATATGTCAAAGCCGCTAAAAAAATAGGAATGGATACAATATTTCTTGTATCACCAAATACAGAAAAAGATCGATTAGAACAAATTATCAAATCCACATCAGGATTCCTTTACATGGTTGCAGTTTTTGGTACAACAGGAGTTCAAACTAAGATTCACAAATACACACTAGATGCACTCAAGAATACAAAAATTGCTGCAAAAGGAAAAATTCCAGTAGGGGTAGGATTTGGGGTATCTACCGAAAAGGATGTTCAAAAATATGTTTCATCAGGGGCTGATGCAGTGATAGTAGGTAGTGCAAACATAAAGATTATCGAAAATACGCCTGCAAATAAGATTCAAACACGAATTGCAATATTTACAAAAAAACTAAAAAACAAAACCAGATAACAAAATAAACGAATAAAAACTAGAAGTGTTTAAGAAAAAAATGCAGACAAAGTTCATTTTTGTCACAGGAGGAGTTATGTCTGGACTAGGAAAAGGGGTAGTTTCATCATCAATTTGCAAATTATTACAGTTATCAGATCAAAAAGTTTCATGCGTCAAAATTGATCCATATCTGAATTATGATGCAGGAACAATGAACCCAATTGCACACGGAGAGGTCTTTGTAACAGACGACGGAGGTGAATGTGATATGGATATAGGAAATTATGAAAGATTTTTGAACCAAGACATACCAAAATCACACAACATTACAACTGCGCAAATTTATTCTAGTGTAATAGAATCTGAACGAAAAGGAGAATATTTGGGAGCATGTGTACAGATTATACCACATGTTACAAATGCAATAAAAGATAGAATAAAAAAAATTGCCGTAGATGAAGAATTAGAAATGTTGGTAGTAGAATGTGGAGGAACCGTAGGAGATATCGAGAGTTTACCATTTTTAGAGGCATTAAGGCAAATAAGAGTTGAAGAAGGTCCAGAAAACATTATTTTTGTTCATGTCACATTAGCACCATCATTAGATGTAGTAGGTGAACAAAAAACTAAACCTACACAACATAGCGTTCAAGAACTAAGAAGAATTGGAATTCAACCAGATATACTTTGCGTGAGATGTTCCATGCCATTACAGGATAAAACAAAAAATAAAATCTCAATGTTTACAAATGTTACAGACAAGGATGTATTTTCATGTCATGACGTCGATTCAATTTTTCAAGTACCAAAAATTCTATATGGACAAGGATTGGTAGATGTTATTTTTAAAAAATTCAACAAGATTGGATATGTTAATGCATCTCAGAACTGGGATACATGGAATAAGATAGTCGATTCATTACAAAATGAAGGAGAACCGATTAACATCGCAATGGTGGGAAAATATGTAACACTTGCAGATAGTTATGTCAGTGTAAATCATGCATTAAAACATGCAGCTGCATCACTTGGAAAAAAAATTGAAATAGATTGGATAGATTCAGAAGAGATTAATGGAAATGTGGATATATTGTCTAAATATGACGGAATATTGGTTCCAGGAGGATTCGGTACCAGAGGCTCAGAAGGAATCATAAAAACTGTAAATTTTGCAAGGGAACAAAATATCCCCTATCTTGGAATATGTTTTGGATTCCAATTGGCAGCAGTATCTTTTGCAAGAAATGTTTGTAATTACACAGATGCAAATTCAACAGAAATTGAACAAAATACCAACAATCCGATAATACATTTGCTTCCAGAACAAGACGGCATTACAGATATGGGCGGCTCATTGAGATTAGGTGCAAATGAAATTAATGTAAAACCAGATACAATAGCAAACAAAATTTATGGACAGGAAAAAATTTCAAAAAGACACAGGCATAGGTATGAATTTAATACAAAATATTTAGATGAATTTGCACAAAAAGGCATGATCTTTTCAGGTAAAAGTGATGAAGGAAGAAGAATGGAAATTTTAGAAATTCCATCTCATAAGTTTTTCATAGGGGTTCAATTCCATCCTGAATTCAATAGCAGACCAGGATATCCAGAACATGTATTCAAGGCATTTACTACTGCTGCAAATCAGAATTAATTAATTTAGATATTTCATATATTTTCTGACGTGAATCTCTGATTGAAACTTTCTTTTTGACATATCCTTTTTCTAATAAATGACTCATAGCCAAACGTACAGTTCTATCAGGCAGTAATGTTTTCTTTACCAATTCTTTTTGACTCATAGAGCCTTCATATTCTAAAATTTTAAGAAGTAGTTTTGAGCTTGGTGGCATATTAAATAATTCTTCAGCAAGTTTAACTTTTTTAGCAATAGCAGAAATTGCAGTGGTATCTTTTTTCAAACGAATAATATTTGCAGAAGGTTCATATTTTGTAGCTTCCACAGAATTTTTTACTTTATAACGATCCAAACCATCCAAAACAGCTTCACAATGTAATCTAGATGAAACTTCATCAACTTCAATTATACTTGCATTAGATACAATCAACGGTCGTCTAGTTATATCAAGAGAGTTTACAGAAATTATTCCAAATACATCCGAATCTTGAAAAATTACAGGACCACCTGCAGACATTGAATATGCAGAAGAACCAATAGGCGTAGAGATTATTACACCATCACTGCTATCATGCCATACCTCATCACCATTAACTCTAAGAGTATGTTCCATCAGCATAGCACTTTTAGAAGAAAAAACAGCAACATCATTTAGTACAGGATAGACATTTTTTCCATCAATTTTTACACCCAATCTAGTAACCTGTTCTGTCTGAAAATCCATTTTTTTGATACGCGAAATTAATGATGGAAGTTGTTTCAAATCAAGCTGTGAAAGAAACCCATCAGATTCAGATTCATTGATTCCCAAAACAGGAATTGATGAGTCAAAGGTCCTATGGAAATAAGTTCTAACTCCTTTATCTCCTCCAAGAACAAATACACAATCATATTTTTTATTTTTAGAATTTATCCCAATTTTTGATGATGAAATACTATTTTCATCTAAAATTTTTTTAAGAAATTTTTCAGATGAGTCAGTTAGCCCAGTTCCAGATATTCCAATATACATAGATAAATTATTTTGTTATGGACAATATATGTTAGATCTGCTTGAACTCTACAATATTATAAAAATAAGACCCATTACTTTCTAGCGAATTTTTTTCTGGAACTTTCTCTAGACCAAATGCCTTTGATTCAATGGCTGATTGAACAGCTCCGCCTGCAAAAGACAGTGCCCATAGAAAGTCTTTTTCTTTTAACATAGTGCAGACAAATGTAGAACAAAAAATATCTCCAAGTCCAGTCGTATCAGTTAAAGTCATTTTTGGTAAGAAAATTGTATACAACTCATCTTTTACAAGTAAAGATATTTCTTGCTTATTTGTATAAATCACATACTCAATTCCAAGTTTTTGTAATTGTTTAATTCCATTATTACCAGTAAGACCAGTTAATGCATACAATTCATCAGGATTGATCTTGATAGCGTTGATGTTGTTAAGATCAAGCAAAGTTCTTTTTAAAGAGATTTCATTATTTGTATTTTTTTCTCTTAGAAAACCTTGAGGATCTAAAAGAACAAAATTATCATGATTTTTGATTTGGGAATAAGTTTCTAAAGAAATTTCATCATATACAGGACTAATTATCACACCATCATTGTCATTTTCTATGAAATTAATTTTATCGCACATGTTTTCTACAAAGAGTTTTCTATCAGAATCATTCAGTTCGATTCTAAATTTAGTGGTGGGTTTTAAAGATAATGCATCAGGTATGTTAATTTTGTTTTCTTTAAAAAATTCCTCTAAAGGATAATTCGGTCCAAATTTGGTATAGAGGTTTACATCATGTTTTTGTTTCCGTGCAGTTAGTGAACAATAGCTAGCAGGACCTCCAGGAGCGTCATATTGTTCATTTTCATAAACAATCGTATCCATTGTGCAGTGAGAAAATATTCCAACTTTCATAATGAGTAAAAATTATGTTTTGTACTACTTATTTGAATCCTTATTTGCACATTTAGAGCAAATAGTTTTTCCTTTTACAAATTTTACTTCAATATTAGAAGTAAGACAATTTTCACACAGACCAGTCATAATGCGTAATTATTCAGGATCTTTAAATTGTTTTTTTGATATATGATATCTCACTTTATATATTGAAGATTTGAATTTCTTACATGCCATTAAAGCGTGCAAGTAGAGGTAGACGAAAAGGAGGAAAAGGTTCATCAGGTACAATTCAATGTGTAAATTGTGCAGCGACTGTTCCAAAAGATAAAGCAAAGAAAGTTACCTCACGCCTAAATTTAGTAGAGCATCAATTAGCAAAAGAATTACGTGCGCAAGGAGCATACATCGCTTCACCACAAGTTACAAAATGGTATTGTATTTCATGTGCAATACATTTCAAAGTTCTAAAAATTCGTTCAGCAGAGGACAGACGTAAACATACAAAACTTCGTGGATAAACTACCTATTTTTCATTAAAACTAAAATTCTCTGAGTCAGGGTTATTGCTGAAATGATTATTACAAGTATTACTGCAATCTCCATAAAACCAATCATTCCTATTATAGCAATTACAAGTAACCTTTCTGCACGTTCACCAATTCCAATACCTTGCATCTTAATTCCTGCAGCATCAGCCTTTGCACGTGCGTAACTAACCAATAATGAAAAAGTGATTGCTGCAAATACCAAATATGGCTCAGTATAATTTCCAATTAAAATTCCAAAAAAGATTGCAACTTCTGCAATTTTATCAAATATTGAATCCAAAAATCCTCCAGATTTTGACATTTTATTTGCATAATGAGCAACTTGCCCATCAACAATGTCAAAGAAACCAGATGCCAGTAATGCAATACCACCTAAAAGTAATGAATATTCAAATCCAATTCCATAAATTATTGATGTAACAAATGCTAATGCAAGACCTATACCAGTGAATACATTTGGAGACAATCGAGTAGCAGCAAAAGATTTTCCAATTTTTTGTAATACAGGTTTTAAGGAATCACGTAAATTATTTAACAATGCATTTCCTCATTTTTGATTCATTGCTACGATAATGGTAATCATTCTAGCAGCTAAAGATGCAGTAGCCCCATTATCAAACATAGGATTCAATTCAACAATGTCGGCAGCTTTAATTTTTTTATTTTTTAGAGTAACTACCATATCGTGTAATTCACGAGAAGTAATTCCGATCGCTTCAGGATTACCAACACCAGGAGCAAAAGCAGGATCTAAAACATCAAGATCGATACTAACATAGAGATTTTCAAATTTTTCAGTCAGTTGTTTTAATAATTTTGGACCATTGCCATTTTTAATTTCAGAGTCAGAGATGGTTTGAATATTATTTTTGGTAAGATATTCTAATTCTTCTTTTACAAATGCACGAGCCCCAACATGAATGATGTTTTCAGGACCACGTTCTTCTACAATTCGTCTCAGATATGCAGCGTGGCTTAGTTTGGTACCTGCATATTCATCTCTCAAATCATAGTGGGCATCAAATACAACATATCCTGTATCTTTAGGATAGCTTAAGTAACTACCATAGGTAAGTGAATGTTCTCCTCCAAGAATGATTAGTTGGTTTGATGTATCCTTTAATTCGCTAGTAATCTTTCTAACCATGTCAATCATATTTTGAGCGACAACTGTATGTTCTAAATTTCCAAGATCTTTAATGTTGACTTGTTCTAAATCAACGCCAAATTCCGGCATAAAGATTTCAATATTGTTAAACGCATCACGAATTACATCTGGACCAAAACGACATCCAGGTTTGTATGAGTGTGTGGAGTCAAATGGAATTCCAAATAATGTTGCTACCGGTTCAGAATCATCTGCAGGAGAGATAATTTTTGGAGAACTAGTCAAATACAAATCAGCGTAACTCATTATACAGATTTTAATTCACTTTAAAATAAAGCAATACCTAATTAATTAAATTCGCATGAAGAGTCATCACATAAACAGAGATTATTAGATTCACCACATTTAGTACAGATCAGTAACTTTCCATGCATAAATTATAGCCACAAAATTTGTATTTAACCACAAAGAATGAAAGATAAGTTGTTCATTAAACCTGGATGATTGGTCTTTTTGATAGAAGTTGAGGCTGGTTTAGAGTAGAATGCGGCTTGCCAGCATTCTGGACAGTGATTTCTTCTACAAAAATATCAAAGGATATTTCTCTTACATCACTTTGAGTTCTGTCACGAACACTTAGATTCTTAGAACTAACCTCTTTTTCTCCAATTACAAGTACATATCGAATCCATTCTTTTTCAGATTCACGAATACGTTTTCCAATTGATTCATTTCGGTCATCAATATCTACACGAATATTTTGTGCAGTTAATTTTTCAGAAAGTTTTTGTGAAAAGTCTAAGAAATCATCGCTTAACGGAATAACACGTACTTGAGTTGGGGCAAGCCATAACGGAAACATTGGTTTTCGTCCTTCTTTAGCATCAGTAGCACATTTTTCAAGTAATGTGTACATAACACGTTCAATTGCACCGCTAGGAGAATTATGTAAAATAATCGGATTTATTGCAGCGTTATTTTCATCAATAAACTCAATTCCATATCTTTCTCCATTTTCAACATCAATTTGATCAGTAGATAATGCAGACGCTTTTCCAGAATTATCAATATAGTTAAATTCCCATTTTAAGACAAAATAGAAAAATCGTTCTTTCCACATTTCAATAAGTACAGGTTTATCTAATTTTTTGACCATCTCTAAAATTATATCTTTATTTCCATTGTAGAAATCTTCAGTGAAACGTATAGCCATTTCATAATCTTCGTGTTGAATTCCTACATTTGATAAAACATCACGAGATAAATCAAAACGTTTTCTGAATTCAGAGATGGCTTGTTGAATATCTTTACAGAATGCATGACAATCAGGCATTGTAAATGCACGTAATCTTCTAAGACCAACTAATTCTCCAGATTGTTCACGTCTAAAGCTATAACGAGTTAATTCATACAATCTGTAGGGTAGATTTTTGTATGACATTTGAAAGTCATGTGCCATTAAAAATTGTCCAAAACAAGCAGCAAATCTTAGAAATAATTTTTTCCCATCAGAATCAATATTGTATTGTCTTGCAGGAAATCGATTGAAATAACTTTCCATACTAGGATGATGTGAGTCATACATGATTGGAGTTTCTACCTCATATCCCCCATAATCTTTGACTTTGTTTGTAACAAATTGTTCCAATAGACCTTTTATCAAACGGCCATTTGGAAAGTAACGCATATTCCCATGATCAGATGCAGGCTCATAATCGGCAATAGCTAATTTTTTCATTAACGCTACATGTGGAGGAGGTTCCTCAACCTTTCGTTTTTTGTCAGATTCATATTTTGCAAGTATTTCCAATTTTTTATGTTTTGAAAAGTCAAACTTATCAAACTCAACCATAGTTCCATCAGGAGATAGAATGTACCAATATGATTTTATTTTTGATTCAGATTTTAATGCAGTAGACGTTTCTTCTTTTTTATCATTTGCAGTAATTACTTTGGAACTTTCAGCTAGGGGGTGACCTTTTACTTTGACATTGTAGGATTTTGTCCAACCAAAAGGTGCACGGCTAACTTCTAGTTCTGACGAATTAGTTTCCATTAATTTAAGTAAAGATAATGCAGTTGAGGGAGCAGATAAATCGGAACTTAGATGAGCATATGGATATAGCAATAATTTCTTACACCCAATTTTTTTCATAGATTCTTTAATTTGTGAAATTGCATCGAGAGCCACATTATCATCATCTCCATTTTCCACAGCTACAAAACAGACTACAACTTCATCAATTGATACAGTTTTTGGAACAATATCTTCTGCAGATTTTATTTCTTTTTTTGTGGCTTCATATGAGATATTATCACAATGGAGTTGTAAGATTCGCATAATGAATGGGATATTTGCCACAACTTATAATTTGCTTAGAGTAAAACCCATATCATGAAAGAAAAGAAGGATAAGAATCATGAACATTTTGCCAACGACGATCCCACAAAGTTTGACCAAAAAAGTGCAGAAGAATTAGCAAAAGAAGCAATAAAAAAATTCAAATCATTAAAGAGTTAACTAAATCCTGCACCAAATTCATCACCTTTGGTTAAAGGATCAATATCTTTAGCGTTTTTTATTGCAATATACAAAAATGCTTCATTAACTACTTCTTCTGTATTTGAAATATCCACACCTAGAGTAATTGCAAATTTTTGTAAATATTCAAGTGTTTTAGAAGATGGTTCGTCTGTAGAAATTTTTTCATCAGTTATTTTTAATGCAATTTTATCAATACACTGATTTCTAAAACTGTCGTCCAATGTAAAGAATAAAAATCACTGTGTAATAAACAATCAAGATTCATTTTCATCATGTCCAATAACATGTTTTTCACAATAATAAAGATCATTCATGTTACAATAGTATGAACAATCATTATCACATAATGCACACTTTGGTTTTTTATCATCAGCAGATAATTTATAATGATAATTTTTACTTTTCAATTTTCTCTAGTTCATTTTTTAATGAAATTAAACTGCGAAGTATCAATCCAGATAAGCCTAGATTTTGTACAAGCATGTTTACAGATTCAGTTAGTGCATCATTTCCCCTATATCCTTCATCATAAAGTATTTCAATTTGACCTTGATCAGTATCAACTAGTGCAGTAATAATGGAATATTCACCTAAATTTTTATCTGTTTTAGTTTTATATTGTAACAATTCAATTCGTTTAATTTCTACACCATCTTGTGTCATCTTTCCATCAGCAAAAATCACATTACGATTGTCTGGTTCACGTGTAATCCTTTGTGAATCTGGAATATCTATAAATTTCATAACAAAAAAGAGATTCTTATCATATTAAAAGAAATGAAAACTTTATTACATATTTAATAATTAATCTCTTTTGTTATGGACTATAGTAAACTTTGTAATGCATTGTTAGACATGAATAAAAAGATCCGTTACGTAGGCGTATACAATTCCTTTAGCGGGGATGTTTATGAGAAAATGCAGAATGGGATAACTCGTCATTTTGATAAGGATCAGACAAAAAAATCTATGACACAAGCAATTATGCGATGGAAAACACGTAAACAATTTGCATCAGAAATTGGCGAACCACAATTTGCCATGACCAGATATGAAAAGGTAAATAGAATAACCATGGCATGTGGAAAAGACGGACTGTTGATGTTGAGTACAGAAGTGGATCTACATCTTTGTGATGTAATTGAGGATGTAATAAAAATGGTAAAACAACACGTAGTGGAATCAGAGGATAGTGACGGTTCACGTAACATTAGAACCTAAAGCTTATTTTAGTTACATTACAAAATTTTTGTGTGAACCACCATAATTTCGAAGGAAAAGACATACCACACATCAAACTTGATTCTAAAACTACGGTAAAGGAGTTAGTGGAGATTTATGCAAATTCAGGATTTAATGCAAGACAGTTAGGGGAGGCTGCAAAACTATATCAAAAAATGATTCACGATAATGCAACAATTTGTTTAACAGTTGCAGGTGCAATGACACCAGTAGGATTTGGTGGAATTATCAAAACACTTTTGGAAAAAGGATTTGTAGATTGGATTATCACAACAGGTGCAAATGTATATCATGAAGATCACTTTGCGTGGGGATTGCCTGTAAAACAAGGTCATTTTGATGCCGATGATAACATATTGTATGAAAAAGAAATTGTAAGAATCAGAGATGTTTATGTGAAATTTTTTGAAACATTGGAATTACAGGATTATATTGTTCAAAATATGTTTAAAGATAAATTTTCAGAAAAATCATTTACAACTGCAGAATTTTGTAATGTATTAGGAAAAATTAGTAAAGAAAAAGCAAAATTTCCTGAAAAAAGTTTTCTTGTAACTGCATATGAGTTAGACGTTCCCGTATACATTTCAACCCTCAAAGATTCATCTCTTGCAATGAATTTAGCTGTTCATAGATTAAAAAATAAACAATTCAATTTAGACTTCGTTAGAGAGATAATTGAACAGGCAGCAATAGTTTACAATTCAAAAAAGTCCGGGATTTTAGAACTAGGAGGAGGAGTTCCAAAGAACACAGCACAACAAACAGGACCTATATTAGATCAAATTTTACGAAAAGACCATGGAGGACAAGATTACATTATTCAAATTACAGATGCACGACCAGACACAGGAGGATTATCCGGTGCAACATTACAAGAAGGAAAAAGTTGGGGAAAAGTAAAAGATTCAAAAGAAGATTTGATTACAGTATATACAGATTCTACAATTGCATTTCCTATTTTAGCATTATATGCATTATCAAATGAAGAGCCAAGAGAGCAAAAAAGAATTTATAAAAAATTAGGCAATTATTATAACACACTGCAAGAATCAGCAAATAAGGTTCCTGACAAATTTGCTGAGATTCTAAAAAAATCCGATATAAACTTCGATTAGGATTTTTTGTTAGCCTTTCTTCTTGCGGCTTTCTGATCTGCAAATCGTGCATGCTTTCCGGCTTTTCTTTTACCCATGACGAGTCAAAAATCTTTTTCAATGTAAATGATTCGGTATGTGAAAAATTAAAAAGTCCTTATTTTTCAAATATTATATGGAAAAAAGATTCCCAATTACAATAATAGCCATAGCAATTGTGGGATTTTCAGCATCAACGTATTTTTTTAGCCAAACAGATATCACTATAGAAAGCCCGATATCCCTAGAAATACAAAGTAAAACTCCCTTGATGCATGAAATAGAATCATGTATTGAACAAAACTTAGTAGGAGAAAATTCCATTGCCTTAAATTCGTTCAATACCAATATGCTCTTAACATTAAAAGAGGCAGCAATGAAAACGGAAGACAAACAAGAGTTAGAACAGCTTAAACAGAAACTTTACACATTAACTAATTGCGAACCTTAGATTAACCTCTATCATACCTGGCACGCTCTAATGAACGGTCATCTTTTGTTGCTTTTTTCCATTTTTTGTAATGTTCTTTACATAAACCAGATTTCTTACCAGACAAGTTAAGACGTAATCCTGCATCTTCAACTTTTTTTGTATTAAGAGAACGTACAGCGTCATTATCACAGCCATCCACATTACACTTTGAGCCTTTTGAAACAATACCCATTGTAATAATAACAATTCAACTGTTAATAAAGTTGAAATGAAGAAAATTTTTGTTCGTTTATAAATAGGAATTATTGATGTGAAAATATGGGAAGTAAGAACAAATCGGTCTCATCAAATGAGAAAACACAAAGTAGTAAAGATAATACAAAAAAAGATAATACAAAAAAAGATAAAAAAAATCCTAATGAGAAGAGAGATGTTGCTGTGTTTATCAATGAAACCGAGGCAAGTAAAATAGTTAAATCAGCAAAAGTAATTACAATTCAAGATTTAGCAAGACAAACAAATGTAAAAATTTCAACTGCCAATGCATTTCTTAAAAAAGCATTAGCAGAAGGAACTGTGAAAAAAGTTGGCGGGTTTAGCGGTCACTACATCTATCAACCAGTTTCACAATAAATAGAAACTTCATCTCCAGAATTAACTTTCAATAATTCATCAGCATTTTCAATAATTTTTCCTATTGGAACTAGATCCTTTCCAACTTTTGTATCCTTATGAAAAAAACAAAATGCATGACCTATAGATAAAAAGGCAATATCGCCTTTTTTGAATTCATTTCTAGTACGTTCCCCACCAGATTCTATATGAGATTCAACATAAACACCGCTAGAACCAAGCATGTGAATTGTTCCGGTTACAGGTAATGAACGAATTATTGTTCCAACTAATGAAGGAGATAGATGACGTTTCAATTCACATTTAATTTTAGATTTACCAATTATTTCCAAAATTACTTTGGATTTTGATACAGAACCACCGTCCATTATGAAATGTTCAGCTTTGGATTATATATTGGCATTTTTCAATTAATTTACTTGTCCGAGCCTGAAGAAATATCAATTACAACTGAAGAAGAAGATGTAGAACCGTTAGTTCCAGAAGAAAAATTAGATGAAATAATCACACCAGATACTGATGAGATTGATCCAGATGCAGTGGTGAGCGTTCATGCAACAATGGAAAAGGCAATTGAGAATTATAGAAAAATAAAAGTAGGAAATGAAGAATTAACCGAGAAAGAACTAGAGGAAATAGAAAAAGAATGTGAGATAATCAGACAAAGAGAGATTATCGACGTTGATGAAAAACACGAAGTAAAAGAATTAAGTGGAGATGGAAAAATATTGATTGGACCTCCAAAATTAACAAGATTTGAAAAAGCAAGAATTATGGGGGCACGTGCATTACAATTATCATTAGGAGCACCACCATTCATAGACATTCCTGCAAGTGCTGCAACTTCATTAGACATATCAATGAAAGAACTAGAAGAACGTGTCATTCCAATCACAATAAGACGTGTATTACCTAACGGCGATTTTCAAAATATACCATTATTAGATTTCAAAGAATAGATGATTCGTCTATATCATTTAAAAGAAGTCCAGTAAACTTACAATTAAGATGGAATTACAAGAAGTTAAACAATCAGAAACTCACTTAGATAATGACAGTTATTTTGTAAAAGATAAATCCGTAATGACTAGTGCGTTAGACGTCTTAACAGCATTATCATCAAGCAAAAGAGTTGTGTTGATGGCAAAAGGAGATTTAATTCCAAATGCAGTGGCTGTTGCAAATATAGTAACAGAAAATATGTTAAAAGGAAATTCAAGAATTGAAGATATCAAATTAGACAGTGTGATTACAGAAGAAGACGGGCAAATGATTTCAAATATAGAGATTGTATTATTAAAAAATTAGTAAACGCTACCAGGTCCTTTGAGAAGCATGTTTTCACATTCTTTACATATTGCTTCATCTATATCGGATTCTAGATTATGATGAATGTCACAAATTAAAAGACTAGTCTTGATATAATTACAAAGACCAATGAATTTAGATAAACTGGAAGGAGAGTATGCCATATCAGATGAAAGACCCATAGCAATTTCATCAATCATTTCAGATACTTGTTTTTCAGCAGATAATTTTTTAATTAATTCAGGATCACCCCGTGTTCCACGAATATAATTACTAATTGCAGCTTGTGTGACACCTAACATTTTTGAGATCTCATCTTCACGTACATTATGATTCTCAGCCAAGTTTTTTGCAAGGATTGCACGAAGAGCAGGAATCAAAGTCTTCGATTCAATTTCTGCTGGAAGTAACATAAAATGTCTTACCACAATTACTTTATAAGTTCGGCTGAAATTAGCTGTGACTATCTCTACTAAATTAACAAATTTTTATTGGAAATGTATTCTAGTTAGATTATGAGAACAGATATGGATCAATGTGCAGAAGTGTTGCAAAATGCGGTAAAAGAATGCGAATCAGAATGGATTGCATTGTCAGGAGGATTAGATAGCAGCATACTCGCACACCTTCGAAAGGATCAAAAACCACAAGCAATAACGATAATCACAAAGGATTTTTTGGGAACAGATCTTACTTTTGCACAAATCATTGCCAAACATACAGGATTGAATCTATCACTGATACAAGTAAGCATGGAAGAGATAATAGATTCCATTAATGAAACAATCAAAATTTTAAATAATTTTAACGATATTGAGATAAGGAATTCCATTGTTCCACACCTCTATCTGAGTTCATTAAAAAAGAAAGGAGTAGATTCAGTAATTACAGGAGATGGAGCAGATGAGATTTTTGCAGGATATAATTTTCTATTAAAAAAATCTAATGATGAACTAGATGAAGAACTAGAGCGAATAAAAAAAATCATGCACTTTCCATCAAAAGATATTGCTAAATCATTAAACATGAAAGTTGAAACCCCATTTTTGAATGAGAATGTAATAAAATTTTCATATGGTATACCGATTTCAAGAAAAATTAATGTTAAAGAAGACAAGAAATTTGGGAAACTGATTCTTAGAGAAACATTTGAAAAAGATCTTCCTAAAAATATCATTTGGAGAGAGAAATCACCCATGCAAGATGGATCAGGAACAAGTAATCTAACATGGTTATTCAATACAATAATTACAGATGAAATTTTTTCACAGAAAAAAACAAAAATTTTAGAAGAGGATGGAGTATATATCAGAACTAAAGAGTCACTACACTACTACGAATGCTTTAGAAAGTCAAGTTCTGTAAAAAAATCAAATTCAGATAGAAAATGTCCTGATTGCGATTACGAGATTAATTTAAATTCAAGATTTTGTAGAATGTGCGGTAAATTTCCTATTGATTAGATTTTTTTGACCATTTCTTTGGTTTTTTAATAAAAATTTTTTTGCAACCATCACAGCAAAAATGATATTTTTTTGAATTATAATCATGTGTGACAGATAAGTCCTCATCAAATTCAAGACCACAAACGGGATCTGTAACCTTCATGGTTTTTTGCAATTAGAGATGTATTTCTATTTATCTAAACAGTAAGAACTCATTAATCATAAGAATATCTTATATGGAAAAAAATGAATCTAGTACATGAAAAAACTTTTTGGGTCATGTCCAGAATGTGAAAAACAAGAATTATTCATGACAGAATACAAATGTCTAAAAATTCTAATGGAAGCAAAAAATTGGATTGTATGTAAAAATTGTGATTATGTGATACAAATTGAGAAATTAAAAAATAACTTATGTTGTGTGTGATTAAGATACTAATTTTTTAACAAATTCATCATAATCTGATTGGTTTAATGAATTAATTTTCATAATTTCAAGATTTTCATCAACATGAATACGAGATTTTTGGCCAATTAATGGTGCAAGAACACCAGGAGTTGAACGAATGAACTGTAAAAGTCCAACAGAAGCAGATGAAGTTGCAAAGAGAGGTTTTGATTTTGCCCATTCCAAAAGTTTACCTTGCATTAACGGAACACTTGTAAAAACACCAATTCCTAATTCATGTGCAGAATCTAAAATAGATTTTTGCATTCCAGCAACGAGTTGGTTTTTCAGTAACATTGCTTGGTCAAAATGTAAATTGAAAGGAAGTTGTATGAATCTAAATCCATGATCACTCCCACCAACATCTTGTGCAAGTTTTACTACATCCTCTAAAGAGAGGAACATTGAATTGGCAGAAATGACTCTAAAACATTCCCATGTCGCTAAACCATAAAATCGGATTTTGCCTTCTTTACGTTTTTCTTCATAAAATTCAAAAACTTTTTTAAGATTTTCTAAAAATTGTGATTGAGACATTTCAGGATGACCTTCAACTGCATTATGAAGATACATTAAATCAATACATTCAAGATTTAGATTTTTTAAACTTCGTTCAAGCTGATCTTGTAAATATGGAACAGTCATACAATGATAACCTGAAGATATGTCACCTTCTTTGACAATTCCAGGTTGACCTAATTCACGCATCACATATTGCATGAAATCTTCTTTGATATCCCCATCATTTGTGACATATCCATTTTTTGTGCAAACGAATACTTGTTCCCTTTTGATTGAATTTTCATTAATTAATTCTGATAGTGCAATGCCAATACTTCTCTCAGATTTTTGTGCACGATAATTTATTGCAGTATCAATAACATTAACGCCAGACAAAATAGATTTTTTGACAGCATCTTTGACTACCATATCAGTTTGAGAATCAGGTTCTCCAAGATATGTTCCAAGTCCAATATTCGATAAATACAAATCTTGAAATGAGTTATAATTTTCAGTCAGAAACTTTTCAGAGAAGGTTTTGGTTCCAGTAGATGTTGCAAAGCCTGAAATCATTCTAAATTATATTAAAAATCATTACTTAAAATCCTATCAAAAATGAAATAATGAAAAGCGCACCGGCAATTCTACTAAAGTAAAGTGTATTGGTCATGGAACTAATCAAAATGTTTTCAGATTTTTCTAAATCTTTCAAATGTAATAAAGCTAAAATTAGAAATGGCTTTGCTAAAAGAACAATTAAACTGTAAATAGGAAATAACCCAAACACTACCCCATAAATTATAATTCCGTATGCCAGTATTGGAAAAATTAAGAAGGTTTTGACTGCATTTGACTTGCCAAAAATAATTATCAACGTTCTACGTCCTTTTTCTTTGTCTTCATCATGATCAGGAATTGAGGTTACAAACAAAACTAATGAAGAAAGTATTCCTATTACAATACCTGCAAGAATTGTAAAATCATCAATATTTTGAGATTGAATGAAGTACGTTCCAATTATAATCAGAGTACCCTTTATTGTAACAAATACCTCTGCAAGCCCCCAATTAACAATCTTTGTTGAATAGAAATAAACAGAAAGAATAGCAAACCCTAAGATCAAACCAATTGTAATTCCAAACATCATAACAAAATAGATACCAATGATTGCACCCAAAATTAAAAATCCAATACCAACAAAATACACAGATTTTGGTTTGAGTAATCCTTCCGGTAAAACTCCAGTACCTCCACTCATCTTAGTTCGTTTTGTTTTTGTATCAATTCCACGTTTAAAATCCCAATAATCATTTAGTAGATCTACACTAGCATGGAGGGAAATAACACCTGCAAATGTCAATAATGCATGGAAAATATCAATTGAATGTCCAGCATACCATGAAAGAGAAAGCCCAAGAGATACGGCAATTACAGATGCTAGAAGAAACTTTATTCTGATTGCACGTAGCCAGACAGAAAGCATTAGATTAATGACTCTGCATCTACACTAACTGGTTTTCGCCCATTAAATCCAGAATCTTTTTCATGCCAGAATTTTATTTCAGTTTCACCTTCTTTCCAACAAAGCCATACTTCGTCATCAAATCTTTTTGAAGGAAAATCAAGTAAGCCTTGATCTAATCCTTTCATAACAACTCCAGTTTCTTCTAATTCTTCAATAGTTTTATAAAATTTTGACAATTCTTCATTTAATTTTTGTTTTAAAGTTACATATTCTTCAAACGTATTATTATCAGTCAAAGTAACTTGAAGATCCTGTTCTGCTTTTATTACTTCATTTTTTTGTTTTTTCATATTTGCATATCTTTCTATGACAAGAGGTAATGCTTCATTTGCAGTTTGTACTGTGAAATATTTAAACAATATCCAGATGTTTGAAATGTTTAATTAAAAGATATCTTGACACGAATTACTTATTTATCTAAAAATATTGAGAGATGTATGAGTGCAGAAGAACAATTACAGGTAATTGTGGATAAAACAATAGAAAATGCAATAATGAATCTAGAAAATTATCAAAATGAAGTTAATGCCAGTAATGATATTTTGAAAGTTAAAGATACAAACGAGTATATTTTTGGATTAATAATGGGTCAAGTTTTACTTGGAGGCATATCAGCACTAGCACAAATGAAAGGTGGAAAGGAGATGCCAACACCTCAAGAACAAACAAAAATTAGAGATATGGTGTACAAACGAGTACCACAAATTAGAGAGAGAATTTTTGAAAAATAATGGCTCAAAAAGTAAAATGTTCGCATATTCTAGTTGAAAAACAAAGTCAAGCTTTACAGATACTTGATGAAATTAAAAAAGGGAAAAAATTTGGTGCAATCGCCAAAGAAATATCATCATGTCCAAGTTCAAAAAAAGAGGGAGATTTAGGTTATTTTACAAAAGGAATGATGGTAAAAGAATTTGAAGATGTTGCATTCAATTTAGAAATTGGCGAAGTGTCAGCGCCAGTTAAGACTCAATTTGGATATCACATCATTAAACGACTTGGATAATTAGATCTTAAATAGAAATTTTGTGATAGATGTTGGAGTGAGAGCATATTTGACTTCATTATTTAGAACAACATCTCTTTCAACTCTGCTAAGTATCTTCTTTAATTGATTTTTAGCAACACTGATCGAGACAATTATTGATTAAAATTATGAAATACTGCTTAAGATAGAAGTCATTATGCCAGAAGTGACAGTTTTTTCTACAAAAGACATTGAGAACATAATCTCATGGTTTGAGAGGATCTATAGTAGTGACGAAGAGATAACCGACTTTGAGCGGGAAACATATCTCAAACTCGCAAAATACTTTATTCTCGAAGAAAAAGCGATGTGTTAGAAACTCGCATATTCTATTTTTAATTTAAGGAAATGATTTTATGGTTTTTGCATAACTTGTAAATCTATGATTTTGTGGACGTACTTGCTTTTGAGTATATTTTGAACAAGTGATTCCCAATGCACCGCGGTAACCTATTGGAGAATCAACCCATTTTTCATCATGTGCCACCTTTAGTACATCATCGAAAGGGCTGAAATAGTTAACAATTTTTTTATTTACAATTTTTTGAAATTTATTGCCATTTATGAGAGGTTTCATTGAGTTGGCAGGGATGGAGGCTCCAAAGAAATGCACAGATTCAACAATTCCTTTATTTTTTGGATTTTTTGCTAGAGATTGTATTGTCGATAAGACAACTTGAGCACCAAGTGAATGTCCCATTAATCTAATTTTGAGTGAAGGGTTTTTTGATTTTGCATCTAAAATAAATTTTGAAAGATTTTTTCCATTCTTTTTTGCAATCACAACACCAACTTTCAACGCAGATAATGCTGTGGATTTGTATTGCACTCCAGCAGTATTCGAATCATAACTATAACCAACTACATCATGTCGATAGTTTAATGATTTCAAGCGTTTTTCAGCTATTATATATTTTGCAAGAGCGCCAGATTTGTTATTCCTTAAGCCATGAATCATTATGACAATTTCAGAGTTTTGTAATATTTTTTGAAAAGTATTCTTAGGATAGATGCCATACGAAGTATTTTTGATAGTTTTTCCAGTTTTTAAATCATAATACCCTCTAGTAGATATTTTTGGGAATACCTTTCCAATCATTCTAAGTTCCTAACTTGGATTGCTCTTTTGCAATGTCAGAAGATTCTATTTTCGAGAATATTGGTTCAACGGCTCCAATTTTATGTCCGGCTTTTAGTTTCAATTCAGACATTTCATTCCAAGATATATCAGAAACGTTTCCTTCTAGCCCTAATTGAGACCAAATTTTTTGAGATGATTTTGGTAAGAATGAATGTAAGCAAATTGAAATTGAACGTACAGCGTTGACGGATAGATAAATACAAGTATTTGTTCCAGGTTCTTTTTTCCAAGGTTCTTTGTGCTGAAAATACTGATTAAAATGAGATGAAAATTCCATCAATTGTTTTAATGCACGATCCAAATGATTTTCTTTCATTAATTTTCCAACATCGTCAGCAAGAGATTTAATTTTTTTCTCAGATTCAGAATCCTTTTCATCAAAAGATTCAGGTTCAGGCACAACACCATCAAAAGCCTTAGTTGTAAATCCAAGTGCACGATTTACTAAATTTCCTAAATTGCCAATTAATTCAGAGTTAATTTTTGTCGAAAATTGTTCCCAATCAAAATTATGATCATCCTGCGAGTAAGGATTTATCGAAACAAGATAGAATCTCAAATAATCAGCAGGGAATTTAGCTAGAAAATCTTTTAGACCAATATACCAATTCCTACTTTTAGATATTTTTTTACCTTCAAGGGTAAGGTGACCACGAGTAGGAATGAAATCAGGTAATTTGAATTCTTTGTTAAGTCCCAATCTCATTGCAGGTAAAAACAGATAGTGATGATAAACAATATCTTTTCCAATGAAATGATAAATGTCAGCTTCATTCCAGAAAGTTTTTCCATCTATTTTTTTATCATTTAAGAATTTTAATGTGGAAGAAATGTACGCCAAATGGTTATCAAACCATCCATAGAATACTTTGTCAGTTAATCCTTCAATCGGAATTGGCACACCCCATGAAATATCGCGTGTGATATCCCAATCAATCAATCCTTCTTTAATCCAATTTTCAACATATTTCTTTACGTCTTTTTGAAGATGTGGGGCATTAGACAAATAGTCTAAAAGTGAGTCAGAAAAATTTTTTAGTTTAAAGAAATAATGATTTGTAGATTTTTTAACCGGTGGTTGACCACATATTGAACAATGAGGATTATTAATTTCCTCAGGTACACGACCACATTTTTCACATAAATCAGAATATTGGTCTTCAGCGTTACAGTATGGGCAAGTTCCTTTTACAAATCTGTCTGGAAGGAATTTTTGATCGTTTTCACAAAAGAATTGTATTATTTCTTTTTCATAGATATGATCATTTTCTTGTAATTTTTTGAATACATCTTGTACAAAAGATATATTTTCAGATGAACTTGTCTTATAGAAAAAATCAAATGCAATATCAAAAGCAGTAAAATCTTCATAGTCACGCTTATTCCAATATGCAACATAATCTTGTGGAGTTTGACCAAGTTTTTCAGATTGTATTAGTATTGGAGTTCCAAAATCATCAGACGCGCATACATAATATGCTTCAACACCATTTTGTTTTAAGAAACGAGTTGTAACATCTGCAGGTAGATATGTTGATGCGACATGACCCAGATGGATTTCACCATTAGAATATGGCAATGCACTGGTGATTATTGCTTTTTTATTCATTTGTGATGGTTTGAATTTTTTTAACTATTAAGGTATGGTTTTTAAAGAGATTTGGAAGTTTGTTAAACATGAGTAAAGTAAAAAACCCAAAATTAGCAAAACAAGGAAAGATCTCATACGAATGGGCTCGTACTCATATGGAAATTTTAGATAATACATTAACCAGGTTAAAAAAATCAAAACCTCTCAAAGGGGTGACAATTGCATTTTGCCTTCATATTACAAAAGAAACGTCAGTTTTACTTATGGGCGCGAAAGAATTAGGAGCAAATGTTGCAGTGTGTGGAGGAAATCCATTAACAACACAAGACCACATTGCAGCATATCTTGCAACACAAGGAATTCATATCTATGCATGGAATGGTCAGACCAACAAAGAATACGATTGGTGTATTGATCAAGTACTAAACCACAAACCAAGTTTAATTTGTGATGACGGTGCAGACATGAATGTCAAGGTACATTTTGATAAAAAATTCAAATCTTTAGAAATTCTTGGTTCTACAGAAGAAACCACCGCAGGAGTTACAAGAGTAAAAGCAATTGAAAAACAAGGGAAATTAAAATATCCAGTAGTTATTGTCAATGATGCCGATACAAAACACATGTTTGATAATAGATATGGCACAGGTCAAAGTACAATAGATGGATATCTAAGAGCAACGGGATTATTATTTACATCAAAGAAGATTGTTGTTGTAGGGTATGGCTGGGTAGGAAGAGGAGTTGCAGAAAGATCTAGAGGAATGGGAGGTAAAGTAATTGTTACAGAAATTGACCCTGTAAAAGCTCTAGAGGCACATATGGACGGATTTGATGTAATGCCAATGTCACAAGCTGCAAAAATTGGACAAATTTTCATTACAACTACAGGAATGACTAGCGTAATTAGAAAAGAACATCTTCTTTCTATGAAAGATGGTTCAGTAGTTGGAAATGTAGGACATTTTGATGTTGAAATAGATACCAAATTCCTACTAAAGAAATCTAAATCAGTTAGAGAAGTAAGACCATCATTAGATGAATGCATCTTAAGAAATGGAAGAAAAATCTATTTAATCGGTAAAGGACGATTAGCAAATCTTGTTGCAGCAGAAGGACATCCACCAGAAGTCATGGCACAGTCATTTTCAAATCAAATATTATCCTTATTGTACATCTTGAAAAATCATAAAAAGATGGATAAAAAGACCATGACTGTTCCAAAAGAGATTGATAGACAAATTGCAGTTGACGCATTAAGAGCTATGAATGTTAAGATAGACAGTTTAACAAAAGAACAAAAGAAATATGCCGAAAGTTGGTAACAAGAATAAGTAAATAAAGAACATTATTTCAAAATTATTTAGATGGCATGGACTAAAGTTGCTGAAAAAGGTGATATTCAATCTGGTTCAAGTAAAGAATTCCAAGTGGATGGAAAAAAAATTGCAGTTTTTAATCAAGATGGATTTCATGCATTAGATGGAATTTGTCAACATCAAGATGGTTCAATTGCACCAAAGGGAAAAATTGAAGGAGATATAGTAGAATGTCCATTACATTTTTGGCATTATAATATCAAGACAGGGGAATTAATGGATTATCTTAAAGGTATCAAACTGAAAAAATATGATGTGGATATCAGAGATGATGGAATCTATGTGGATGCATAATTCTGGTAGACTTTTTATGAGATTAGTTTAAAAAAAATCTGTGAACCAAGATATTTTAGAAAAAATAACAAATCAAGATTATAACAGCATTGCAACTAGGATAGAAAATGGATTAAAACAGAAAATTGAAGAAACTAATTCTAAAGGTGTAATTTTCGGTCTAAGTGGAGGAATTGATTCCGCAGTAATTGCATATCTGTGTAATAACATTGTAAAAGAAAAAACACTTGCAATGATAATGCCAGATTCTAAAATTTCACCAGAATCAGATACTAGTGATGCAATAAAGATCATCGATACACTAGGAATAGATTACAAATTACTTGACATTAATTCAATTCATAAAGAGTTTAGCATGGTATTGGAACCAGAAGATAAAGCGTTAGGCAATTTACGAGCAAGAATTAGAATGAACATATTATATTATTATGCAAATTTAAAAAAATTAGTGACATTAGGTTCAAGTGATAAAAGTGAATTCAACATAGGATATTTTACAAAATTTGGAGATGGTGCTGCAGATGCATTACCAATTGTTTCATTATATAAGACACAAGTAAGAGAATTGGCTAGACATTTAGGAATAGATGAGAGAATTATTAAAAAGAAAAGTAGTCCGCATTTATGGCTCAACCACGAAGCAGAACATGAAATTGGTGTCAATTATGAACAAATTGACGTCATACTGTATTGTTTAATAGATAAAAAATTGTCATTGGAAGATACCATAAATCAATCACAAATTGATAAAGAAATAGTTGAAAAGATCCATATTATGTATAAGAATAGCGAGCATAAACGAATCAATCCAAGAGATCTTTGAATTGAGATTATTGTTATACAAATAAGATAAATGATACGCTATATCTGTCATTAACAAATGAAGATTTCTGACACGCTAACAAACCAAAAAAAAGAATTGGAATTTTCAGACAAAGTACGAATATATCTTTGTGGTGTTACAGTTTATGATCAATCTCACATCGGACATGCAAGAACAATAATAGTATTTGACACACTAAGGAGATTTTTGGAAGCAAATAACATTCCTGTAGAACTTATTCAAAATTTTACAGATGTTGATGATAAGATTATAAATCGTGCGAAGGAGCAAGGCGAATCAACAAGTGGATTATCTATGAAATACATTCAAACGTATTTTGAAGATTCAGATAGATTAAACATCAAAAGAGCAACAAATTATCCAAAAGCAACAGAACATATCGAAGATATGATAAATTTAATCCAAGTATTAGCAGATAAAGAATATGCATATGCCTCAAAAAATGGCGTTTATTTTCGTGTTTCAAAATTTTCAGAGTATGGTAAATTATCAAAAAAGAAAACCGAAGATCTAGAGAGTGGATCTAGGATAGAGGTGGACGAATCAAAAGAGAATCCTCTAGATTTTGCATTATGGAAATTTTCAGATACACAACCAAATTGGGAAAGTCCATGGGGTAAAGGTAGACCAGGATGGCACATAGAATGTTCTGCAATGAGTATCAAGTATTTGGGTAAAAATTTTGAAATACATGGAGGAGGGCGTGATTTAATTTTCCCTCACCATGAAAATGAAATTGCACAATCCGAATCATTTACTTCAGAACAATTTGCAAAAATTTGGATGCATGTAGGAATGATTACAATCAATGGTGAGAAAATGTCAAAATCAGTAGGAAATGTAAAAACAATAAATCATGTATTGGAATCATGGGGACCAAATGTAGCAAGATTATTTTGTATTTCAGGACACTATTCAAAACCAATTGATTATACTGAAGAACTTTTAAAAGAAAATTTAATCAGATTACGACAGATTGAAACATGCTATTATGAGTTAAGACTAGCAGATAAAACAGAAGAATTAGAAGATATTTCATCCTTACTCAGAGAAGCAAGAGAAAAATTTGACGCTGCACTAAATGATGATTTCAATACATCATTAGGGTTGTCTGTGTTTTTCAATATGATAAAAACTATAAACAGTTTAGCAGCAGATGAAAAGATTAGTAAAAATGTTGCAGATAATGCATTGCCAGTTTTAGAATACATGTTAGAAGTTTTAGGATTAAAAGTTCAAACAGTTTCAGATGATGAAATAAAATCAACTTTCGAATTAATCAATAAGAGAGAGAAATTAAGAGAAGAAAAACAATTTGGAAAGGCAGATAAAATCAGAGACCAAATTGCCAGTTTAGGAATATCATTAATTGATCATAAAAACAAAACATTGTGGATAAAAAAAGAACCAATCAAAGCCGAAAAATAATGATGAATTGTGGATAATGTTTAATAGTCATTTTGATGTAATACAATTCCATTAGTTAAAGTGCCGTTTTTTGGCAAAAATTGAGATGGATCTTTTTTCCTCTCTTTTTTACTAGTGGATTATTTTATGATTAATACAGAAGGTTTTGATTTGTGGAGAACGAATTGAGATGTACTTCCAAAGAATATTTCTTTTGTAGAACTTCGTCCTCTAGAACCAATTACAACCATATCAATTTTGTTTTGTGTAGAATTTGCGAATTTAGCAATTTCATAACCTGGATTTCCATATACAATTTTTCTTTCAAATTTAACTCCAGATTTTTCACATTGATTTTCTGCAATATCCATCATTGAGTTTAGTTGTTTTTTATGATCCTTGTTAAAGCTTCCAGATGTATCGAAATCGCCTTTTGGAGGAGCATAAACTGCATGTAGTGCAATAATTTTTGCATCGCATATTTTTGCAAAATAGATTGCAGAGGATAATCCTCTAAAGGAATTTTTTGAATTATCAAGTGGAACTAGAATTTTGTTTAACGATATAGTCATATGAAGATTAATTTCAAAGGTATTTAAAAAATAGGCGCCGAGAGAGGGATTTGAACCCCCGTGTGCAGAGCACAGACGCTATCCTGTTTTGAGATTTCGAGGCGTCCGCCTTGGACCAATCTTGGCTATCTCGACATCAAAAGTAAGAATTTCCAGTATAAAATCGATCAGTAAATAAAAAAAGAAGCAAATACTGAATATTACTATGGGATTAGATCTAAAGCCATTACTAGTTAGAGAGAAAACACAACTTGAAACGTTTACGAACAAAGTTGTAGCAATTGATGCATACAATGCAATCTATCAATTTTTAGCAATAATCAGAGGACCCGAAGGACTTCATCTAACAGACTCACAAGGGAGAGTTACAAGTCACATCACAGGATTGCTGTTTAGAAACATAAATTTTCTCACAATTGGAATCAAACCAGTTTATGTATTTGATGGAAAACCACCGTCACTAAAATCAGCTGAAATTGAAAAAAGAAAACGAATTAAAAAAGAAGCTACGGTGAAATATGAAAAAGCAATTAAAACAGGAAACATGGAAGATGCAAGAAAATATGCACAACAGACCACATCAATGAGAGATGGGATGGTAGAAGATTCAAAAAAATTATTAGATTTATTTGGAATACCTCACATACAGGCACCGTCAGAAGGAGAAGCAACTGCAGCAAATCTTACAATTACAGGACACGCATTTGCATCAGCAAGTCAAGATTTTGATTCAATTTTATTTGGTGCAAAAAGATTAGTAAGAAATTTTACAAACAGTGGAAGGCGAAAGTTACCAAACCGGAATTCCTACATCGAGGTTTTACCAGAGATTATTGAGTTTCAAAAAAATTTGGAAAGTATGGGATTAACTAGAGAAGAGTTGGTGGATACAGGGATATTGATTGGGACAGATTTTAATCCAGACGGATTTGAAAGAGTGGGACCAAAAACAGCCATCAGAATGATTAAACAATACAAAAGACTAGAAGATATTCCTCAAATTCAAGAACAGTTGGAACAAATCCCATTTGAACAAATAAGGAAAATTTTTCTTGAACCAAATGTGGCTAAAATAGATAAAATTGAGTTTGGGGAAACTGACTTCGAAGGAGTTGTGAAATATCTGTCAGAAGAACGTGACTTTTCAAAAGATAGAGTAGAGACCTCAATGAATCGATTAAAGAAAAGTCTTGAAAAGAAAAGCCAGACACTAGATCAATTCTTTTAATTATGATAGATATCAAAGTGAATAATTGGTCAGGGTTGGGAATATACTGAATACCAAACAATTCCATCTCGTGTTGATGGACATGCTGAA